>NZ_SDMK01000001.1:1200403-1500503 GCF_004123295.1 Silvibacterium dinghuense | reverse complement strand
AGCCACTCGGAGCTGATGACCGGCACGCGCCGCATCCTCGAAGCCGTGCAGCGATTGGCGGCCGGCTATGCGGAGTTGCACCGGGCCATGCGCGAGTTCATGGTGCTCTTTACCGAGCGTGGTCTTGAAACAGAAGTCGACCGTGACTCAATGCAGTTTGCGGAGCGGATGGTGCTGGAGCTGCAGAATGCCTCCTATGCCTTGCTGGAGCGCACGCAGACGCCGGCGCAGTTCTTTGGCCGCGTGCGTGAACTGCTGCACTCGGCGGCGATCTATTTCGATCTCGCGCCTGGGATGCAGACGTATTACGACACGCTGCGCGACACGGGCGAGACCGAGTGGCTCGGCCTGATTGAGCAGCAGAAGCACACGCTGCAGCTCAGCCGCACGCTGCGGCTCGAGGAAGACCTTGGCCTGGAGGTGCGCAAAGCGACGGCTGCCCTGGTGGGCCTGGAGCGTCTCGAGCGCGCGCTCGAAGGCAAGTACATCGACTTCCGCAAGAGCAACACGCTCGAAAGCACGAACTTCATCTTCGATCGCGGCGGCAAGGCCCTGTACAAGCTGGCGGCGCGTCCGGCGCGTGTGCAGGGCATTGCGGACGAGATGACGATCTTCTTCTCGAACCTGCGCCTGGAAGGTCGCGACCGCTATCGGCTGATTCTGATCGGCGATCGCAATGCCCCATGGGTGCGCGGCACATCCATCGGCGCCGAGATCCGCCTCAACGAGGGGTCGGGATTCCGTCGCGAGAGCCTGATCCTTACAGGCGATGTGCGCCAGGACGACCAGTACAACATCGAGCTCGACTTCCAGGCGCCGGATGTCCCGACCATTACGGATGTTCGCGTCACCGTGCCGGCCTATCACACGGTGCACACGGCGTTGCTCTTCATCCGTCATCGCTTTTATGCAGGACAGCGTGAGCAGCCCGCACGCATCCTCGAGCGTGATACGCCTTCCGAGCCATCCGGCTTCAGCTCCGGGTCGGCCAATGGCGGACGACGTTCTGAAGTGCCGCCGGCAGCGGCGGAAGAAAGCCGGCTTCCTGATCTGCACACGACATCTACCGTTTCGCCTCCAGGTCTGCAGCCCACGCCGCACGTGCAGCCACCGTGGATGCCGCGCGAATCGTCATCCACATCGACGCTGGGCGGCGAAGATCCGAATAAGCCTCGTCGGCGGAGGCTGGAGTAGAGTATGGCCCTGGACCTGAGCAAAATCTCTGATGAGCTGGAGTCCGCACTCGCCGGTGCGCGCGTGCTCGCGCAGGAACGCGGACAGGCGCTGATTCAGCCCGAGCACCTGCTTCTTCTGCTGCTGGATGGTGAGCGCGGCGGACTGCGCGGCGTGTTGCAGAAGCATCCTGAAACAGCGATGTCACTGCTCGATGCATTGTCGCGGCGCGCCGATCAGCTTTCCACGCAGCGGCTCGAAGCCGGGCGCCGTCCGCTTGCCTCGCAGGCGCTGCGCGGCCTGCTGACAGAGTCGTTTGCGATTGCGGACAAGCAGGGCCAGCCTGCGGCTGTTCCGATGAATGTGCTGCAGGCTGCGTTGATGGGCAGTGATGGGGAACTGCGCGCCATTCTTCGCCGCGCTGGACTCACGGACGAAACCCTCTCCACGCAGATACCCTCCGCCGGATCACAGAACAACCCCGCGTCTGTGGCAGCATCGGCGAAGGCGCAGAATAACGATCTTGCCGGTGGCGCATCCATGCTCGAGCGCTTCGGGCGCGATCTGACGGCTGCAGCCAGGGCCGGAGAGCTGATGCCTGTCGTCGGTCGGGACGACGAAGTCCGTCAGTTGATACAGACTCTTCTGCGCAAGACCAAGTCCAATCCGGTGCTGGTCGGCGATCCTGGCACGGGCAAAACGGCCATTGTGGAAGGGCTCGCGCAGCGCATTGCATTGGGCGACGTGCCTGACAGCCTGAAGCGGTGCCGTGTCATTGCGCTCGATCTGATGAGTCTTGTCGCTGGCGCGAAGTATCGCGGCGAGTTTGAAGAGCGCATCAAGACCATTGTGGACGAGGTGCGTGAACGCAAGGGCGAGATCATCCTCTTCCTCGATGAGATCCATCAACTGGTCGGCGCGGGCGGGTCTGAAGGAGGGATGGATGCCGCCAATATCCTGAAGCCTGCCCTCGCACGCGGCGAGCTGCGCTGCGTCGGCGCGACAACCTTCGATGAATATCGTGAGCGCATCGAAAAGGACGGCGCACTCGCACGGCGCTTCGAGCGCGTGCAGGTCGGCGAGCCTGACGACGATGCGATGATGCATATCCTGCGCGGAATCCGCGAGCGTTATACAGCCTTTCACGGGGTCGATCTCACCGATGAGGCGCTTTCCGCTGCGGTCAAGCTCTCGCGACGCTACATGCGTGATCGATTCCTTCCGGACAAGGCGATCGACATTGTGGATACGGCCACCGCACGTCTGCGCATGCAGTTGGAATCACGGCCCACCGCGCTCGATCATCAGGAGCGCACGCTCACGCGCCTGCGCGCAGAGCTCCAGACGCTAGAAGCGCTCCCTCAGGCCAGCAGTACACAGCGGAAGCGTATCGATGCCTTGCGGACGGAGATCGCCGAACTGGAGCCGCGGGTGCAAACAGGGCTCGAGTTCTGGGAGCGGCAGCGCAATGCTCGTGCCGATCTCGCACGTACGGCACAGGCGATCGATGAAAACGAGCGACTGTTGAAGGCTGCGGAAAGCTCAGGGGATGTTACGCACGCCGCAGAGATCCGTTACGGCTCGCTGCAGCACCTGGAAACCCAGCACGCAGCGCTTGAGGTGCAGCTCGACGAGCTGCGCAACAACGCGCCGCAGGATACGCGGATCGCAGATAAGGTATTGCCGGAGCACATCGCTGAGGTTGTCGGAGAGCGTTCCGGTGTGCCGGTGGCGCGCATGCTGGAGAGTGAGCGTGACCGCCTGCTGCAGCTCGAAGAGCGGATCGGCGAACGTGTCTACGGTCAGCCGGAGGCCGTTCGTGCCATCTCCGAAGCCGTGCGCCGCATGCGCACAGACCTGCAGCTGAAGCGTGCGCCGGCCTCATTTCTTTTTGTCGGTCCAACCGGCGTGGGCAAGACCGAATTAGCGAAGGCGCTGGCGGAAGCGCTGTTCGATGACGATACCGCACTGATCCGCATCGATATGGGTGAATACAAGGATGCCTCTTCGGCAGCCGGTCTTATCGGGTCGAGGCCTGGTCTTATCGGTTCCGATGAGGGTGGTTTTCTCACCGAGCAGGTGCGGCGATCGCCCTATTCGATTGTGCTCTTCGATGAGGTTGAGAAGGGGCACCCTGAGATTCTCGACCTTCTCCTCGGCGTGCTCGATGAAGGCCGCCTGACCGATGCCAAGGGCCGCTTCTGCGACTTCACGAATACTGTCGTTCTGTTCACCTCGAACCTCGGCGTGCGTGAGTCGATGCGTGCAGGAGAAGACGATGCGCTGCGGCAGGAGATCCTGCTGAATGCAGTCCGCGCCAGCCTGCGCCCCGAGCTGTATAACCGCATCGGTCAGATCATTCCGTTTCATACCCTTGGCATGCCGGAGCTGCGCCGCATTGTCGAGACGCATCTGCGGTCTCTCACGCGCAAGCTGCAGGAAGACCGTGAGCTTCACATGGAAGCAACCGCCGAAGCGGTCGATTACCTGGCGCAGCTTTCCTATGATCCCGAATACGGTGCACGTCCTTCGGCACGCGTGCTGCAGAGGGAAGTCCTCTCGCCGCTCGCCGACATCCTGCTTTCCGGGGATGCGACGCCACACAGCACACTGCGAATCCATGCTGTGGCTGTGCCATCGGCGAGCGAAGGCGAACCGCCCGCGCACGAGTTGGAGTTCACGATCGAATCCACAGAGGATATGGAGCAACCAGCCACGGCGATGCCGGAAGAACTACAGGGAGAGGAGTTGGCACGGTAATGGGTTTCAGGAAGAGTTCGATCTTCGCATGGTTGTGGTTCTCGGTTGCCGGGCTGCTCGTAGTCCTGACGGGCGCACCTGCGCGGGCCCAGGCACCGCTTAAGCTGTTCAATGGCACATCGCTGCTGGGATGGAATCAGCACGGAGGCTGGAATGTCTCGGGCGGCGCGATTACGGCCGGCGGCAGTGGCGAGCGCACACTGATCAGCGCTGTGCCCTTTGGCGAAATGAACCTTGAGTTCGAGTACAACGCCAGCGGAAGCATGGGAAGCAAGCTTCGCCTCTGGACCGATCGCGACGGCAGCGGAGGATTCACGATCGATCTCGATCCCTCCGGCGCGAGTGCCGGTGTCGGCGGCATTGAAACGCTGTCCAACTCATCGATCGCAACGTTGACGCCGGGTTGGCATCGTGTCCAGGTCGAGGCGGCTCATGGTCACATCAACGTCAAGATCGATGGCCTGCCTTCCGGCAACGCCGGAGACCTCGGCACACGCGCAGGCTATATCGGCTTTACCGCCACGGGTGAGGGCTCCTTGCAGATTCGCGGAGTCAAGGTCGCTCCGCTCGGACTCAGCAAGAGCTTCAACGGCACCGATCTCAGCGGCTGGAAAAGCATCGCCCAGGCGCCGAATGCCAAGGGCGGTGTCGGCCATGACTTGGCCAAAACCTTCACCTTCGGTATCGGCGGTGGTTCGACCAAGCCGCATGAGGCGAAATGGAGTGTTGTTTCCGGCGCGATCCACGGGGTGGATGGTCCCGGCGGCCTGGAGTACAGCAACAATCTCGAAAACGGCATCGTGCAGATCACGGCGCACGGAACTGTGAAAAGCAATTCGACGACGGTGCTCTCCGTGCGAACCTCGCCGGGGCAGCTCAGCGGTGGTTATGAGGTTGGCATTGGCCCGAATGCTGGACAGATCAATGGCCTCGCGCCGCATCCGCAGCAGGGGATTCAAAGTATCGATCAGACCATCGTCTTCTCTGACCGCACGCTTGCAGTCTGGATCGATGGCTCACTGGTAACGGTATATACCGACACGCGCGCTGAGAACGCGAGCCCTCTGAAGGGCGCCAAGACCTCGGGTGGCGCGCTTACGCTGCTGCTGCCTGCCGGCGACGAGATCAATGTCAGCCGCATGTTTTACCTGACGCTTTCTTCGAAGCTGTACGGAGCGCCGGCGCATACTCCTCCGCCTCCGGTCGTAGCGGCAGCTCCGCAGACTCAGCCTGCAACTGCACCGCCGCCACCCGCGTCGGAGGCAGAGAAGGCGATTCTCGCGCAACAGCAGGCAGCCACCAAGAAGGATGCTGAAGATCAGGCGAACAAGAAGAAAGTTGCAGCGCTGATGGCGCACGCTCTCTCTACGAATGATCCGCAGCAGCAGCTCGACGATTATGGCCAGGTCGTGCAGATCGATCCCTATAACGCCGTTGCCGTGCAGGGATACAAGGATGCGCAGGCGCGCATCCAGGCCTCGCAGCAGGCGCAGGAGCATGCTGCGAACGAGCAGGTGAATCAGCAGCAGGAAGCACAGAACCGCGCGGTGCAGACCAGCGAATCCCTGCAGAAGGCGCGTATGGCTTTCCTGAACGGCAGGATTTCTGAAGCAAGCTCTGCACTTGCTGTAGCCGAGAAGCTCTCTCCCGGCAATCCCGCGGTGCACGATCTGCGGAGCCGTTTGAGTGCGGCGCAAGCCGTGCGCTCGCGGTTGTACTTCCTGGGTGGAGGAGCGGGCCTGGTCGGCATACTCGGTCTTGCCGCTCTCTGGATGCGCCGCAGCCGTCAGCAGCGCTTTCCTCACCTCGAGGTTAAGCGTGGCTTCGAGGTCGGACGCAGCTATCCGATCGAGAAGGACACCGTGCGCATCGGAGCCGTGCCGCAGAACGGCACATACAAGAACGACATCGTCCTCCAGGACATCGAACACACGATCTCCCGCTTTCACTGCGAGGTTTCGCGTAAGAATGGGCAGCTTTATATCACCGATCTCAAGAGCGCAAACGGAACCCTGGTAGACGGCGAGCCGCTGCAGCCGGGACAGCCGAGACTCTTGCGGCGTGGCAATACCATCACTCTCGCTAATAACGTGGAGCTGCGTTTCGATTACGGTCGCCGTCCCGCCGGACAGGCATAGAACCTGGAGAAATCCGCGATGGATATTCGCATTCGAGCGGCTGGGTCCAGCGATCGCGGACGGGCCCGCCGCACTAACGAGGATGCTTTCGGCTTCGATTTAGATCGCGGACTCTTTATTGTCTGCGATGGCGTGGGGGGACGCGCGGCGGGAGAGGTCGCCAGCCGTTCCGCAGTGGACTGTGTGCTCAGCCGCTTTCCGCACTCGATAGAGGATTTCAACGATGCAGGCTTTGAGCTGCAAAGGGCTATCCATGTGGCCAACAGGTCCATTCGCGCCGCACAGCGCGAAGAAGCCTACGCGGGCATGTGTACGACCATCGTCACCGCGCACTTTGACGGCTCGCGCATGTGGATCGCGCATATCGGTGATAGCCGCGCCTATCTGTTGCGGCGTGAAAGCCTCCATCGTCTTACCGACGATGACTCCCAGTTGGTGCAGATCCTCCGCAGAGACCCGCTTCGTCTCAGTTCTGCGGACGCTGCCAGTCTCGACAGCACACTTACCCAGGCTCTCGGCGCATCCGATGTTGTCGTGCCTACCGTGACGATGGTGCAGGTGCAGTTGGGAGACTGCTTTCTGCTCGCGACGGATGGCATCTGCAAGGCGCTTTCGAACAGCGACATGCTCTCTCTGCTGCTCGCATCCGCTACACCAGAGCAGGCCTGCCAGCACCTGATCCACGCAGCCGATGACTCCGGCGGTTTTGACAACGCAACCTGCATCGTTGTGACGATCGACTAGAGTGGAACGATAAACGGATCGCGCGACAAGCGACGGGCTTTATGCCGGGGCAGTCGTCTCGACGGTGCTCTCCAGCATCGCGAGCGTTTCCTCAAATGGCGTGCGGGAGAGGAGCAGGACCGATCGATCCTGGCTGTCTTCACGTATGTATAGCTCGATCCCTCTCAGGTACTGATTGCGCTCGTCCCGCGAGAGATGGGTCAGCGTGTGTGCGTCGAACAGCGGGATAAAAAGAGGATAAGTGCGGCAGACCTCATCGGCGATCCGCTCCTCGAGCTTTGCGGAGATATGCCTGCCATCTGTTTCAGCCCAACCCTCCGGCGCGATCACGGTAAGCAAAGCTCCGGAACCACTCAGTTCTGATTCCACTTCGAGCTTTACCTCTTCGGATCTGGCAAGAATCCTGCGCGCCTCGTCGGACAGTCTCGGGAATGGAGTGTTCGGTGGCCGATGCGTGAAGTCTTCCTTGCGCATGGACCGCGGCGGCTCGCGGTCGGGCCATACCCCCATTGCGATTCCGGGCATCCAGCGCGATGCGTTGCGGCTCAGTGGCGCAGCGCCGCCGGGACGGGGAAGCTGAGTCATCTGGACGAAAAGCTCCCTGCGCAAAGGTGCGGTCCTGTGCGCTTTCAGCCAGCGTTGACAGCCTGAGATCATGCCGGCGAGCTCCAGGCGCTGCTGCTCCGGTGCCGGAAATTTGCAGGAGATACGAAGTGCAGAAAGCGGTTCGCCTTCGCTGTCGGCAATTGGTAACTGCTCAAGCTCCCAGGTAGCCGTCATCGTTGTGTCTCCAACTCTGGCTCAAAAACAGGATGGGGCTCTTCCTTGGCGCGGAGACAATCCAGCACTCGGATAAGTGTCTCGTCGAGATCATCCTTGGCGGCGATCAGCATGCCGTGATCGTCGGGGCTTTCAGTGATGAAGATATCGAAGACTTCGAACCACGGAGAAAGCTCTTCAGAAGCCGCTGCAAGAAAGTCGCGCGCCTTCCAGAAGGGAAGGATGAAAGTAAGTCCCTCGTAGGCCAGCTCCTCTTCCAGGCCCTTGCCAAAGACCTGCTTGCTCTTTTCGCAGAAAGCGTCGCCAAGCAGGAATGTCGCCTGCCAGAGTGCGTCGGCATCGAACTTTTTGAACGCGGGCATCTCGCGGATCACGGGATAGTCCGGAATAGGCGGCGGTGTCGTTGCCGGATCATGCGGAAGATAGATCATCGTATAGCCGCCGCTGCCGAGAAAGAGCTCGCGCTTCCAAGCTTCGTTGCGTTCCAGAAACCAGAACACATAATCGGCTACATATTCATTGAAGTCGAACTTGGCTTTTCCCTTGATAACCTGATCGAGATCTTCTTCTGTCGGAATCGGCGGAATCTTTCCGTTGGGTTTGCGGCCCAATCCCATGAGGGGCATGAGCTTGGTCTGGTGCCGGTGCAGGGCGTCTTTCACGTAGCCTTGCGGTGCAGTCAGCTTCATCTGCAGAAAGCTCTCCTGCCGCAGCCGATTGTCTACTGTAAGTTCCAGGTGGAGCTCGTCGAAAAAATGCTGTAACCAGTCGCGCTCGCGTCCATACGCGGGCACGTTGGATACGGGCAGCCAGTAGAGAGCGCAGGCGCTTACATCGCGCGCCCTGCGGATCGGGAGCAGTGCCTGCTCGCTGGCCGGATTGAGGCGGCTGCGTGTTTCCTTGTTCGACGCTTCCTGATTCATGTCGGATCGGGCCCCGGGGAGTCTACTGCGGTTGTTTTGCTGGCTTGGATGCCTGCTCGACGGCTTGCACGATCTGCGCACGCGTGCTGGCAGCATGCGCCATGGCTGCCTTCTTTGCCGCCTCTATCTCAGAATCAGCTGATGGTGAGGCCACGCCGGCAGGCATGGGGTGAATCGCTCCAGCCTGACCCTTCACCTGCGAGAGATATTGATTGATCGCATCCGCAGCCTGGAAGTGTCCTTTGCGAGGATTCCACCCGCTGCCCGTGGGAATGCGCTCGCCGGATGTTAGCGCGATGTAGAGGATGTGGCTGCGTCCGTCATCTTGCTGTACTTCGGCGTGATCCACCGTGGCCAGTGGATAGACATTGCGGCTGGTCACAAAGAAGACACGGTTCTTGATCTCGAGGTTCCTGCTCGACTGCGAAAAGGTCAGGGTCGATGAGCCTGTTACCAGGTAAAAGAACAAACCGACAGGGATGAAGCCGAGCAGCAGAAGAAACGAAACTGGCTTGAACCCCTGGCTTCGGATCAGCATGGCCATGACCAGAGCCAGGGGAAAGCCGAAGAGGGCGAGAGGAATCGCAGCGAGATATTCCGGTGGGAAATAGAGAACGAGATCGCCGCCTCCCGGATGAAGAATCTGAATTGCCGAAGATAGAAGGCCCATATCTTCCTTAGTCGAACGGTGTAATTGGGGTTGGAGCCGGCAGCGCGTTGGGCTTGAAGGGCGTACCGAAGCGAAGCACGGCAATCAGTGCTCCGGTTACCAGTGTTTTTGCCCATAAGGCGCTGACCGTCGCTTTGAACTTTTTGATTTCGGCATCGATGGATGCGGTGTCGAGCTTGAACATATTAATGTCGCCCTTCCACATGCTCACATCAAACTTGGCTCCATTGATGCTCACCGCGGCCACGCAGACGTCGAGCTTCAGGACGTCATAGAGCGTAACGCGGAAATCATAGCGGTGGAAGATATCCTTGAAGTACTGCAGCCAAGTCTCCGGTTGTGACTCTGAAAGCGTGTCTTCATACTGACGCGTCACTTTGCCCGTGAAGTGCTCTGTTCTGGTGCTTCCGTTCAACTGCATGTAGGGGCCAAAGAAGGTGAGATTGCTCTTCTGGCTTACTGTCGCGGTCAGATTCCCCATGAGCAGATAGATGTGGTCGGTCTCGATGAGCTCATCCAGCGTGCCGGAGAGGACGCTGGTCATGTTCCCGGTCTGGTTGTAAATGAGGTTGCCGCGAATCTCGCGCATGACATTGCCCGTGACCTCGTCCCACTCCTGAAACGCAGGCGAGCCGTTGAAAGGGATGCGCGGACCGAGCGGAGGAAGAAGATGATCGCTGGTTCCATATGTCCGCGTACCGATCTTGATTTCGGTATCCATGACGACAGTCATGATCAGTTCGTCTCCTTGGTGAAGAACTTGCTGCGGATATGGACCTGGCCGTTGGGTGCGCTCAGGCAGATATCACCGTCTTCGGAATGGACCAGGATGGTTGACCGGCCATGCTCATCGGTGTTTTCCAGCATGGCAATGCGAAGCTTGTTGGGCGTCGCCACCACGACGGATTCCTTGCCCGGTTTATCGATGAACTGGATGCGGTTGCCGCTCTTGGTGAGCAGGCGTTTGATGTCGTTGTTGGGGATTTCGCCGCCGAAGAAGGCATCGCGCGGCTGCTCGTGAACCCCGTTCCAAAGCGCTCCGATGATGACCGGACGCTCCGGATCGCCATCCTCAAACGCCACTGCGACCTCATCGCCGACCTCCGGCATGAACATGAAGCCGCGGCCGGGGCCGGCATGCGGACTGGTAGTGCGGGCCCAGTGCGTAGAGCCATCGATCTCCTGCCAGAAGAACCGTACCTTGATCCTGCCCATTTTCTTGGGATCGTCATGATCCACCACGCGTGCCGGTACGATCCCGCTCCAGACCCTAGCAGCCGGTGCGCGCCGGTTGCGATATTGCATCCAGGGAGTGCAGAGGAAGTTGTTCGCGTAGCCTTGCGGAGTCCAGTGGTGCTCCACGCGCACGAGCCCGTATGTTCCTTTGGCATCCAGCACGCCGCTGATCGTCACGGTATTGCCGGCCATCAAGTTCTGATTGCGGGAGCAGCCGCGGCCAATCACGGCGCCGCCAATCGAGCGTTCGCTCTCGGCCATCAGTTGATCGTTGTACGTATCCAGCGTGGTGGCGCGAGCCCGTTGCGGCTCAAATCCGGAAGGCAGGTTCTGTGAAGCAGTGAGAACTGCGCCGGTGAGCCGCTGACCGCCATCGAAAAACTGCGGCGGCTTGGAGACCTTGTCGAAGGTCTGCGACTGCATGAGGTGATGATCGTAGTGCGAGCCGCCGAAGCTTGCCGGAGCCAGTGCGCCCTGGAGGCTGAACTCGACCAGCCCTCCTTCTTCCCGCCAGTTCAACGAGGCACCGCTCTGAAAGCTGTCGTAAACCTCGAGACCGCTCTCGTTCGGGCGTGACCACGCACCGTAGTCATCCACAATGCGATTCAGAAAGGAGAAATCGGTCTCTCCATACTGCACGTAGTTCAGCGCCTTCGAGCCTCCGGCATTGATGCTGACCGGAATGCCGTCGCGGCCGCCGATGGTGCCGGCAATCGAGGATAGCGTCTGCTCCGCGTAGTACTGTTTGCGCGCCGTCACATCCAGCTTGTAACTATCGCTCACCGCCGTGAGCTGAGCTTTATAGCTTCCCCATATCTCATATTCCATTTTGACGTCGTAGAAGAAGCCGGAAAAGTGGACATGAGAAGTGCCATCTTCATCTGTCGTCTGGACCTTCACCGTTTGCCCGAGGAGATCCTCCGCGTCCAGACGCTGATCTTCGGTTTGGCGGCATACGATCATGCACCACCAGTGCTGATTCAGCTCCTGGATGACTTCCACGGAGGCAAGAATGGATTGCTGCAGGACGCTTCCACTGATCTCTACGGAAGGCAAGGGCATGATTATGTCCTCGTTACTGTTTTTGCAATGTCAGATGCGTGAAATCGCGCGCAAATCTATTGCAAGAAGGTTAATTCGCAAACCGCCTGAAATATGGAAATCACCGGTTAAATCGCGTCAATGGAGGATGAATTTTTATGGCTGAAGAAAGAATGATTTTTCCCGACGAGGAATCCATCTCTTAAGCCTGTGATCCGCACTCTCCGGTGTACAGGCTGGGAAGGTGCTTGTTTCGAGCATTCATGGAAGCGCGTGCAGACGGGGCGGGGAGCAATTAGGATGGACGCATGCATGCAGTGGCCAGCTCTGTCCCTCTCCGTGGTATCGTTTCCGCCTATCTCCGTTTTCGCCCTGCCGGGAAAAAAACGCTGGCTGTCTGCCTGATGGGAGCCGTGCTCTCCTCGGCTGGTTTTGCACAGGAGCGTGACCGTGCTTCCTATGTGAATCAGCTGATCGGTACGACGAATGGCGGCAACGTATTTCCGGGCGCGACGATGCCCTTCGGCATGGTGCAGTTCACTCCGGAAGCATCGCCGGTCAATCCGCGACGGCCGATCGCGGCGCCTGGCGGCTATGAGTATCGCGCGACGGAGCTGCGCGGCTTCAGCCTGACCAACGTGGAGGGATGGGGCTGCGCAGGCGGCTCGGGCGATGTGCCTTTCATGCCGATCACCGTGGCTGTCGACAAGTCGCCGTCGAGCGATTATCGCCGCGCTTACGCGGCGGGTTTCACGCATGCAGATGAAAAGGCCGAGCCGGGTTCCTATCGGGTGAAGCTGGCGAACGGTGTGGAGGTGAGTCTGTCGGCTGCGCTGCGCATGGGCGTTGCCACCTTCCAGTTCCCGGCAGATGCCTCGTCGCGCGTGCTGGTGCGGACGTCGGATTCGGAAGTGGGCTCTACTGCGGCGCAGACGAAAGTAGATGCGGCGACCGGCACCGTGACCGGAGAGGTAACCAGCGGCAATTTCTGCGGTTACATCAACGAAGAGGATCGCCGCCCCTACTACACGCTGCATTTTGTGGCGAAGTTCGACCAGCCGGTGACCGAGACGGGCGCCTGGAAGGATGACAAGGTGATGCCGGGCGCGGCGACGGCCGAAGGCGGCACGGGTTTCGGCCCGAAGGGATTTCCGGAGGCCGGCCACGGCTCGGGGGTGTGGCTGGGCTTTGGGCAGGGCAAGACGGTGCGGGTGCGTATCGGTATTTCATACGTAAGCGAGGCGAACGCGGCAGCGAACCTCGAAGCGGACAGCAAGACCGGCACGACGTATGAAGATATTTCGGCGCATGCGCGGGCGGCGTGGAACGCGCAGCTGAACAGAATTGAGACCGAAGGCGGCACCGACGAGCAGAAGACGGTCTTCACGACGGCGCTCTATCACGCATCGATGACGCCGACGACCTACAGCGACGTCAACGGCGAATACATGGGGATGGACCAGAAGGTGCATCGGGTACTCGCTCCGCAGCACGTGCAGTATGCGAACTTCTCCGGATGGGATGTGTACCGGTCACAGTTACAATTGCTGACCTGGCTCGACCCGGAGCGCGGAAGCGACATTGCGCAGAGCCTCTTCAACCAGTCGCAGCAGGATAACGGCCGCTGGGATCGATGGACGCATCTTGGGGGCGCGACGCACGTGATGAACGGCGATCCGGCCGATGGCGCGGTGGCGGCAATCTGGGCCTTCGGTGGGCACAGCTTCGATGGAAAGGCTGCGCTCGCGTCGCTGGTGCACGCGGCGGAAATTCCGTCGAAGGAGGATCTGGGCGACCGTGGATGCCCGGTCGAGTGTGCGGGGCAGCGTCCCGGCCTCGATCAGTATCTGAAGCTGCATTACATCCCGGTGGGTGCGCCTGCTTGGGGGCCTGCTGCGGACACACTCGAAGACGTTTCTGCGGATTTCAGCATCTCGGCGTTGGCCGGGCATCTTGGCGACAAGGCCGTCGAGCGGCGCTTCCTCGTGCGTGCGCAGTATTGGAAGAACATCTGGAACCCCAAGGCCGCGCCCGACGGTGGCTACTTCATGAACCGCAATGCCGACGGCACCTTCCCGATGGAAATCGTCGACGACGACAACGACAGCGACCACAAGCCGCAGCACTTCACGCCGGCCACGGGCGCGGGCTTTGTCGAGGGCTCGGCCGCGCAGTATGTATGGATGGTGCCCTTCAATGTGGCAGGGCTCTTCGCGCAGATGGGCGGTCATGACAAGGCGGTCGCGCGGCTCGATCGCTTCTTCTACGACGACAAGGGCAATCCCGCGGTGACGAACGCGGGCGATCTGCACGCGGAGTTGAACAACGAGCCGAGCATCGAGACGCCGTGGCTCTATGACTTCGCCGGTCAGCCGTGGAAGACACAGCAGCTGGTGCGCCAGGTGCTCGATTCGATCTGGAAGAACGCGCCGAACGGCATCCCCGGCAATGACGATCTGGGTGAGATGTCGAGCTGGGATGTCTTTGCCTCGATGGGTCTCTATCCGGAGATTCCCGGACGCGCGGAGCTGGTGCTGGGCAGCCCGATCTTCACCAGGGTCGTCGTGCATCGCGCGCAGGGCGACGTCACCATCGAAGCGCCGGCGGCCGATGCCACGCACTACTATGTGAGCGGCGTAAAGGTGAACGGTGCGGCCAGCGGGAAAACATGGCTGCCGGAGAGCTTTGCACAGCAGGGCGGACGGCTGGTTTTCGAACTGACCGATACACCTGCGAAGAGCTGGGGCTCAGGCGCGAATGATGCGCCTCCGTCCTTTGCTCCGAAGGCGCAGTAAGCGCAGCAGGGGACCTGCTGTTTTCTCATCAAGCGAAGAGAGGACGGTGGCCCGTTCAAGGCTATTTGGAGCTTGAACGGGCCACCGTCTCAACATCGAGACGTGGGGCGTCAGGCGGAAATTATTCCCCGAGGGCGAGTGCCACGTGTTCGGCGGGGAGGGATGCTTCCATCCGCTGTGTCTGCTTTTCGGCCTTCGAGACAGGCAATTGCCCATTGAGCAGTGCCGTTGAGGAATCGATCTCGCGCAGGAAATAACGATCGCCGTATTTGTCGAAGAGGATCGACTGAAGTGCAGGCTGCGGCTCTTCTGTGGCGGCGATGTGGCTCAGCGCACCGGCGGAGCCGTCGATGTTCTGGATGATAACCGTGTCGCTGTGTACGGAGTAGAAGCGATAGGTGCCGGCAGGCAGCGTCTTGCCGGAGACGATGAAGTGGAACGGAATCGTGACGCGCAGCTCCGTGCTCTGCGCATGGAGGCGGCTGGTGGCGAACAGGCCGGCGGCCAAAGCAAATGCGGCGATCGCAAATTTTTTCATGGCGATGCTTCTCCTGACTGCAAGAGGAGCGTAGGCGAAGAGAACTGGGAATGTCGTTGAGCCGGCGTGGAGTTTCCGTCAAATAGAGATGGAATGAGGCGCCTGCTTGAGAGCAGCCTGCGCCGCAACCTCAAACGGCGGAGACTCGCAGGTCTCCGCCGTTTGAGGTTTGAGCAGGCCAGGGCAGAAGAGGTACAGAGTTACTTCTTGAGGGCGATCGTGACATTTTGGGGCGCAGCGGACGCAACCATCCGTCCCGCCTGCTTTTCGGCCTTGGATGTAGGCAGTTCACCATTGACGATGGTTGTCGAAGAATCGATCTCGTGCAGGAAGTAGAGATCGCCGCATTTATGGAAGACGAGCGCTTCCTGGGGCGTGGAAGGCGCTCCCTCGAAGGAGATATAGCTCAGTGCGCCCACTGGCCGGTTGACGTTCTCGATGATTAATACGCTGTCAGGATGCGCGTAGATGCGGTAGGTGCCCGCGGGCAGCGTCTTGCCGGAGACGATGAAGTTGAAGGGTACGGTGAAGCGCACTTCGGTGTTCTGCGCATGAAGGCTGGAGGCGAACAGGCCAGCCACGACGACAAACGCGGCGACTGCGAATCTCTTCATGATGCTCTCTCCCTTGACTGCGACGGTCGGATGACGAAGGCCCGACTACGAAGGGAGGTACGGAGGGTGAAGAGTCGCAGTTGTTCAGTGACCGTCCAATTCTCATGGATTACGAGTGCGGTGGCTGTGGAACCGCGTAAAAGCAAAGAGCGCATCCCGAAGGACGCGCTCTGTCTCTACCGGCTAAGGTGCAGCTACACCCTACACCCTATCCCCTAAACCCTGGCTCTTAGCCCTTCCAGCGGCGGAAGACGAGCGAGCCGTTGATGCCGCCAAATCCAAAAGAGTTCGAAAGGGCAACGTCGAAGCTGTGGTCCTGGGCTACGTTCGGCACGTAGTCCAGGTGGCACTCCGGATCGACGTTCTCAAGGTTGATGGTCGGAGGCAGCTTCTGGTCGCGCAGCGCGAGGACGGTGATGCCTGCCTCGAGGCCGCCCGCGCCGCCCAGAAGGTGGCCGGTCATCGACTTGGTGGAGCTGACCTTGAACTTCGGCGTGAAGGCATGTTCGCCGAAGACGATCTCGATCGCCTTCGACTCGTTGCCGTCGCCGAGCGGTGTCGAGGTGGCATGCGCATTCACGTAGCCGACCTCTTCCGGCTGGATGCCCGCGTCGCGCAGGGCCGCGCGCATGCTGCGCTGGGCGCCTTCGCCTTCGGGGGCAATGCCGGTCATGTGATAGGCGTCCGCGCTCATGCCGTAGCCGATGAGTTCGGCCAGGATGTTGGCGCCGCGCGCCTTGGCGTGCTCCAGCTCTTCAAGCAGCAGGATGCCTGCGCCTTCGCCCACCACGAAGCCGTCACGATCCTTGTCGAAGGGGCGGCTGGCGCGTGTGGGAGCGTCATTGCGCGTCGAAAGGGCGCGCATGGCGGCAAATCCGCCCACAGACATCGGTGTGACGGCCGCCTCGGAGCCGCCGGCAATCATCACATCCGCGTCGCCGTGCTCGATGATGCGGGCCGCGTCGCCGATGGCGTTTGCCGAGGTGGTGCAGGCCGTCGCCGTGGCGGAAATCGGACCTTTGGCGCCGTACTTGATGCTTACTTGCCCGGCCGCCATGTTCACAATGGCTGCGGGGATAAAGAAAGGGGAAATCTTGCGCGGTCCGCCGGCGATGAGGTTCGAGTGCTCGCGCTCGATAACCTCGAATCCGCCGATGCCGGAGCCGATGAAGGTGCCGATACGCTCGGCGTTCGACGCGTCGATCTTGAGGCCGGAGGTTTCAATGGCCTCATGGACGGCGGCGAGGGCCAGGTGGATGAAGCGCGCCATCTTGCGCGATTCCTTCTTATCCACGAACTGCAGTGGATCGAAGTCCTTGACCTCGGCGGCGAAGGTGACCGAAAAACCAGTAGTGTCGAAACTGGTAATCGGGCCCATGCCGCTCTTGCCGGCGAGCAGATTTTTCCAGGCTTCCGGGGCGGTGTTGCCGACAGCGCAGACCAGTCCCAGCCCGGTGACGACGACGCGACGCTTCACAGGCTACTTGCCGCCTTTCGCATTCTTCTCGATGTACTCGATCGCGTCCTTGACGGTCTTGATCTTCTCGGCGTCTTCGTCCGGGATCTCGATGTCAAAGGCTTCTTCGAACTGCATGACCAGCTCGACAACGTCGAGCGAGTCGGCGCCAAGGTCTTCCTGGAACGAAGCGCTGGGGGTGACTTCGGCTTCGTCGACCTGAAGCTGCTCGACGATGATCTGTTTGACCTTCTCTTCCACTGCTGCCATGCGTGACTCTCCTCTTTGGTACTGATTCCGCGAAACTTTATCGGAGAGGTGTGGCCGGATGAAGGGCGCACAAATCCTTGCTCCGAAATTCCAAGTCTACTGGGGGGCAGAACCAGTGTAAAGCGGGGCTTGCCGCCCGGGCGTTTCGCCTTCGGCCTCTGTTCCCTCCGGTCGCGAGCTGAGAACCCGTGTGCCCCGCATCTCGTTCTGTTCGAGATGTGGGTTTGCAGGACTATCGCACCGCATAGGTCCATACCTTCCCCCCGAAGCGAAGCTTGGACGGGGCACCCGTTTCCGTCTCCACCGCGGAGATCTCATCCGCGAGCATCGCGAGCGCTACGCGAAGCGAAAGGCCTGGACGGCCAATCCTGGAACCAATCCCCGGGCAGGAGCGTAGGAACGCGTGGAGACTCCCGTGGGAAAGCTGCTGAAGCGTGTCGTTCTCGTATTGGCTGTGCTGGTGGTGGCCGTCGCGGCTGTGGCGTGGGCGGGATTTCGCTTTGTCGAGGCGCGGATCGCCGCGAAGATGGAGCCGCCCCGGCTGGTGGCCGAGCCCGAACCGGCCAGCGACCTTGCCTATCGCACCCTGGATGGCCAGCCGCAGCAGCTCTCCTCGGCTCGCGGCAAGGTCGTTTTCGTGGACCTCTGGGGTACCTGGTGCATCCAGTGCGTGGCCGAGATGCCCACCGTGCAGAAGCTCTATGAGCACTATCGCAATGACGCGCAGGTGCAGTTCCTCGTCATCTCGCGGCTCGACTCGCCTGCATCGGTGCGGCGCTACGCACAGCGCAACCACTACACGTTGCCCTTTTATGTCATGGAAGACGACGACATCCCTGCCTCCATGCGCCTGAACCAATATCCATCCACCTTCCTCTATGCCAAGGACGGCACCCTGGTGGCGAAGCACACCGGCGCGGCGGACTGGTCCGCACCCGGGGTGATCGCCTTCATCGACGGCCTGAAGGCACGCTAAGGGCGAGAAACCCCGGGTGCCCCACGTCTCGTTCTGTTCGAGGTGTGGGTTCGCAGGACGATTGCACTGCGAATGAACAAGAATAATTCTTCGCCTATTCTTCTCCTGGGTGGTTTCGGCGGTATAGTGCAGAGATGAACGTGTGGGCAATCGTAGCGTTGGCGGCCGGAGCGGCTGTGGGCGCGGTTTTGGCATGGGTGGTGGCTGCGGGCCAGGGCAAGGCGCAGGCGGCCTCCGAGCGCATGCGGGCCGAACAGGCGGGGCACGAGCTGGCCCAGCAGAAAGCGGCTCTCGAGCAGTCGCAGCGAGAAAAGGCCGAGCTGACGCGCCAGGCGCAGGAGCTGGACCGGCAGGGCCGCGAGTGGGAACGGCAGGCGGCCGAGCGCGATGCCCAGCAACGGACCGATAACGGTCGGCTGGAGACCGAAGGCAAGAGCCTGCGCACCCGCGTCCTGAGCCTCGAGCAGGAGCTGGAGCGCGAGGAAGAGAGCTTCGAGCGCATGCGCAGCGAGCTGCAGCAGGAGAACACCGGCCTCAAGGCGCGGCTGGCCGAGATCGTCGCCGCGAAAGACTCCGAAGCAAAAGCAGCCGAAGAAAAGCTGGCGCTCCTGACCTCGGCCAGAGCCGAGCTGTCGAACCAGTTCGAGGCGCTGGCCAACAACATCCTCGATGCCAAGTCGAAGAAGTTCACAGAACAAAACGCTGAGAACCTCGGCAACCTGCTCCGCCCGCTCAAAGACAAGTTCGGGGAATTCCAGACCAAGGTCGAGAGCCTCGAAAAAGATGGCCTGCAGGGCCGCACCGAGCTCAAGTCGCAGATCGCGCAGCTGCAATCACTCAACGAGCGGCTCTCCAAGGATGCACAGAGCCTGGTAACGGCTTTGCGGGGCTCGAAGACGCAGGGTGACTGGGGCGAGTACGTACTCGAGAGCATCCTCGAAGCCTCCGGCCTGCGCAAGGGTCACGAGTACCGCGTGCAGGAGAGTTTTACGCGCGAAGACCATTCGCGGGCGCGGCTGGACGTGATCCTGGACCTGCCGCAAGGCCGCCATCTGGTGCTCGACTCGAAGGTCTCGCTCAATGATTACAACGACGCCTGCAATGCGGCGGACGAGGCGGCGCGGGATCTCTCGCTGGCGAAGCATCTCGTGGCCGTGAAGGCGCATATCCGTGAGCTCTCGGGCCGCAACTATCAGCAGCTTTACGGCCTCAATTCGCTCGATTTCGTCATCATGTTCGTGCCGGTCGAGCCGGCCTTCCTCGCCGCGATCGGGCGCGACGGCAAGCTGTGGCAGGAGGCGTGGGAGAAGAACGTTCTGCTCGTCAGTCCGAGCACGCTGCTCTTCGTCCTGCGCACGGTGGCGCAGCTCTGGCGGCAGGAACAGCAGACCCGCAACGTGCAGGAGATCGTGAAGCGTGGCGCAGAGCTCTACGACAAGCTGGCCGCCTTTGCGAAGGACCTGACCGATGTGGGCACGCATCTCGACCGCGCGCGCAAGAGCTATGAAGATGCTTATGGCAAGCTGGCGCAGGGCAAGGGCAACGCCATCCGCCAGGCGGAGATGCTGAAGGCGCTCGGTGTGAAGCCGGCGAAGTCGCTTGAGCAGGCGCTGCCGCCGAAGATCGCCGAACTCGCGCTCGACGAGGCGACACTGGAGCTGGCCGCTTCCGGCGAAGAGCCGCCACTGGAAAAATAGCCGGGGACAGCAACAGCTGTCGTTCCAACCTGAGCGGGATGGCTCCTGCGTCTCGCATAGTGGAAGAACCTGCAGCCGGGTGCCCACGTCTCGATTTCGAGATGAGAGAGTACAAACCGCGTAGAACAAGGGGCATTCTGCGAACCCATATCTTCGCTACCTGAGCCCTGAGCTTTAGCGCTTGCCCGGTCCGCCACCGCCGGTGAAAGAGCCGGTAGCGTGCTGCGCGGGCACCTCTTCAGGATGGCGCTGGTTTCGGCCGGTGTGCACGTTGTGCTCGAGCGCCTTGTGCTGCTCATCCGTTTTGGCGCTGTGACCGCTCTCGGCTTCGACGTGCTGCACGCTGGCAGGCGAATGGCTGGCAGTGTCCTGGGGTTTCTGGGGCATGGAGGAACCTCCCAGCTCAGTGGGATGCTGGGCCGCAGTCTTCGGTGGGCTTCTGCCCGGCGGTTCCTATTCGGTGGCGGAGGTCTTCACAAACGCCTCCCGCAACCGGGCCCAGGTTACTTCCAGCGTCTCGGGCAGGATGCGGGTTTCGGCGACGGCGGTCATGAAGTTGGTGTCGCCGACCCAGCGGGGCAGGGCATGGAGGTGGAGATGCTCGGCCACTCCTGCGCCCGCGGCCTGCCCCAGGTTCAGGCCCATATTGATGCCGTGCGGGCGGTAGGACTCGGTAAGTGCGCGTTCGGCCTGCTGGGCAAGCGCGGTGAGCTCCTGCGCGGTGGCAGAATTCAGCGCAGCAAAAGACGATCCATGCTGGTGCGGGACAACCATCAGGTGCCCGGAGCTGTAGGGATACCGATTCAGGCAGACGTAGTTATGTTCGGCGCGATGGACGATGAGTGCGGCCCGGTCGGCCTCCTCCGGCGGCATGCCCTGTGCGATGCCGTAGTCGGCGGCCGCCAGCAGGTTGCAGAAGACGCACCCACGGTCCTCCGGCCATGCTTCGAGCTCAGGCGGAACGCCTTTGCGGCCAGACTTGCGGTCGTCGGTGACGTAGGCATAGCGCCACGGGGTCCAAAGATGGTCCATACGGTAGAGCTTAGCGGATAGACGGGAGTGTCTGAGGTTCCGTGTGATGTTCATTCTTATTGGGCCAGGCCAATGAAAAACGGCAGGCCGTGAGGCCTGCCGTTTTCCGTCTGGTGCGTGCTGTCGGTTTAGACGGCCGCGATTGCGGCTGCCTGCTCCTTGAGCGCGGCGGCCTTGTCGGTCGCCTCCCACTGGAACTCGCTTTCCGTGCGGCCGAAGTGGCCGTAGGCAGCGGTCTTGCGGAAGATCGGGCGACGCAGGTTCAGGCTTTCGATGATGCCCTTCGGGGTGAGCTGGAAGTTGGCGCGAACCAGTTCCTCGAGCTGCTCGGAGGGGACCTTGCCGGTGCCGAAGGTCTCGACCAGCACGGAGACCGGCTCGGCTACGCCAATGGCGTAGGCCAGCTGGACTTCGGCGCGGTCGGCCAGGCCGGCGGCGACGATGTTCTTGGCGATGTAGCGGGCCATGTAAGCCGCCGAACGGTCGACCTTGGTCGCGTCCTTACCGGAGAAGGCGCCGCCGCCGTGACGGCCCATGCCGCCGTAGGTGTCGACGATGATCTTGCGGCCGGTCAGGCCGGTATCGCCCATTGGTCCGCCGATAACGAAGCGGCCGGTCGGGTTGATGTGGTACTTGGTGTTCTCGTCCAGCAGTTCGGCCGGGAGAACCGCCTGGATGACGTGCTTGAGCACATCCGCGCGGAGCTCTTCGGTCGAGATGTTTTCGGCGTGCTGGGTCGAGATGACCACCGCGTCGATGCGGACCGGCTTATGGTTCGCGTCGTACTCCACGGTGACTTGGCTCTTGCCGTCCGGGCGCAAGTAGGCGAGTTTGCCGTTCTTGCGGACCTCGGTGAGGCGGCGGCTCAGCTTGTGGGCCAGCGCGATCGGGGTCGGCATCAGCTCGGGCGTCTCGTTCGAGGCGTAACCGAACATCATGCCCTGGTCGCCGGCACCGCCGGTGTCCACGCCCATGGCGATGTCGCCGGACTGCTTGTTGATGGTCGAAATGACGGCGCAGGTGTTGGAGTCGAAGCCGTAAAGGGCGTTATCGTATCCGATGGCCGCCACCACGCCGCGAACGAGGGTCTGGAAATCGACGTAGGCGCGGGTGGTGATTTCACCGGCGATGACAACGAGGCCGGTTGCTGTGAGGGTCTCACAGGCAACGCGGGAATAGGGGTCCTGCTCGAGGCAGGCATCGAGGATCGCATCGGAAACCTGGTCAGCGATCTTGTCGGGGTGGCCTTCGGTCACCGATTCCGAGGTGAAAAGAAATCGTTGGCGTGCGGACAAAACGGAGTTCCTCCAGTTGTGGTGGGGATGTACGGCATCAGTGCCGGCCAGGAAACGGCTTCATGAAAAGGCTATCGGCCTGGAGAGGGGCCGGAGACAGTCAGAAACATCCCGTTCGTCTGTATCTCACTCGATGGTACTAGAGCAGGGCAGAGGGGTACAAAGCGAGGAAGCGAATGGGGAAATGGGATGGGTCACCGGCGAGATTCGCCATTGGCTGTGTTTCAGCCCAGGACAGAGCCTAAGACAGAGCCCGGGACAGAGCACGGAACAGCACCGGGGTTGCGAGCCGCCAGCGCGGGTAGCCTTCCAGCATTCTTAGCGGGCGATGGGACGGTGGAAAGCCAGGTCGGCGACCGTGGTGCTCGAAGAGAGAGATTGGTGCGGTGCGGCTTCGGCTGAGAGGCGATTGCTGACGTAGTGCCACACAAACCAGCCGAGAACCGCGAGCACGGCCAGCAGCAGCGCGACTCCTGCCCAGCGCAGGCGGAGTGCCGGTCGGTCGGCTTCTTCTGGTGTGCGTCCGCGGCTTACATTTTCGGCGAACTGAATCCAGTTCGCATCGTCATCCTTCAGCTGGCCCGAGCCGCGATAGGCGGACATGAAACGGTCTACCCAGGCCTCTTCGTCGAGGCCGACAATGCGGGCGTATCCCCGGACAATGCCTTTATTGAAGACACCGCCGGGAAGCTGGTCGAACTGGCCGGCTTCGAGCGCCTGGAGATGGCGGCTGCTGATTTTGGTGGCTTCGCTGATCGTATCCAGGCCGATGCCACGCCTTTCCCGCTCCCTGCGCAATTCGGTTCCGAATTCGGACATGCTCCCAACCTCGTTACAACCGGCAGAAAAGAAAAGATTTCAAGACTTCAGGAAGATATCCACAGATATATCGGCCTGTTCATCGCAGGTCAAAGAAAAAAATCGGCTTGTGGCGATTTTTCATCTGCTTTTTGATGCCACCCGTGATGGATGCGGTGCCTGGCAAGTAACCGGTAACCGGGCACGTGGCGGATGCTCACGGCCTTGGTGCCATTTTGTTACACTCGCGAAAGCGACGCAACCGCGTGCCTGCCTGCTCTTTTCCGGCTGTCCAGATATGGGATAGTCCCCGGCAGAGACGATCTGAATCGGGTAGCGGGAAGGCCTTCGACGACTCATGAACAAGCTGGTACTTGGCAATCTTCTGCATCGACCCCTGCGTACCCTGATCAGCGTGGTGGCTGTGGCTATTGAAGTGGTGATGATCCTGTCGATCGTGGCCATCATGATCGGGCAGGTGAGCAACGCCAGCAACCAGCAGGGCGGCATCGGCGCGGACATCATTGTCCGGCCGCCGAATGCCAGCTTCATCAGCTCGGTGGGCGGTGCTCCGGTTCCTGCAAAAATTGCCGATGTCCTGGCCAAACTGCCCCATGCGGCTGTGGCGACCCCGGTCATTACGGACTTCAACATGCAGGGCGGCATCGAGACCATCTGGGGGATCGATTACGCCGGGTTCAATGCGCTCAAGCCGTTTGAGTTTCTCTCCGGCGGTCCCTTTCAGGGGCCGAACGACGTCATCATCGACGACATTTACGCGCATTCGAAGTCGAAGGATGGCGCTCCCCGCGTCGTAGGCGCAACCATTGAGGTTCTGAAGCATCCCTACCGGGTCGCCGGCATCGTGAAGCACGGCAAGGGCGGACGCGTCTTCCTGCCCATCCACACCCTGGGAACGCTGATGGGCAATCCGGACAATGCTTCGTTGTTCTATATCCGCAGCGACGATCTCAAGAACCAGGAAGCGATCCGCAACGAGATTTATGCCATCCCGGCGCTGGCCAACTACCAGGTGCAGACGATGCAGGAGTGGATGTCGCTGATGACCCCGGATCACCTGCCGGGCTTCAATATCGCCCTGCGCTCGGTGATCACGATTGCCGTAATCGTCGGCTTCCTGGTGATCTTCCAGTCGATGTATACGGCCGTGCTGGAGCGGACGCGCGAGATCGGCATCCTCAAGTCGATGGGCGCCTCGAAGGGCTACATCGTCAACGTGGTGTTGCGTGAGACGGCCGTGGTGACGGTGGCCGGTGTGGTGCTCGGCATTGTGATCGCCGAGCTGCTGCGGTTGTTCCTCAACTTCGAGTTCCCATCGCTGCCCTTCCCGGTCACGATGGACTGGCGGATTCGCGCCGCAGGGATTGCGCTGGTTGGCTCCATGCTGGGAGCCATCTATCCGGCGTGGAAGGCGGCGCGGAAGGACCCTATCGATGCTCTGGCGTATGAATAGAGCTCTGGCTTACGAATAAGGCCGGATTTGCAATGCAGAAACTAGCGGGCAGCCACAGGCTGCCCGCATCCGTTTTTGCTGAACTGTTCGCGAAGCCGCTGGTTGGTCATCAGCAGCTCGCCGACAAGCGTGAGCAGCCGCCGGTTCTCGGATTCGAGTTCCTCGATCCGCCTTTGGTGCGGGATGTGCTGAGCCTCGGCCGGCATTTCCGCCGGCCGGGCGCTGTCTTGCTGGGAGTGCGGGGCATTCATCGGTAGATATTCCTTTCCCGAGTCGGCCTGATTGTTAATCGAGCGACTCGATCTCGCGGCTGGCGCGGTCAATGATTTCGGCAATGCGGCCGACCTGTTCGCGGCTCATGTCACCCTGGGCCATGCGCAGGCGGAGAGCCATCTTGAAGTTGTGCATGGCGCGCATCAGCTGCGGCGAGCGTCCGGGGCCGAAGGCCTTGCCGACTTCGCGGATGCGATTGAGGAGTTGTTCGACATGGGAGCGGCTGCGCTCAAGCTCGGCGCGGCCGGCCTCGGTAATGGTGTAAAGCTTCTTGCCGCCGTCGGTGTTGACGGTGGCAAAGCCCTCGTCTTCGAGCAGGTTCAGCGTGGGATAGACCACCCCGGCCGAGGGCGCATAGGCTCCGCCCATCTGCTCCTCGATGCCCTTGATGATCTCGTAGCCGTGGCTGGGCTTTTCCGCGATGAAGCTCAGGATGACCAGGCGCAGCTCGCCGCCATCGAAGAGGCGCCCGCCGAACTCGCGCCCGAAGCCGCGGCGGCCGCGTCCGCCCCGGCCCTCGTCTTCCATTCCGCCCCAGAACTCGCGTCCGCTGCGGAAATGCTTGCCGAAGTGCCCATGCGGCTTGTCCTGATCGAATCGATTTCCAAATTTTCCAAACATGGTTTGATACTCCTTCGTTGTTTCTAAGATATATCTTAAATGCGTCAAGAGTACGGCGCGATGCAAAGATTCTTGAGAAAAGATCCAGACCTCTGTGATCAAAGCTGGACGCGAGGACCCACTGGGGATAGATGAGCTGTACTATTTGCTGCGCTGTCTGGCGGCAGATTGGCCATAGGGGGAGCGATGCGAAGCATGACACGGGGTGTTCTGTTGCTGTGGTTATCGATGGTGCTGCCCCTGGCAGCCCAGACGCCGGCCGGAGCAGGTCCTGAGAGCAACACCACGGACCCTTGGGCCGGGCTGCATTTTCTGGAGGGCACGTGGCTGGCAAAGGCGCAGGGGGCTGGAGGCGCGAGCGCTTCTGGCCGGTATGTCTTTGTGCGGGAACTGGGTGGTCACGTCCTGGCACGGCACAGTACCTCCGATGGAAATTGCAAAGCGCCGGCGAGCTTTGACTGTGCCCATAACGATCTGCTCTATGTTTTTGAGGAAGGCCGCGGACAGCCTCTCCAGGCGATCTATTGGGATAACGAGGGGCACGTCATCCACTACAGTATTTCGACCCCGGCGCCGGAGACTGCGGTCTTCCTGTCCGAGGCCGGTCCGGGGCCGCAGTTCCGGCTGACCTATGAGCTGAAGGGCGCGGTGATGTACGGAAAATTCCAGATGCGCATGCCCGGTCAGGACGAGTGGAGATCCTATCTGGAGTGGAGCGGGGCGAAGGAGTAACGGTCTGGGTTGTGGGGTTTGTGCCCTCCCGCCCAGGCTGAGCCTGGACGGGCACCCGGGTTCGTCTTTACTGCAATGCCCCCGGATCGCGGCCAGAGGGAGCGGGTGCCGAAGGCGAAAGGCCTGGACGGCCAGTGCCGCCCTGCACGTAGCAGGATTCGAGCGCCGCGACCAGCGGCTGGAGGTGGGCGTCGCGGCGGGCCTCGTCGAGGGCCTCGTGCAGCGCAGTCTGGTTGGTGGGGCGGGCGGCTTCGAGCAGCTTGAGCCCGGCCGGGGTTACATCGGTATAGATACCGCGGCGGTCCTTGTCGCACAGCGCGCGGGAAAGCAGGCCGCGCTCCTCGAGCCGGGTGACGAGGCGCGTGGTCGCGCTCTGGCTCAGCACGACGGCATCGGCCACCTGCTTCATGTGCAGGTGGTCGCCGCGCTCGATCTGGCGGCTGAGTACATTGAGCAGGGAGAACTCACGCACGCTGAGCTCATGGCGTGCCTGGAGCTCCCGCTCGATATGCGCCTGGATGCGGTCATGCAGGAGGGAAAGCGCGCACCAGCCCTGGGCCAGGGGGGTGGATGAGGTCGCGATGGGAGAAGCCCTCCTTGAAAATTCATCATCGCATGAATCGAAATTACTTGCATGCGCGTCATATATGCGTATGCAATTAATTTGGCGGGCTGCTGCCTGCCGATGAAATTCTTTTCCAAGGAGCAAGGTATTGTCCGGATTATTTGATCCTTACCAGCTGAAAGGCGCGAAACTGCGCAACCGCATTGCCGTGTCGCCTATGTGCCAGTACATGGCGCAGGAAGGCGAAATGACGGACTGGCACCAGGTGCACTACACGGGGCTGGCACGCGGCGGCGCTGGACTGACCATCATCGAGGCTACGGCGGTTTCACCCGAGGGTCGCATCACCTGGGCCGACACCGGGCTGTGGAACGATCAGCAGGCGGAGAAGATGGCGCCGGTCATCGCCGCGATGAAGAAGTGGGGCACGGTGCCCGGCATCCAGCTGGCGCATGCGGGGCGCAAGGCTTCGGCCAACCGGCCGTGGGAGGGTGACGACCATATCCCCGCTGGCGAGCTGAACGCCTGGACGACGATAGCGCCCTCGCCGGTGGCCTTTGGTGCGAATCTGGCGCGTACGCCGGAAGAGATGAGCCTGGAGGAGATCGCCCGCGTGCAGGCGGCGACGGCGAAGGCTGCCGAGCGGGCACGCGATATCGGTATCGGGTGGCTGCAGATGCACTTTGCCCACGGCTACCTGGCGCAGAACTTCTTTTCGCCGCTCTCGAACAAGCGCACCGACCAGTACGGCGGCAGTGCCGAAAACCGCGGCCGCTACCTGCTCGAAACACTGAAGGCGGTGCGCGCCGTATGGCCTGAGGACCGTCCGCTGACGGCGCGCTTCAGCGTGGTCGAGTTCGACGGCAACGACGAGGTGATGCTGGCCGACGCGATCGAGCTGCTGAGGAAGATGAGGGCCGAGGGGCTGGATTTTGTCGATGTCTCGGTGGGTTTCAACACGCCGCACGCGAAGATTCCCTGGGGTCCGAATTTCCTGGCTGAGACAGCGGCGAAGGTACTCAGTGAAACCGGTCTGCCAGGCACGACGAGTTGGTTTATTGCTTCACCAAAGGATGGAGATGCGCTGATCCGCGAGGGCAAGCTGGACCTGATGACCGTGGGCCGTCCGATGCTTGCGAATCCGCACTGGCCCTATGCTGCTGCGCAGGAGCTGGGCATTGCAGACCCGGCGTGGAAGACGCTGCCGGCGCCCTACGCGCACTGGCTCGGACGCTATCGCTAGAACTGGCTGTCCAGGCTTTTCGCCTTCGGCTGCTTCGCGCAGGGCGGTTTGCCTTCGGCTTCCGCTCCCTTGGGTCGCGATCCGGGCTGCGGTGAGTGTATGTTCTGCCCATGTCTCCGGCGCGAGACATGGGCACCCGAAGTCGGGCGGTTGGGTAAGGAGTGGAAGCAATAAGCATTTCGGCACGGGGATGGACATAGCATCCTGAGCATGATCCGGAAGATTTAAAACTGTTGCAGTTACATATTGCAGAGCCAGGCCTCGAGGATGTGATCGTAGAGAATCGCGCCGTGGCCCTGAACCCGGTGGACTGGAAGGTGCTGCCTTCGACGGCACTCGGCTGGCAATCGGGACTGCAGGCGGGCAGGCAGCAAGGCAAGCTGGTCGCAAAATTGTAACTGCGTTTGCGACAAATCATGGAACTCAATATGTGGCAAATACAAATAGAGAAAGTGCGAGGAGCAAAAACATGCACGCGATTCACTGGCCTGAACAATATCTGCCGGGAACGACCGACAACTACGTATCGAATGAAGTGATCGTGCAGGGGCTGACGGCGGCCGAAGTCTGGCCATATTTGAACGATACGCGCGAATGGCCGCACTACTACAGCAACGCCTCGAAGATCGGCTTCGACGGCGGCAAGGGACCGGAGCTGAGTGCCGGTGCGCGCTTTCGCTTCACCACCTTCGGGCTCGATGTAGAAGCCGAGGTTACAGAATATGAGCCCCCGGTGGCAGGCAGTCCGGCGCGCGTGGCATGGAGAGCCTGGGTAGACGGCAGCGAAGAGGTAGCGCTCAATGTGCTGCATGCGTGGCTCATCGAAGACCTGCCCGGCGGACGCGTGCGCGTGCTGACGCAGGAATCGCAGATCGGCAAGCCTGCTGTGGGTTTGAGGAATGCGAAGCCGAACCCCATGCTGAATGCGCATCAAGACTGGCTGGAAGGCCTGGTAGGAGCAGCGGAGAAGGGGAAGCAGAGCGCCAGGTAATCTCCGGCCTGGCAGCATCTGGGATGCCGATCGTCTCGCGATGCTCGAGCGGGCGAGATGCGGTCTAAGAGGCGGCCAGCTTTTGCAGCTTGAGAGACAGGGATTCCATCACCGCCTGAAGATGGGCTTCGCTGCGGCGGAGCGCATCCTCGGTCCGTTTCAGGTCGTCGATGTCGTCGGTGCTGCCGTACCAGCAGACGATGTTGCCTTGCTTGTCGCGCCGCGGCGAGCCGCGGGAGCGTAGCCAGCGCCAACCTCCGGAGCGGGTGCGGGCGCGGAACTGAACATCCACCGGTTCGCCGATTGGAAAGCAGCGCGCGATCGTGTTTTCGAGCAGCTGCTGATCCTCGGGATGCACATACTGCATGAATCCCCGGCCAAGGCTCTCCTCTTCGGTAGAGCCGGTCAGCTCGCTCCAGCGCGGGCCAATGGAGACGGCCATGCCCTGCGGATCCAGGACCCAGGGAATCTGAGGATTGAGCTCGACCATGTGACGGTAGTGGTCTTCGCTCTCGCGCAGTGCTGCTTCCATGCGCCGCCGTTCGGTAATGTCGACCACCGAGACAGAAATGCCGATGACCTCGTGGGCCTCATCATAAACAGGCACATAAGAGACGAAGAAGGCGGTCTCAGGGCGAGTCTCGCGGGCTGGGCAGATGATCTCGATCCCGGAAATGGCCTCTCCGGTGAGGCAGCGGCATAAATACGGGTGGATGAGGGGATAGATATCGGGCACCATCTCAGCAACGGTACGGCCGATGTAGCTTTCGAGGGGATTGTCATGAAAGCTGGCCAGCTGCTGATTGAGGGCGATATAGCGGAAATTCCGGTCGAGAAAGGCAAGGCCTACCGGAGCCCCTTCATAGAGCGCCTGCAGCTGTGCGAGACGATGGCTGGGAAGAGTGCTCGAGAAGATTTCCTGTGAAAGATTCCTGCTCTGGCGTGGGATAGGCTGCGGCGGTGTCTGCACCAGCGCCGGAAGCTGGTCGGCGGGCACCGGCTTGCCGAAGAGCCATCCCTGTCCTGCCTCGCAGCCGAGGCCGAGCAGCAGTCCGGCCTCTTCGGGGGTGCTGACGCCTTCCGCAATGGTGGCCAGCCCCAGGCTCTGGCCGAGACCGATCACGGCGGATACGATCTTGCGGCTTTCGCGGTGCTTCGTCATGGAGTGGACGAAGCTGCGGTCGATCTTGAGCTCGTCGAAGGGGAGTGCCTGGAGATGCAGCAGGCTGGAATAGCCGGTGCCGAAGTCATCGAGGGCAATCCGGCATCCGAGTTTCTTCAGTTCCAGCGTGACGGCGCGGGCGTGTTCGAGATTGTCGAAGAAAGCGCTCTCTGTGATCTCAATGACCAGGCGTGAGAGAGGGAAGCGGAACGACCCGGCAAGGCTCTCTATCTGCGGCGGGAGAAGGAAGTCGTGCAGCTGATGAGGGGAGATGTTCACGGAGAGCCGCAGGTGTGGAGGCAGGCTGCCGGCGATGGCAAAGGCCCTGGCGAGCAGGATCCCGGTAAGCGAACCGATCGTGCCATCCTGCTCTGCGAGAGCAATGAAGTGGTCGGGAAGCAGGATGCCGTGTTCGGGGTGACGCCAGCGGGCGAGGATCTCGAACCCTGCCAGCTCGCCCGTACAAAGCGTGACGATGGGCTGGAAGAATGGCTCGAATTCATCACACTGCAGGCCCCGGCGGAGTTCGTCAGCGCCAACACGCATGCTGGCATCATACGCCGCATAGCGCAGGTGCCAAGCCTATTTGATTGCAGCGGCGCTTTCCGGTGTTACGGACGGGGACAGCTCAAACGGCATTGTCAGATACGGCCGGCGTCGCGCAGGGTGTGAATCTCGTCGTCGGTAAAGACATGGGAGCGGGTAAGGAACTGCAGGCCGCCGGGCCCCTCGAGCGAGAACGCCGCGCCGAAACCGGGCGTGACGTCGATGACGAGTTGGGTGTGCTTCCAGTACTCGAACTGCGGTTTCGAGATATAGAACGGCGCGCCGCCGATCTCGCCGAGTTTCACGTCGCGGCTGCCGATGCGGAACTCGCCCTCGGGGAAGCACATGGGCGCGGAGCCCTCGCAGCATCCCCCGGACTGGTAGAACATGATCGGCCCGTGCTCGGCCTTGAGCTCATCGATGAGCTTCAAGGCCGCGGGCGTGGCAGTGACCTGATCGGGAACTTCAGGCATTAGAAGAATCCCAGCTTCTTGGTGCTGTAGCTGATGAGCTGGTTCTTGGTCTGCTGATAGTGCTCCAGCATCATCAGGTGGTTTTCGCGGCCGATGCCGCTCTGCTTGTAGCCGCCGAAGGCTGCATGGGCGGGATAGAGGTGATAGCAGTTGGTCCAGACGCGGCCCGCTTCGATATCGCGGCCGAAGCGGTGGGCGCGGTTCAGGTCGCGTGTCCAGACGCCGGCGCCGAGGCCGTAGAGCGTGTCGTTGGCGATTTCCAGGGCTTCGTCATCGTTCTTGAACGTGGTGACCGAGAGAACGGGGCCGAAGATCTCCTCCTGGAAGATGCGCATCTTGTTGTGGCCTTTGAAGATCGTCGGCTGGATGTAGAAGCCGCCGGCCAGGTCGCCTTCAAGCTTCGCCGCTTCGCCGCCGATGAGCAGCTCCGCACCTTCCTTCCGGCCAAGATCGAGATAGGACATGATCTTTTCAAACTGCTGTTTCGAGGCCTGGGCACCGATCATCGTGTCCTTGTCGAGCGGATTGGCCTGCTTGATGGCCTTGACCCGCTTGAGCGCCTTTTCCATGAAGCGGTCGTAGATGGATTCCTGAATCAGGGCGCGCGAAGGACAGGTGCAGACCTCGCCCTGGTTGAAGGCGAAGAGCACCATGCCCTCAATGGCCTTGTCGAGGTAATCATCGTCGTCGCGAAGCACATCCTCGAAGAAGATGTTGGGCGATTTGCCGCCGAGTTCGAGCGTCATGGGAATGATGTTCTCGGAGGCGTATTGCATGATAAGGCGGCCCGTCGCGGTCGAGCCGGTGAATGCGACCTTGTTGATGCGCGGGTTGGTGGCCAGCTCCTTGCCGACCTCGCGGCCGAAGCCGTTAATGACATTCAGCACGCCCGCAGGCAGCAGATCGCCGACGATTTCGAGCAGCAGCAGGATGGAGACGGGTGTCTGTTCCGCGGGCTTGAGCACCACGCAGTTGCCCGCGGCCAGTGCCGGAGCCAGTTTCCATGCGGCCATCAGCAGCGGGAAGTTCCAGGGGATGATCTGGCCGACGACACCCAGCGGCTCGTGGTAGTGATAGGCGACGGTCTCGTGATCGATCTCCGAGATACCGCCCTGTTGCGCGCGGATAGCCCCGGCGAAGTAGCGGAAGTGGTCGGCGCTGAGCGGAACGTCGGCTGCCGTGGTCTCGCGGATCGGTTTGCCATTGTCCCAGGTCTCGGCCGCGGCCAGCAGCTCGAGGTTCTCTTCGATGCGTTCGGCAATCTTGATGAGGATGTTCGAGCGTTCGGTGACGGAGGTCTTGGCCCAGCCTTTCTTAGCTTTGTACGCGGCGTCGAGGGCCTTTTCGACGTCGGCCTCGCCGGAGCGGGGAATCTCGCAGAGCACCTTGCCGGTGACCGGGGTGATGTTCTCAAAATACTGGCCGCTGACCGGCGGAACCCATTCGCCGCCGATGTAGTTGCCGTATCGCTTCTGGAAGGTGACAGGATATCCGTAGTGCAGGGGATCGATCTGGACGGGAGTAGAGGTAGCCATTGTGGCGCGTTTCCTTTCCTTGCCTTGGGAAGGCGGAACGAACGGAACTATCCTTACTCCGCGAGGGGTCGGTTGCCAAGTGGGACTGGCTGTCCAGGCGATCGCGCTTCGCGCCTTCGTGCGGAATCAGGATTTCTCCCCGCTCCCGCCGGTCGCGATCCTGGCTTCAGATTAAAAATCCCACGTCTCAACGGCGAGACGTGGGGCACCCGGGTTCTTCTCTCTTTCAAAAGAACAAAAACCACATTCGCGACCAACGGAAGCGGAGGCGAAGGCGGATCGCCCTGCGCGCAGCAGCCCTGAGCTACCCCTTGGGCGCTGTTGTGCGCAGACCGTCTTCGATATCGCTGACCTGGTCGGCGAGCAGGGACAGCTTGCGTGAGAGAGCCTGGATCTCCGATTCGGCGCGGCGGTTGACCTCGAAATCCAGCTCGCTGCGGAGCCGGTCCTTCGCGTCCTGGCGATTCTGGCTCATCATGATCACCGGAGCCTGCAGTGCCGCGAGCATGGAGAGGAAAAGATTGAGCAGGATGAAGGGGTAGGGGTCCCAGGCCCTGTGGCTGAGGAAGATGTTCAGAGCGGTGTAGACGATGAGTACGGTCGTAAAGCTGATGATGAATTTCCACGAGCCGCCGAAGCCGGCGACCATGTCTGCAACCCGTTCTCCGAAGGTGGACTCCTCTTCGATGATCTCGTTGGCATTGCGGTGCGCGCGGAGCTGGATGAGCCGCTGCGTGGCGTGAAACTGGCGGCCGAGCATGGTGAGCATGTCGAGGCCGGCAAGCGGTTTGCGCTGCAGCAGCGTGGCAATGTCATGGCGGTCGATTTCGAGGCAGACGGATTCCTCCATGGCCATGGCGCTCGATTGGTGCGCGGTCTGATCCATCATGGAGGCGAAGCCGAAGACGTCGCCGTGCGCGGGCTCGTCGAGAATCACATCCTGCTGATCCTCATCGACGGTAGTGACGCGGATGTGGCCGGAGAGCAACACATAGGCGCAGCGCGAGGGCTCGCCGATTTTAAAGATGCGCTGCCGGGCGGAAAACTGCTTGAGCTCGACCTGGCTGGCCAGCACGGCGAGTTCTTCCTCGTCGAATAATTCAAAGAGTGGAACGTGTTTCAGTTCCTCAGGGTTACAGGGCATGGAGCTTCTCTCTTCTTCGCGGCGTACCATGGCCGGGCCGTGGTGTGTGCGAACAGAATACGCAACTGGGGATACAAAACAGAGTATGGGAGTGCGCTCGGAAAGAGGATGATTCTTCTGTTACAGAAGCCCTCACAGCGCGGAGGAGCTGGTCGGGTGGCCTATACAAACTCTCCGCAGGCTTGTGTGGGGAACAGCCCGCTCTCAGGCGTTTGTCTTGGCCGGAGCGCAGTCACAGCGCTTGCAGAAGGTATGGTTGATGCGGTGGGCAGAGATCATCAGCAGGCTGCCGCAGAAAGTGACCGAGACTTCGACCGCATGACTGGGCAGATGTTCTCCGTAAAAGGCAGTGAAGAAGATAATGGCCAGACCTGAGGCCATCAGCGCGATGACGCGGCGGCGGCGATGGCGGCGGAATCCGCGCACCAGCGCAAGTGCGCCGACAAAGGCGATGAAGACGGCGAGCGTGCGGTGAACATGCTCCTCGGAGGGAAGAAAGTGTGCGAGCACTGCGGACATCGAGAGCAGCACAGGCGTGAGCAGGCAGTGCGCGACGCAGAGCCACGAAGTCCACATGCCGAGATGGTCGGTGGTGAAGGGAGAGCTGCAGGTGGATTTTTGCATAAGGAATCAGAGTAACGGAAGAAGTTGCCGCCGGAGGGAAATGCACGCTGTTTTATGGGCTATATCGCGGGCATGGCGGAAGCGCGGGGATGCGTGCGCGTGATGCGGGCATCATGGTCGCGCAGGGAGTTTGTTCGCAGCGCCGCGGCAGTGGGAGCCACAGTCCTGACCGGTAGCCGGACTGTATTTGCAGCTGCGCGGCCGAAGATCGTCGAGGCAGACGCTGCGTGGCGTGTGACCTGGGATGCGGCGATCGCGACGCTTGCAGGGAATGTCGCTTCTACGCTGCCAAAATATGCAAAGCCCTGCCTGATCGAAGGCAGCACCTATCGTGGCATCTGGCAGGAGTGTGGCCCGCACGAGGGATTGGTCTATGCGCAGCTGAAGCGCTGGCTGCCCGCCGGAAATGTCGATCCTCTGGATGTGGCGCGGAACAATCACATGGCCTTCTTCGCCTTGCAGCGCGAGGATGGTCAGCTGCCTGCCAGCGTGAAGATGAGCGACGTCGGCTTTGCGCAGATTCAGATGGTGGTGCCGATTGCCGCGACCGCATGGGAGCTGGCGCAGCTGCGCGCCGACGACAAGCTGCTGCACACCGCCTACCGCGCCTGCTCGGACTGGGATGCATGGCTGCGGCGCTATCGCAACACCCGCGGCACGGGGCTGGTGGAGGGCTTCTGCACCTACGACACGGGACACGACAACAGTCCGCGCTGGAAAGGGATGCCGAACCGCTGCGCCGACGGTGATGCGCGGAAGTGTCCTGCTGCGCCGGGGCTGCCGCGACTCTGCCCGGACCTCTCTGCAACCGTCTTTGGTGCGCGGCGCGCACTCGCAGAGATGGCGCGTGCGCTGGGCCGCCGCGAAGACGAGGCGCGCTGGCTCGAGGATGCCGAACAGATCCGGAAGCTGACCCTCGACAAGCTTTACTCCGAGGAGGATGCCGCCTTCTACGATCTCGACAGCGACAATCGCTTTGTGCGCGTGCGCTCGGATGTGATCAGCCGGGTGCTGGGCGAGCATGTGCTCGACACGAGCCAGCGGCATGACCGCACCATCTTTGAAGCGGTGTGGAAGCGGCAGCTGCATAACCCGCATGCCTTCTGGGCCCCGTATCCGCTGACCAGCATTGCCGTGGATGACCCTGCCTTCGTGCGGCCCATCCCGCGCAACTCCTGGGGCGGAGCTTCGCAGGCGCTCACAGCATTGCGTGCGCCGCGATGGATGCGGCATTACGGGCAGGACGAAGCCGAGCGCGTGCTGATGCACGCCTGGTGCGACGCTATTGCGAGGCACGCGGAGTTCCGGCAGCAGCTCGATCCGGAGACCGGCGTCTTCACCCAGCCCGATCCGGGAGGCTACTCGCCTGCGGCTCTGGTATTCCTGGCCTTTGCGGCGGCTCTCAGCGCGGCAGAGTAATCAGGGGCGTGCACGCCGCGCCCGCGTGGCCTCGGCCAGTTCGCGCAGCAGCACCAGCGTCTCCGGCCAGTCGATGCAGGCGTCAGTGATGCTCTGCCCGTAGACCGGAGCCTTGCCGTTTACCAGCGACTGCGCGCCGGCCACCAGATTGCTCTCGATCATGATGCCCATCACATGGCGGTTGCCGCCGGCGATCTGGCCGGCTACATCGCGGCACACCGCGCCTTGCCGGCGATGGTCTTTGCCGCTGTTGGCGTGGCTGCAATCGATCATGATGCGTGCCGGTACGCCCGTCTTCCCCATCTGCGCGACGGTCGAGGCTACGGCCTCGGCATCGTAATTCGTGACCCCGCGCCCCCCACGCAGAATGATGTGGCAGTCTGGATTCCCCGAGGTCAGCAGGATGGCCGACTGCCCCGTCTCCGTGGTGCCGAGGAAGGTGTGCGGATGGCTCGCCGAGAGGATGGCCTCGATGGCGATCTGTGTGTTGCCCGAGGTGCCGTTCTTGAAGCCGACCGGGCACGACAGCCCGGAAGCCAGCTGGCGATGCACCTGGCTCTCGGTGGTGCGTGCGCCGATGGCGCCCCAGCTTACCAGGTCGGAGACGTACTGCGGCGAAATCATGTCCAGGTATTCGGTGCCGGCGGGCACACCCATCTCGGCCAGCTCGAGGAGCAGGCGGCGGGCCATGCGCAGTCCATCACTGATGCGGAAGGAATCGTCGAAGTAGGGATCGTTGATGAGCCCCTTCCAGCCGAGGGTGGTGCGCGGCTTCTCGAAGTACACGCGCATCACAATCATCAGGTCGCTGGAGAGCTCGGTGATGGCCGCCTTGAGCAGTCCGGCATATTCCTTGGCTGCGGCTGGATCGTGGATCGAGCATGGCCCGACGACGACCACAGGCCGGTCGTCCGCCCCGTTGAGAATGTTCGCGATCTGCTGCCGCGCCTCGAAGACGGTGCGCGAGGCGCTTTCGGTGAGGGGCATCTCCTCCTCGAGGAAGACGGGAGGAATAACGACTTTGCTGGACCGGATACGGAGGTTGTTTGTCTGGTACGTCATGGCCATGAAACAGAATACTAGGTTGTATCCGCAATCGAGATGGTCTGAAACTAAAGGACGTACCCATATCGTTGTCATCCCGACCGGAGCGCAGCGGAGTGGAGGGACCTGCGTTTTGCCGGTACAGGGAGAATCGCAGGTTTCTCCACTGCGCAGGACGATGAAACTGTCCTGCTCCGGTCGAAATGACAGCCTTTTACTATCGCTCTATGGGGATACGGCCTAGGTCGATACACCCTGGGTAGCAGATGGGAAGCTGGTATTTTCACACCCGGTGCGTCACTGTTTCGGCAAGCAGTATGCCGCCAATCAGCATGAGCCCCACATACACATATTTGAGAAATCCCGTGCCGGTGAAGCGGTGGTTGAGAGCCCGCCCAAGGAAGACCGCGGGCAGCGCAATCGGCACCGAAAACAGAAACTCATGCGTCACCGTGCGAGTCCACAGGCCGGCGCTCCAGTAGCCCGCCATCCCCAATATGCTGGCAGGCAAAAAATATGCGTGCAGGGTCGCACGAAAGTGCTGTGGCGACCATCTCCGGAGCGAACCGTAGATGACCAGCGGGGGCCCGTTCATGCCATACGCTCCTCCAAGAATGCCGGCCAGGAATCCTGCCAGCAGAAGCAGCGGCTGGTGCTCGCGATCCAGCCGGAGCGTATCGGGTGAGAGGAGCGAATAGGCTGCGAAGAGCAGGATGAAGATGCCCAGCCCCGCCTTCACCAGTTCCTGGTGTGCGTGGGTCAGCAGGAGCAGGCCGAGCGGGATACCGAAGACCGTAGCTCCCAGCAGGCCTGAGGCGCTGCGCAGGTGAATATGCTTCCAGTCCTGGACCACGACGACCGCTGCGATCGCGATGGAAAGCAGCACCGCCAGCGGCGCGGCCACCTGCAGCGGCATGAAAAGCGCCAGCAGAGGCACTGCGATCAACGCCTCGCCAAACCCAAATGCCGACCGCACCAGCGTGGCGATAAAAACAACGGCCAGAACAAACAAAAGTGAAGCGTGAATGACTGTCTCCCCAAAGATGTTTGAGCATGTTGATTCAAACACAGTGGAGTCGTGCCTGTTGGCGATGACGCGCAGTGATACCCTTTCCCCATTCGTAATTTCTCTGAAATTCTTTTGTGCGCGAGGTGCTGGACGTGAATGGTTCGCGGTGGCTGGCGGTTGGCCTGCTGAGTATGAGTGTGTGTTCGGGTATGGGGCTGATGGCGCAGCAGGTGAAGCTGGCCGATCCCAGCCTGCCTTCGGATGATCTGCCGGCGAAGTTTGTCGCGCCGGAGCGGCAGAAGGATTACGACAAGCGCGTGGTGATGGTCCCCATGCGTGACGGCACCAGGCTCTACACCGTGATCGTGGTGCCGAAGGGTGCGAAGAATGCGCCGATCGTGCTGACGCGCACGCCTTACGATGCAGCGCACCGTGCGGCTCGCGCCGACTCCGACAAGATGATCGAGGAACTGCCGCTGAGCGACGAGGTCTTCGTCAAGGCCGGATACATCCGTGTATATCAGGACATTCGCGGTAAGTATGGCTCCGAAGGCGTGTACCTGATGACCGCTCCGCCGGTGAATTCGGGTTACAACCCGAGCGGCGCCGACGATACGACCGATGCCTACGACACCATCGACTGGCTGGTGAAGAACGTACCCGAGTCGAATGGGCGTGTCGGCATGATCGGTTCAAGCTACGAAGGTTTCACCGTCGTGATGGCGCTTCTCAATCCACATCCGGCGCTGAAGGTAGCCGCGCCTGAAAGCCCGATGGTCGATGGCTGGATGGGTGACGATTGGTTCCACTACGGCGCCTTCCGCCAGGTGAACATCGACTACGTGCTCGGGCAGACGGCGGCCCGCGGCTCGGGTCCGGATGTGCCGCATGTGCACAAGGACGATTACACGAACTTCCTCGAGGCCGGTTCGGCCGACGCCTTTGCGCGGGCGCGTGGCATGGAGCAGCTGCCTTTCTGGAAGGTGATGCGCGACAATCCTGCCTACGACGGCTACTGGCAATCGCAGGCGCTCGATAAGTTGATCGCGAAGAAGAAGCTGACCGTGCCTACGATGTGGGAGCAGGGTCTGTGGGATCAGGAAGACATGTGGGGCGCGATCCACAGCTACCGTGCGCTCAAGGCCGCGGGCGTGCCCGACTCGATGAACCACCTGGTGATGGGGCCCTGGTTCCACAGCCAGGTGAACCGCGAAGGCCGCAACCTTGGTCCTCTCGTGTGGGCCACGGATACCACCGCGCAGTGGCGCCAGGATGTGCTGCTGCCCTTCTTCAATCAGTACCTGAAACCGGGTTCGCCGAAGGCCGATACGCCGAACGCATGGATCTACAACCCTGGCCTCGATCGCTGGGAGACGAAGAAGGTCTTCCCTGAGGCCTGCGAAGCCGGTTGCCCTGTGACCTCGAAGCCGCTGTATCTGCAGGCGAACGGCGGACTCTGGTTCGAGAAGCCTGCAACGGGCGAGAAATTTGACGAATACGTCTCCGACCCTGCGAAGCCGGTGCCCTATGTCACGCGGCCGGTCGATGGTTCCAACTGGCGCACGTGGCTGGTCACCGATCAGCGCTTCGTCGATGGCAGGCCTGATGTACTGACCTACGTCAGCGAGCCGCTGAAGGAGCCGATGAAGCTCTCCGGTGAGCCGGTGGTGCATCTCGTCGCCTCGACCAGCGGCACGGATTCGGACTGGGTGGTGAAGCTGATCGACGTACAGCCGGAGTCGACGCCGGAGACGGCGATGAGTGGCTACGAACTGCCGGTGGGGATCGACATCTTCCGCGGCCGCTACCGCACCAGCTTCGAGCATCCGGAGCCGATCAAGCCGGATACGCCGCTGCCTTATGTCTTCGGGCTGCCGATGGTGAACCACACCTTCCTGCCCGGTCATCGCATTATGGTGCAGGTGCAGTCCACGCTCTTCCCGCTTTATGACCGCAATCCGCAGAAGTATGTCGACAACATCTTCACCGCGAAGCCCGAGGACTACCAGAAGGCCACGCAGAGAATCTGGCACTCCGGAGACGATGCGAGCTATATCAGCCTGCCGGTGGTTCCGGCGGAGCAGTAAGTTCATGTGTGAAGTAAAAAGGCCCGGAGCGCAGAAAGCTCCGGGCCTTTTTCGTTGTGATGCTTATTTGCTTGTGCGTTGCGCCGCCACACCCGCCGCCGCATAGAGATCGATGCGCGAGTAGACACCGAAGCTCGAGCCGTCATCGAGGAAGCCGCCACCGGGGCCCTCGGTTTCAGTGAGGATGCGGTCGGCTTCTTCAAGCGAAAGGCCGGGGAAGGCTGCGGTGAGCAGATAGCCGGCCTCGGGCGCAAGTTTGCCCACGTCCTCGATCTTGTTCACCGTTTCCGGATGAGCGATGGCGATGTTGTAGTTCTGCGTGGATTCGTAGAAGGCGCTGTCGGCTGCCGGATGGCTGAAGCGGCTGATGTCCTGCGCGGCGCAGCTGTCGATCCTGTCGCCGCAGGCCGTTTCGAGAATCGGCGCAAGCTCGGCGCGCGCGGCCTTGAGCGCGGCCTGGAAGTCGCCGATCGGCTCCATCTTCTTGCTGGGCGAGTCCTTCACATAGGCAGGATCGTTGGCCAGCAGGTGTGCCATATCGTGCAGCGCCAGCGCGCGTCCGCCGAGCACATCCATCGCATAGTGCGCGCCGACAATAATGCGGTCGTTGCCGTACTCGGCGCCGCGCGCGACCATCTGTTGATAGCGCGAGGGCACCAGCAATGCGAGCAGCAGCGAGCCCGTGTATCCATAAGTCGTGTGGCCGCTCGGATAGGAGGGGTTCCCGGTCAGGTCCATCAGCGGGCCGCGGTTGTACGTATCATTCGTGGCCGGATCGTGGAAGTAATCGATGCTCATATAGTGCGTAAAGACGGGCTCGGTCTGGAAGGGGCGCGAGTCGCCATAAGGATCGGAGCCGGGCGAGCCGGCGGCCAGATGATAGGCGCGGCCGAAGGGATCGGGGCTGCCGTGCACTTCGGTGTAGATGGCCTGGGCCTCGGGAGAGATCGGCGTTTTGCCGTCCGTGGTGCCGTTGCCGAAGAAGAACTTTGCCGCATTCGAGTGGTAGCCGGTGGTGGCGACGGCGAAATCGACCAGCCGCGCGACGGCCGGGGGCAGCGGCGTGGCGTGCTCGCGGTCGATGGGGTGGAAGCGCGTGAGGTACGCAGCGCCGAGCGTGGTGCCGAGGCCATCCGCAAGCTGGCCAAGGTTGTGCCCCGGCGCGAAGACGTCGGCCAGCGCGAGCTGCTGCTGCGAGGCGAAGGGCAGCAGCGTGGGCTGGCGAATCTCGCCTGTCTGAATGTCTCCGGTCGTGGTGAGGTTCCCGGCCAGTGCCGCTTGCCCGGCCTCGCTGTTCGAGAGCGCGCTCACCGGGGCAAGCCCGCGGAGGTCTTCAAGCGTAGCCTTTGAGGGCGCAGGAGCCGCGGCGGGCGCGGTCATCGACTGCGCTGTGGCGAGGGAGACGGAGGCAAAGGCGAGCAGGGCACAGCAGGCGGCTCGGCGGAGCGAAACAGCGGAGCGAGCGGAGGTCTTCATATACGGGAATGGTAGCCGGGCATGGGATGCGGTGTCATGAATGCGCACATTTCTGCGGATACTAGGGTAATAGCTGATCGTTGCGTTCGATGGCGATAGCCTCTTCGAGCTCCTGCCGTTCCAGCTCCGCTTCGAACTCCGCTTCTTTGCCGTGAAGAAACATCACACGGGCTCCGCCCAGGTGCTTCTGGTTGCGGCGCAGGAACTCCTGCAGCAGATCTTCCTCGCCGACCAGCTCGAGGCATTGCGGCAGGCGCAGCGGTGGAATGTCGCTCGAGTCCATGATGAGCTTCTGATTCTTGAGATAGCCGCCGGTCACGCGGTGCAGCAGGGCCTGTTCGATACCCGCCTCCCGCGCCTGTTCGAGGAGATAGGCGCCGAGATTCTGCGGCAGCATACGCCGCCACCAGGAGTCATGTTTCAGAACCTGTGCAGTGCTGAAGTAGACGCGAAGAACGGCGGTGTTCGCCATGAGGATGCCTCCGGGATAGCTGTCGGGAAAGCGTTCGTTTTCGGGGATGAGGAGCGTGTCGGCATCGGCTTCCGTGCGCTGCTTGGCGATGAGCGCCAGCGAAAGGCCCTCCTCGTGCGTAAGCGCGGCGTGCTTGCTGCTGCCCAGCCGCTGCGCGTGGTAAATGCCGGAATGGCCGGAGAAGAGATAGCTCACCACGCAGGCAATGGCGGCGAAGGCTCCGGCCTCGGCCCCGAAGAGCTCGACCGCCATCAGGCTCGAGGCGATCGGCGTGTTCGCGGCCCCGGCAAAGACGGCCACGAAGCCCATGCCGGCCAGCAGCGAAGTGGGCAGGGGCAGCACATGCGCAAGTGCGTTGCCCAGCGTCGATCCGATGTAGAAAAGCGGCGTGACCTCGCCGCCCTTGAATCCCGAGCCCAGCGTGACTGCGGTGAAGGCGAACTTGGCCGCGAAGTCGTACCAGTGGAGCGGATGCTGGAAGGATGCGACGATGGTGGGCACGCCCAGGCCGATGTAGCGCGTGGTGTGCACGGCAGCCACGGCCAGCGCCACCACGATGCCGCCGGTGAACGGCCGCGCCGGCCCCCAGGCGATGTGCTTCTTCATGAAGTGCGAGACCGCGTGCGTAGCCTTCGCAAACAGCATCGCTGTTACCCCGAAGGCGATGCCCGCCGCGCAGGCTGCGAGCAGGTTGCGCGGGCTCAGCGGCGCAACCTGCGTCACGGTGTAGATCGTGTGGTGGACGCGCCAGGCGTGCGTCGTGAAGTCGCCCACGAAGGCCCCGACAAAGCAGGGGAAGATGGCCGCATAGTTCAGGCGGCCGATGGCCAGCACCTCGAGGCCGAAGACCGCGCCCGCCAGCGGCGTTCCGAAGACCGAGCCGAAGCCCGCGCTGATGCCGGCCATGAGCAGGATGCGGCGATCCCCGTTGCGCAGCCGGAAGAGGCGCGTGAGCTGGTCGGCAAGCGAGGCGCCCGTCTGGATGGCGGTGCCTTCACGTCCGGCCGAGCCGCCGAAGAGGTGGGTGAGGAAGGTGCCGATCAGGATGAGCGGCGTCATGCGCAGGGGGATGGTCGCCTGCGGGTCATGCACTTCTTCGAGGATGAGGTTGTTGCCCGCCTCGACCGAAGAGCCGAGGTACTTGTAGAGGCAGCCGACAAAAAGTCCGGCCAGCGGCAGCAGCGCGATGAGCCACAGGTGCGACTCGCGGACGGCGGTGGCCAGGTTCAGCGAGGCCAGCAGCAGCGCCGAGGCCGAGCCGCCCAGGACGCCGGCGCAGGAGGCAATGACCAGCCAGCGCAACAGCTGGACAAAGATATGCGACTGCTCGGCAAGGAGAGGATGTGCAGAGATGGACTTCAAACGTGCTCCTACGAAGGGATAGTCGTAGGAGTCATCAGCGCCTCATCAAAGCAGAACCGGGAGGCGCGGTTCAGGCGAACTCCATCGCCTTCGTATTTGAGTTCTAGGTTAGCGGGGAGGGGCTTGGGGCGTCAATTGGGGGATTGGGCGTTTGCAAATAACAGATTTATTCATGCTTGCTTAAGTGGTAATTTCGTTTTGTCCTAGCCTAGTTGCTGATCGGAGAATCTGAGTTGATGAAGCGGCTGCTCGAAGAAGTGTTCGTCACTGAGGGGGTGCCACAGTTCACTTTTGTGCAGCCTCCAAACTTCAATGACATCTTTCTAGATCTGCGCAGGCCTGGCAAACCTCTGATTATCGAAGGTCAGTCAGGAACAGGAAAGACGACTTGCATAACGAAGGCTGTTGAGAAGCTCGGTAGTGGAGCTTCCGTCGTATCATTAAGCGCCCGCAAAGCGGAAGATGTAACTAGGATCACTGAGTTAGTCGTAAACCGCCAGGGCGGAATGTATGTAATAGACGATTTCCATAGGCTCCACTCTGACTTGCAAGCCTCGTTAGCTGATCTTGCGAAATTGGCTGCCGAGCAGCCCGAGGGGGAAGTGAGACTTCCAAAGCTTGTGCTGGTTGGTATCAACCAGGTTGGCAGTGAATTGATACACCTGGTGCCGGATGTTGCCAAAAGAGTGGGAATACACAGGATTCAGCTGGGGCGCGAGGAGGACATTCAGAAGCTCATTCTGACTGGATGTGAACAGCTCAATATTGCAATCGAAAATTGGAAATTACTTTTTGAAGAAAGCCGTGGCGACTACTGGCTGACTCAGCATCTATGCCAAACCCTATGCACAGGACAAGATATTTTAGAAACCCAAGATACACCTAGAAGCATAAGTATTAATTTGGCTTCTCTGCGCGCTCGAGTCGTTGACCGGCTTCGTTCGGCCTATCATGAGGGCGTAAAGCAGTTTTGTCGTGGTCGTAGATTTCGTCCCAGTAATGATCCGTATTTCAAGTTGCTCCGCGCGATAGGTCAGCAAGATAGTTCGATTATTGATCTAAATGAATTAGCCAATGCGAATGCAGATGTCCGTGGCAGCGTAAATAACGTAAAAGAGCACAGGCTTAAGGTCTTAATTGCAGAGAAGCCAGAATGTGAAAAGCTTTTTTACTACAACGCTGAAACGAAGATGTTTGCGATTGAGGATCCTGCAGTTTTTTATTATGTTAAGCATCTCAACTGGGAGTCATTGAGAATTGATTGCGGGTTTAGAGATGAATCCCGAGACTATGAATATGAGTTTGCGATTTCTTTTGCGGGTGAAAATCGAGCTCTCGCGAAGAGCATTGCAGACAATATAGAAATCTTGGATGCGAGCATTTTTTTCGATGAATTGTTTGAAAATAATTTCTTAGGTAAAGCTTGGGGAAATTCATTTAGAGAAATCTTCGCTAAGAAGTGTCGTTTAGTTATCTGCTTACTCGATAAATATTACGAGACCAAGATTTGGCCTACTTTTGAGCGAGAATGCTTTCTGCCTAGGGTTCCAGAAGGTGAGGTCATTCCCATTTATTTGGATGAAACTAAATTTGTTGGAATCCCCACAGATACTGTGGGAATCAAGTTTGACTTCGACCCAAGCAAGCCCGACTGGGAGAGCGACGTGGTAGACAAGATTGTATTCCGGCTCTTCGAGCGTATCGGAGGCTGATAAGACACTTTCGGAGCTAGCGGAAGTGGGGCAGATTTATGCCCCAACCTCAGCCTTCTCCGCCGCCTTGAACTCCGCCACCTTGGCCCCAATCGCGTACTTCAGCGCCTCAATCCCTTGACCGGTCACGGCTGAAATCTCGTAGAAATCCAGCTTGCGGCGTTTCGCTGCGGCCTTCAGCTTCTTGAGCTTCTCGGGATTGGCGACGTCGATCTTGGTCGCCACCACGATCATCGGCTTCTCGTCGAGGCCGTGGCCGAAGTTTTCCAGCTCCTTCAGGATCACCTTGAAATCTTCCACCGCATCGGGACGGCCGCTGGCGTCCGACACATCCACCAGGTGGACGAGCAGGCGCGTGCGCTCGATGTGGCGCAGGAACTGCGTGCCGAGTCCGGCGCCGAGGTGCGCGCCTTCGATCAGCCCGGGGATATCGGCCACCACGAAGCTCTGCTCGTGCGGCTCCTCGCCCACCGACACGACGCCGAGGTTCGGCTGCAGCGTGGTGAACGGGTAGTCGGCAATCTTCGGCTTCGCGGCCGAGATGCGCGAGATCAGCGTCGACTTGCCCGCGTTGGGGAAGCCGACCAGGCCCACATCGGCCAGCACCTTGAGCTCCAGGCGCAGCAGCCGCTCCTCGCCCGGGAAGCCGGGCTCGTGCTCGCGCGGGGCCTGGTGCGTGGAGGTGGCGAAGTGCTGGTTGCCGCGGCCTCCACGGCCGGCCTTGGCAATCACCACGCGCTCGTCGGGCAGGCGGAAGTCGTGGATCAGCTCGCCCGTCTCCTGGTCGTAGACGGCGGTACCGACCGGGACTTGCAGGATGATGTCCTTGCCGTCCTTGCCGGTGCAGTTCGAGCCGAGCCCATGCTCGCCACGCTCGCCCTTGTGCTCGGGGTTATAGCGGAAGAAGATCAGCGTGTTGTGGCGCTGGGTCGATTCCATGATGACATTGCCGCCGCGGCCGCCATCTCCACCGGAGGGACCTCCACGGGGGACAAACTTCTCGCGACGGAAGGCCATGCAGCCATTACCTCCGTCACCGGCTTTTACGCGGATTTTCGCTTCGTCGATAAACATTGTGATCTTTCAGTTTATCGGATCGGCTACGCTTCCAGACACTTCAGCAGGAGACAGGCAGGAGGTTGTCGGCCGGCGCGCCGCAAAAAGCAGGGCGCGGAGCCGGGCGGCGGCCGCGCGCGTGTGCTCGCTGCAGGCAGGCGAGGCGGACGGTGCGATTTCGAGTGCAATGGCCGGAATGGTTGCGGGCAGCGGCTCTTCTGGCGCTGCTGGCGGTGTATGCGATGGCCGCATCTGCGCAGTCCTCCACCGGCGGATCGGTGGCGGGCACGATCCGGGACGCCGGCGGCCGGCTGTTTGCCGCGCTCATCACGTTGAAGAACACGGCGACCGGCGACGAAATCCAGGTGCTGAGCGATCGCAAGGGGAATTTTCGCTTTGCTGAGGTGCCCCCGGGCGTTTACGCCATGCGCATCAATGCGCCGGGCTTCGCCGTGTGGCATGCGGAGAGCGTGGCCGTCGAGGTGGGCCGCATCACCACGATGACCGCGCAGCTGACGATGGAGGCCGTCGAGCCGAAATGGAAGGCGCGGCAGCGGAAGACGGAGGTCGGTCCGCAGCCGGCGTTGACCGACAACCTGGACGAGGGTGCAATCGACAACCTGCCCAGCGCAAGCGGGGATCGGAGTGCGGCAGCCGGGCTTTCGGCCGGAACGGTGACGCCCGCGGTTTCCCAGGACGAAAGCAGCGCCGGTCCGGGCGGAGTGAGTTATCGCGGCCTCAGTCCGATGCTGAATGCGGCTTCGGTGGATGGAGTGGACAACACGCTGGCCTTCCATGCACAGATGCGCGGAACCGGCAGCGGAGGCTACGCGACCGCGCAGGCGGCGATTCGCGAGTTCCAGGTGAATACGGCCAATGCCGGCGCGGAGTACGGACACGCAGCCGGAGGCCTGGTGAACACCGTCACCAGGGGTGGCAGCAACCGGCTGCATGGAGAAGCCGCCTTTTCCGACCGCGATGCCGCATGGGGAGCAGGCAATGGCTTCACGACGTTGACCGAGCAAGACGCAGCCGGCGCGTGGGTGAGCGTTCCGTATAAGCCGGTGGATGTGCGGCGCGTGGGCAGTGCGTCGGCAGGCGGTCCCTTGCGAAGAAACAAGCTCTTCTGGTTCGGAGCCTTCGATAGAGAGCGGCGGGATTTCCCCGGAGTGGCGCGGGCGAATCTGCCCGCGACCTTCTTTGCCGCACCCAGTGCGCAGAACGTGGAGACGCTGGCGGCGCGCGCCGGGCTCTCCGATGCCGCTGCGCTGACGGCGTGGAATACGGTGCTGGGCGATCTGGCCGGGATGCTCGGCAGCGTGCCACGAACGGCGAATCAGGAGAACGGCTTTGCGCGGCTCGACTGGCGTCCGAACAACCGCAGCAGCGTGCTGATCGAGGCCAGCGGCATGGGCCGCAAGGCGACGAATGGCGCACTGGCCGGAGCGACGGAGACGTATGGAGTGGGCAGCTTCGGGAGCAGTTCGACGACAACCGGAACGGCGCTGGGCGGATGGACCTATACCTGGCGTCCGAGCGTAGTGAACTCTGCGCGTTTTGCCTGGAGCCGCGAGCGGCTGGCGCAGATGGCGAGTAAGCCGACAGCCTTCGAGCAGACGCTGGCCAGCGCGGCGTGGGGACTGGCGCCTCAGGTCAGCGTCGATCGCGCCGAGGGATTCGCCTTCGGGACGCGTACCTCGAGCGACAGGCGGGCCTATCCCGACGAGACGCGGCAGCAGCTGGTGGATGGGGTGACGTGGATTCACCATAAGCACGCGGTGAAGGTCGGCTTCGACTACAGCCATGTGCAGGATGTGGTCGATGGCTTGAACGGGCAGGCCGGGGCGTATACGTATGCGTCGCTGCTGAACTTCATGTCGGACCTGCTGGCGCCGGATTCGTGCGATGGATCGACGACGGGGGCCGGTGTCTATCCCTGCTACTCGCACTACCGCCAGACGATCGGCCTGCCGGACTGGTCGCTGCAGACAGAGGACTACGGCGTCTATGTGCAGGATGAGTGGAAGCTGACGCGCCGGCTGATGTTTTCAGCCGGCATGCGCTATGAGCGCGAGCGGTTGCCGGATACGAATCCGGCCGTGGCGAATGGAGCCATTCCACAGACCCGCTATCTGCCGCAGGACCGGAATAACTACGGGCCGCGGGCCGGCGTAGTGTGGGATATCTTCGGCTCGGGGCGGACCGTGATCGAGGCCGGGGCCGGAGTGAACTACGGGCGTGTGCCGAACGCAACCGTTTACAGCGCGCTGTCGCTGACCGGCACCGGCGCGGGCGCGCAGAGCTACTACGCGAAGCCGCTGGATGTGGGCGCGCCGCCGTTTCCCTATGTCTTCGGAGCAGCGCCTGCGCTCTCGATTGTTCCTCAGGCGGTGTATTTCGACCGGCATTTTCAGAACCCGCAGGTGATGCAGGGTGCGCTGACCCTCGAGCAGCGGTTTGGACGGCAGACGGTCGTCAGCCTGACGGCGTTGGGTTCCTTTAGCCGCGAGCTGATGAAGATTGTGGACCGCAACGTCGACCTGAGCGCGACCGGGACGATTCATTACACGGTGGATGATCCGGATAAGCTGGGACCGCTGCAATCCGCCGCTGGATACACCAGCCGTTTCTATTACAAGCGGCTCAATCCAGCCTATGACGCCATCTACGCGATCGAGAGCGAGACGAACGCGAAGTACGAAGCGGGAGTCCTGCGGCTGACGCGCCGCATAGGCGCTGCGGCGATGAACCTTGGCTACACCTACGCGCATGCCTGGGACGGGAATCCGGCTGAGTCGGCGCTGGTGACCGAGAGCGGACTCTATGATCCGCAGAATACGTCGCTGGAATGGGCGGCATCGAGCTTCGACGTGCGCCAGCGCATCGCCGGGCAGGTGGTGCTGCATGAACCATGGCACCTGAAGAAATGGGCCGGGCGCGCCTTTACCGGATACACGCTGGCGATGAGCGGGGAGTGGCACACCGGGCTGCCGTACTCGATGCAAACCACTGGTTCCATCCCCGCGCTGGCCTGCTCCTATGAACAATGGCTCCAGTCCGGCGAGGACTGCGCCGCGATCGACGACCCGGGCGTGATTACGGGCTCGTATGTGCCGGTGAGCGGACTGGGCGAAAGCCTGGACGGGCTGGGCGGCAGCCGTCTGCTGCCCTGGGTGGGGCGCAATACCTACCGCAAGCCGCCGATCACAAATATGGATGTGCGGCTGGCCAAGCGGACCTCGATCACCGAGCGGGTGTCGCTCGAGATGATGGCGGAAGCCTTCAACGCATTGAATCATCAAAACGTCACGTCGCTGGAGACGATCGGCTACTACGCCGATAACAGCACGACCGAGACCAATTACGGGCGGCTGACTTACATGAGCGGGAGCGCCAGCACGACCGGAAGCGTTGCCTCGGCCTTCGGGACGGTCACCGCGGCCAATACTTCGGCCGCCTACCGGCAGCGGCAGCTGCAGGCCGGAGTAAAGCTCAGATTCTAAATGGGATAGGGATCGCTGGGGAGTTGAGTGAGAGCGGTGCCATTTTTAAAAGACGTGAATCCGCAAAGAATTGTTGCAGCTTTGTCACGGAATTTTTATCTAGCTATGGCAAGGTAGAAATGCAGGACAGACCGTCCTGCTGTGGATCGTTCGGACAGCTGGCAGCTTTGCAGGCATTGTTTTCCCTGAAAGACATCGGCTGAGTCAGAGGGCTGCAATTCCGTCCACACATACAGAGAAGAGGCAGCCAGAACGTACGAAGGCTGCAGAGATCAGCAGTTTCTTTCTGAGGAGAGCCAGGATAATGAAGACTTTTATGAGCCGGAGCCGCGGTGTGCGCGGTTGCGCGTTCGCCTTGGTATGGGCAGGCCTGTGCTGGCCTGTGGCCAAGGCGCAGTCGACGACGCAGGGTGCCATTGCCGGAACCGTGGAAGATGCGACCGGCGCAGTCATCGGTGGCGCAAATGTGGTGCTGCACAACAACGGCACTAATGCCGAAATCAAGCTGACGACCGACGCGAGCGGCTACTTCAAGGCCCCGCTGGTCAACCCCGGCATCTATACCGTGACCATCACCGCGAGCGGCTTCGGCGACTATACCGCGAACACGGTTGCAGTCACCGTCGGCTCGCTCAGCGAGCTGCATCCGACGATGAACACCGGCACCGCGAGTGAGTCGGTGACCGTCTCCAGCGAGGCGCCGCTGCTCAAGATGGAGTCCGCGGAAATCTCCGAGACGCTGACCTCGAAGGAAATTGTGAACCTGCCGCTGAACGGCGGTCGCTGGTCGAATCTGGCGCTGCTGACCCCGGGCGCGGTCTCGGATGCGAACGGCTACGGCCTGATTAGCTTCCGCGGCATCAGCCCGCTGCTCAACACGGTCGAGATCGACGGCGCGGACGACAACCAGGCCTTCTTCTCCGAAGAGCGCGGCCGTACGCGTGAAGGCTATTCGACCTCGCAGATCGCTATCGCCGAGTTCCAGGTGAACACCGGTGTGTTCTCGGCCGAGTTCGGTCGCGCGGCCGGCGGCGTGCTCAACGCCATCACCAAGAGCGGCACCAACAGCATCCACGGCCAGACCTACTTCTACGACCGCGACAACGACTGGGGCGCGCTGAACCCCTTTACTACCTACACCAGCGTCACCTACTCGGGTGACACCCCCAACGTCATTACCGGTGTTCCCTTTCAGCCCAAGGACTGGCGCAAGCGCTGGGGCTTCGGTGCCGGCGGCCCGCTCATCAAGGACAAGCTCTTTTGGTTCTACGCGTATGATCAGTACCGCCGTAACTTTCCTGGCGTAGCCAAGCCGTCCTCGCCGAACGCATTTTTCAGCCAGTCTGCGGATATGGCGCTTCCTTCAGACGACTCTTGTATCTCGACAGGCACTGCCGCGAAGGTGGTCGTTACCGGTACAAATACGACTCCTACCGACGTCAAGTCGGGTGATGCTGGCGTCTGCGCTCTGGCCTGGCGTGTCTATAGTGGTAACTATGCGACCGCGGCTCTGCATTATACCCAGCTGCTGTACGGTACCGCAGCCTCCGGGGCAACTGGCCTCACTGGCGCCGGCCTGCTTGACGACCTGGGCACGACCCCGCGTACCGGCGATGAAGTGCTGAACACTCCCAAGCTTGACTGGCAGATCTCCGGCACCGAGCACCTGAGCGCGCTCTACCACCGTCTGCGCTGGGACTCGCCCGGCGGCGTGCAGACGCAGACCTCGAACAACTACGCCACCGACACCTTCGGCACCGACTTCGTGAAACTGGACTATGGTCTGGTCGAGCTGGCCAGCGTCTTCTCGCCCTCGCTCTCGAACGAGCTGCGCTTCCAGTACGGCCGCGAGCTCGACGATGAAGGCCAGCAGGCGCACAGCTCCTTCACCAACCAATACCTGAACAACACCACCGGCACGCCGGTACAGCTCGCCATCTACGGCGGCAGCTCGAACAACGGCTTTACCGCCGGCATGCCCTACTATTCGTTCCGTACTGCCTATCCGGACGAGCGTAAGACGCAGCTGGGCGACACGGCGAACTGGACCTATCACAATCAGAACCTCAAGTTCGGCTTCGACATCCTGCGCAACGCCGACACGGTCAACAACCTGTACGAGAGCAACGGTGTGTACACCTACACCTACTTCTCCGACTTCTTCGCCGACATCCTGCAGCCGAGCGGTACCTGCGACAGCTCGGAGTCGCAGACCGGCCTGGGCGCTTATCCCTGCTACTACGGCTTCACGCAGGGCTTCGGTACCCCGAAGTTCACCATCACTACCATGGATTACGGCTTCTTCGCGCAGGATGACTGGAAGCTGACTCCGCGGCTGACCATGAACATCGGCGTGCGCTATGACTATGAGCACGTGCCGCCGCCGTTCCCCTCGCTGATTGCGACCGAGAAGTATCCCTACGCTCCGACACAGAATCAGCCGAGCGACAAGAACAACATCGGTCCGCGCATCGGCTTCTCGTGGGATCCTTACGGCAAGGGCAAGATGGTGGTGCACGCCGGCTATGGCCTCTACTACGGCCGTATCCTGAACGGTGTCATCCTCAACGCGTACGAAGCGACGGGCAGCCCGCTCGGCCAGTACACGGTGCCTTCGATTTACGGTGAGAAGACCAGCAGCACAGTGCCGCAGTTCCCGCAGGTGATCTCCTCCGGCACCTTCCCCACACCCAGCCTCGACTACTTCGCCAAAAACTTCCAGGCTCCGCAGACCCAGCAGTACGACCTGAGCGTGCAGCAGGATTTCGGTCACGGCAACATCTTTACTCTCAGCTATCTCGGCTCAATGGGCCGGGAGCTGCCGAACTTCCTCAATCTGAACCTCAATCCCTCATCGGTAGCCAGCGCTTCCAACACGGCGCAGTCGACGATGTACCAGACCACGCTGACGGTGACGGGCACGAACAACAACTGCGGACCGCTGGCCTGCGGCACCACGATCACCTCGAATGTCTACGCGAAGACGGCCAAGCCGAAGAGCGGCAGCACGGTGAATACCTACGTGAATGCGGACTACGGTTCGGTGACCGAAGTGGTGAGCAATATCAACTCCAGCTACAACGCATTGGTGGCCGAGTTCACCAACCGCAGTAATAAGTACGCGCAGTTCGACCTGAACTACACCTGGTCGCACGCGCTGGACTACAACCAGAACGAGAGCACCTCACCCTCGACCAACAACTGGTACGACCCGTGGAACAATCCGAAGGCCAACTACGGCAACTCGGCCTTCAACGTGCCGAACCGCTTCGTGGCCTGGGCGCTGCTGAACTATCCCGGCAACGCCACCGACTGGAAGAAGTACCTGATCAACAGCTGGCACCTGAATCCGGTGGTGCAGGTACAGAACGGCCTGCCTTACTCGGCGGCGACCTCGGGCACCATGCCGAGCGAGACGTACGGCAACTATACGTACTCGGCGGCAGGCTCGGGCATGACCGGCTCGGCTTCGTCGAGCTACCTGCTGCAGATCGGCCGCGATACCTTCAAGCAGCCGACGACGGCGGATTTCGATATGCGCCTCGAGAAGGATCTCCCGATCAGCGAGCGTTTCAACGTCGAGCTGCTGGGTGAGGTCTTCAACGTCTTCAACCACGTGAACGTGACCGGCGTGAATACGACGGCCTACTCGATCTCGGGCTCGAACCTGGTCTACAACCCGTACTCGACGACGGGCGGGGTCAGCGGCGAGTCGGGCTTCGGCGCGGTCACCAACGCAAACTCGAACTTCGTGTACAGCCAGCGCCAGATCCAGCTGGGCATGAAGCTCGACTTCTAAACCGGCAGTATGTGGCAAGAGCGGCGGCCTTCGGGCCGCCGTTTCTTTGTTGAAAGGGAATTGAACGGTCGCGAGGGGCGAAGATAAGAAGTGCGATGACAAATGCACATGGTGCCCGCGCGAGTGATTCGTGTGTGATCGAGAGTGACGAAAACGGTGTCCTGATCGATCGGGAGGGTCATCGCTATTCCGGTCTCTTCGATGGTGAATATGTCGTGTTCGCGGACGCCAATGGCAATCGGCTCAGAGGCGCATGGATATTGGGAAGTGGTGAGACAAAGGGGATTGCCGGAGGCGGAGAGCTGGATTGCCGTTTTCAGTTCACCTTCAAGGATCACGGAGCGGGAAATCAGCGGCTCAATGCGGGCTTCACGTTTGCGGGAACCGTAGGCGAAGCTGTTGCGGCATTTCGCCGCGCCGGATACTTCATGTCTCGTCTGGATAATCGATTCAACCGGGAACACGCTCCTCCGGCCGGTGGCGAACTTCTGCATCTTCGCAGTCGTGGACGATGGCTTACCGGGGCGGACTCGGGCCACGCGATTCTTGAAGTCCATCCGGAGATCGCGACGCCTGTCTCAGGACAGATTCATGTCGGTGAGCACAACCCGACGCGAGGAATGGGAGTGGGCTTTCTACTCCATCAGTGGGAGTTACGCAGCAAGCGGTAGAAACAGGCCGTATACATGCTGAAACGAGCTATCATCGTGGACATGGCGACGATTCACATCTCGGCGGCTGACGCGGCCCGCGATTTCGCGAGCCTTCTGGACCGCGTCCGCGCAGGTGCGGAGGTCGTGATCGAAGATGGCCCGAAGACCGTGGCTGTGCTTCGTGCGCCGGGGCGCGAGATGTTCCGTCCGCGCTCGATCGAGGAGTGCGTTGCGCGTCTGCCTGAAGACTCTTCCGCCACGATCGATGAGGAGTTTGCCCGTGATGTCGAAGAAGCAGTAGCTGCGCATCGTGAGTCTCTGAATCCTCCGGCATGGGACTGATTCTCGATTCGAGTGTGCTGATCACCGCGGAGCGCACAAAACGCAATGCACGGCAGGCTCTCGCGGAGATTTCTCAGCGGGTTGCAGGCGAAGACGTGGCGCTCTCCGTTGTCACCCTGATGGAATTAGCCCACGGCGCAGCTCGCGCCAACGCACCGGAGAGGAAAGCCCTGCGGCAGCAGTTTCTGCGCGAGCTGGCAGAGGCAATTCCCATATACCCGGTCACTGTTTCGGTAGCGCTCAAAGCTGGGCAGATCGATGGCGAGAACGCAGCACGAGGCATTCGTATCGCTGCAACGGACCTGCTGATCGGCGTTACGGCGCTCGAACTCGGCTACCGGGTGGCAACGGAGAATCTGCGTGACTTCCGGAAGATTCCCGGGCTCCAGCTTCTGCCGTTTTAAGCGCTTTCTCCAGACGATAAAATAAGAGTGCAATGGCTTTCACCGAACAATACGACGTGCTGGTGGTGGGCGCGGGGCATGCGGGCTGCGAGGCGGCCATGGCCTCGGCGCGCATGGGCCTGCGCACGGCCTTGTTCACGCTCAACCTCGACCTGATCGCGCAGATGTCCTGCAACCCAGCCATCGGCGGCATTGCCAAGGGCCATTTGGTGCGCGAAGTAGACGCGCTCGGCGGCATCATGGGCGAAGTCGCGGATGCGGTCGGCATCCAGTTCCGCCTGCTGAACACCTCGCGCGGACCGGCGGTGTGGTCGCCGCGCGCGCAGTGCGACAAGGCGCAGTACCGCGTGAAGATGCGCGAGGTGCTGGAGTCGCAGCCGAACCTGTTCATCAAGCAGGCTGAGGTCATCGACGTAGTGATCGAGCCCGCCGAAGAGGGCGAGCCGCGTGTCATTGGTGTGAAGCTGCGCGATGGGCGCACGATTCTGGCCGGGGCGACGGTCATCACCACGGGCACGTTCCTGAATGGGCTGATCCACTGCGGCGAGGAGCAGTATCCTGCGGGGCGCAGCGGGGAGCCGCCGGCGATCCTGCTGGGCGAGTCGCTGAAGCGGCTGGGCCTCCGCGGATGCCGCCTGAAGACCGGCACGCCGCCGCGTCTCGACGGACGCACCATCGACTGGAGCCGCTTCGAAGAGCAGCCGGGCGATGCCGATCCGACGCCCTTCAGCTTCCGCACCAAGACGCTGCCCATGCGGCAGATCTCCTGCCACATTGCCTACACCACGCCGGAGACGCTCGCGATCATTCGCGAGAACGTGCTGCGTTCGCCCATGTATTCGGGCCAGATTTCGGCCACCGGCCCGCGCTACTGCCCGTCGATCGAAGACAAGGTCGTGAAGTTTCCCGACAAGGCGCAGCACCAGTTCTTCCTCGAACCCGAGGGGCTGAACACGCATGAGGTCTACGTCAACGGCATGTCCACGTCGCTGCCGATGGAAGTCCAGTGGCAGATCGTGCGCTCGATCCCAGGCCTCGAGAACGCCGAGATGCTGCGCCCCGGCTATGCCATCGAGTACGACGCCATCGACCCGACCGAGCTCGACCGCTCGCTGCTGGTGAAGAGCTTCCGGGGACTGTACCTGGCCGGGCAGATCAACGGCACCTCGGGCTACGAAGAAGCAGCGTGCCAGGGCATCATGGCGGGCATCAATGCGGCGCTCGCGGTGCGCGGACTCGCGCCCTTCACGCTCGACCGCACCGAGGCCTACACCGGCATCCTCATCGACGACCTGATCTCGAAGGGCACCAACGAGCCCTATCGCATGTTTACCTCGCGGGCGGAGTTTCGCCTGCACCTGCGCATCGATAACGCCGACCGCCGGCTGACACCGTATGCAAAGCGGCTGGGGCTTATCGGCGAGGAAGCCTGGGCTGCGTACGAGGCCAAGCAGGCCCGTGCCGTCGCACTCGAGAAGCTGCTGACCGCGCGCAAGGTGGTGCCCGAGCGCGTTGCCGAGTGTGTACCGGAGATTGCCGCCGAAGGCCTGCAGGGGCACACCTATGCGCAGGTGCTCAAGCGGCCCGAGGCAACCATCGAAGCGCTCTATCCGCTCATTCGCGAAGAGCTGGTCACATTAGGCGATGAACGCTTTGCCGCCTGGCTCGAACAGACGGACAGCGAAACGCTCACCGCGCAGGTCCGCAACGAAATTAAGTCGGTCGAGACCGAGATCAAGTACGCCGGGTATCTCGACCAGCAGAAGCGCTCGATGGAAAAGTTGAAGAAGGCCGAGGGCAAGGCGATCCCGGAGTGGTTCGACTATACGTCAGTGAGTGGGCTCTCGCGTGAGATGCAGGAGAAGCTGCTGCGCGTGCGTCCGGCGACCATCGGCCAGGCGAGCCGTATCCCGGGCGTGACCCCGGCGGCGCTTTCCCTGGTGAACGTGTATATCGAAATTCAGGCGCGGCGAGCGGCGAAGACCGTGTAACACCGCGCTTTGCGGAGGGAACGCCCCGGCGGCGTTCCGCAGTCCAACAGAAGTAGTCCAACAAAAACGCAGTGATTCGACGAAAGGTGGACCTGTATGCGCAGGAAATTCGCCATGGTGGTGGTGTGTGCCGGCCTGCTGGCTGGGACGATGGGTGGTAGGACAGCGAGAGCGGAAGCCCCGGCAGGCGCGGTTGCGACCTATCCCAGGGTGAAGCTGACCATACCCGCTGAGCAGGCAAAATCGGGCAAAGTGGAGCAGCTGGAAGGTACGCTGAACCTCGATGCCGACTCGAAGAATGTGCTCTTTGTCGTGAAAGAGGCCGTGCAGCGGACGATTCCCTATGGGCAGATCTCGGGCCTGCAGTTCTACATGGCGAATCATCTGCTGCGGATTCTCTATCGGGACGGGGCGGGACGCGAGCGGTATGTGGATATGGAGCTGCCGCAGTCGAGCCAGGCGGATCTGCTGAAGCAGCTGCAGGCAGAGACAGGTATCCCGGTGCGCCTAACCTAAGTTCCTGACAGGCTCTAGCGCCTCCTGGAGTAAAACTGGGCGGAAATTGACGTGCATCCGGCGGCAAGCTGGTGCATAGTGGGGGAAATGTCCGGCGATGGGACACCGTCGCCGCGGACACGGGGGCTGGCTTATGGTTTGGGATGTCTCATTTACCTGCGATATTTGCGGCAAGAAGAAGGGCGAAGCGAACCACTGGTGGATGGCGCTGTTGACGGATGTGCCGCCCTCCGAAGAGGGGCAGCGGTCCGGGCGCTTTACGCTGATGCCGTGGAATGTGGGAGAGAGCCGGAGCTCGGAGATCTACCACCTGTGCGGCCAGGGCTGCGCCATGCAGGCCATGGAGCGCTATATGGATACCGGCGAGATCGAGTCGGAGCTGGGCGAGTACCAGGCACACCGTTAAATTTGCGTGTTTTATGCGTCGAAGAGGCTGGGACCGGAGGTTCTGGCTGGACGGGCTTCACGCGGGCCGGTCTGGCGGCTGGGGCGCGCGGGAGCGGCTTCAGGTGGTGCTGAGAGCAGGCCGAGAATGTCCTTGAGCTCGGCGCGAAGCTTCTGGAGACGGGCTTCGATCGCAGGAGGGGCAGCGTGGTTGCCCGCTTCATGGCCGCTTTTCGATAAAGGAAGTTCGGACTGGGCTCGCTTACGGGGTTCTTTCGCCTCGGAGGCGAAGACCTGGCGCGCACCGGCGATGGTGTAGCCCTCGGAGTAGAGCAGGCTCTTGATGCGGAGCACGAGCTCGACATCGCGCCGGCGATAGAGACGCTGACCGGTCCCGCTCTTGTTCACGCGGAGCTGGGGAAATTCGGACTCCCAGAAGCGAAGCACATAGGCTTCAATGCCGCACAACTTCGCGACTTCGCCGATACGGAAATAGAGCTTGTCGGGGATTGAAGCTTCTGGACCGGTTTGCCGCTGGGACGCGTGTTTCGCCATCTGCACCTGAGAAGACTGAACTGCATTCCAGGCTGGCCGCGAGAGCCATCCTCGCCGCGCCTTCGCCCCAGCCACTTCCAGTCAAAAGTATAGGCCATGAGAAGGAAGGTAGGGCAAGCGATTTCTGCACAGGGTATTGTGCAGGGCACCGCGCGAATCTGTATCTGTAGCTGAACAGAATGGGAACAGGTGCGGCCGCAATCGCGTATCTTTCGCACAGAGTGCTTTGTGGGGGCCAGGATGAAGCGTGGAATGGCGGCATTGGCTGTGGGGATGGCGGTCATGATGATGACGGCGGGCTGCCGGGTGCAGGTGGATAAGAATGGCGACGGCAAAGACAAAAATGTGAAGATCGATACGCCGCTGGGCGGCCTGCATGTGCGCGCCGACCAGACAACGGCGGCAGACGTGGGACTGCCCGTCTATCCGGGAGCGACGGTTTCTGCGGATAAGGATGGCGACAAGTCCGCCGACGTGCACCTTGGCTTTGGGGACTGGCAACTGCGGGTGCGGGCGGTGACGTATCGCACCGGGGATGCGCAGGACGCAGTGCTGGCTTTCTATCAGAAAGCATTGGGCCGCTATGGCGATGTAGTGCGTTGCCAGGGTACCCAGGCCGTGGGTACGCCCATCGTGACACGCGAGGGCCTGAACTGCGCGGATGACGAGGGCGACAAGCATGTGCATGTCACGCACGATGGCGATATTTCCCTGAAGGCCGGCTCGCGGCGGCACCAGCATATCTTCGCGATCCAGAAGAGCGACGGCGCAGGCACAAAGTTCACGCTGGTAGAACTGCAGCTCCCCGCCGCAGTAAGCGAGGACGAGAAGGACGCGAACTGAAGCAGGGGGGGACTGGCCGTCCAGGCCTCCGCCTTCGGCCACGTTTCCCTTGGTCGCGAGCTGCTTTTTGTTTTCTTCCAGGCAGAAGAAGAATCGGGGTGCCCCATCCAAGCTCGGCTTGGGTGGGAGGGTAGGAAACCCATTGGGTGGTCCATGCGAGCCTTGAGTGAGAGCACGTGGGATGGCCTGATGGTCGAGACGTAGGGAGCCCGGCGACAGGGTTGTATCACGGTCCGGCCTCAGCCGGACCGCATGGCGACGGCAGCAGAATGGTCTTCAACTCCTGCGCGGTTTTGTAAGCAGGGGGTGAAGCCGGGTTCCGATACGGGTCTGTGCATGCCACCGTCGTTGGGGCTCGACTAAAGGGAGCGGAGGCCGAAGGCGATTCGCCCTGCGCGCAGCAGCCTGGACGGCCAGTCCCGGCGTGAGATAGGGTCGAAGTGTGGAATTGATCTGCCATCGTTGTGGAACGGCACTGAGCGCGTCGGAATCCTATTGCCCGCATTGCGGGTCGCCGCAATTGCGCTATGAGCCGGCGGACGAAGCCGAAGAGGTGCTGAACGCCAATCCGCAGATGCTGGGCCGCGACCCCGGCGTGGTGTTGTGGAAGCCGGCGATCACGACAGCAGCGCTGGTGGCGTTGCCGGTGGGCATTCTCTCTTCGCTGCTCGACTTCGGCGCGCTGTGGGTGATCGGCGGCGGAATTCTTGCCGTGTCGCTCTATCGGCGGCGCACCGGCTTACTGCCGGCGCGGAGTACAGGCTGGCGGATTGGCGGCCTGCTCGGCGTGCTGGCGGCATTCGTGGCCAATGCCGTGGACAGCCTGACGATGGTGCTCAAGCGCTATGCGCTGCATAACGGCGCCGCCATCGATCGTCAGTACCTGGAGTTGGGGCAGCAGATGACCACGCAGATGGCGCATTCGAATCCCGAGGCCGCGGCGACCATCCCCTGGTTTCTGCATTTCTGGCTCACGCCGGACGGCACGGCGGCGATGGCGCTGATGGGCGCGGTCGGTTCCGCTATTGCGATGCTGCTCTTCGCAGCCGCGGGCGGGGCCATCGGCGTGCGGATCGCAGCCTTCGGCAGCCGGACGGCGCGAAGCTCCTGAATTTCGGACCTTCTGCATTTTTCATCGCAGCAGTGACTTGCCCGAGCGCTGCACCGCCCCGTATCATCCGGCAAGAGCCTTCCTTATGTCCCAAGAAAAACCGCAATTGCGCGAAAAGGGCCGAATCATGTCGGCCTCCGAGATAGAGCGCACGCTGGTGCGCCTGGCCCACGAGATCATCGAAAAAAACAACGGTGCGGACCGGCTGGGCCTGGTCGGCATCAAGCGCCGCGGCGTGCCGCTGGCCGAGCGCCTTGCCAGGCTGATCGGCGGCATCGAGAAGCGGACCATCGACACCGGTGTGCTGGATATCCAGTTCTATCGCGACGATCTTTCCACGCACGGGCCGCGGCCGGTGGTGGCAAAAGGCGCCCTGGGATTCGATGTGACGGACCGCAACATCGTGCTGCTCGACGATGTGCTGTACACCGGACGCACGATTCGCGCGGCGCTCGATGCGCTCTTCGATTTCGGACGGCCGCAGCGGGTGCAGCTGGCGGCGCTGATCGATCGCGGACATCGCGAGTTGCCCATCGAGGCGACGTTCGTGGGGCGGAAGGTGCCGACCTCCAGCCGCGAGATTATAGAAGTGAAATTGCGCGAAATCGATAACGATGAGCAGGTGCTGTTGGTGGAGCGGGTGGAGTAACTGCCCGCTTGATTTTTTGTCTGGCTGAAGCTACACCCGCTCCTGCCTGGTTGAAGGACCCTGATTTTCCATGCCTACCTTAAGAGAAAGCGGCAAGAGCGCCGCGGTGCGACCGGCGGCGGCTGAGCCGCTGCCGGCGCCGGTAAAAGAGAACCGTGTGGCTGCCGGATCGGTGCTGCAAGTGGGCGACCTGTCGCTCGAAGAGGTAGGCGCGATCCTCGCGCTGGCCGATGAACTCGAAGCCGAAGATGCGGCAAAGCGCGCGGAGCGGCTCTACAAGCGGCGCGTCTCGCTGCTCTTTTACGAGTCGAGCACGCGTACCCGGACTTCCTTCGAGCTGGCGGCCAAGGCGCTCGGTGCCGACACCTCGCTGGTGAGCGCGCAGTCGTCGAGCATCGAAAAAGGCGAATCGCTCAAGGACACCGGCATCACGCTCAAGGCGCTCGGTGCCGAGTGCATCATCCTGCGCAGTCCGTATTCGGGCTCGGCGCAGCTGCTGGCTGACGTCACCGGTCTGCCGGTGTTGAACGCGGGCGACGGCATGCATGAGCATCCCTCACAGGCGCTGCTTGACCTGCGCACCATCCTGCAGAAGCTGGGCAAGGCCGGCAAGCCGGTAAGCGCGACGCTGCTGGAAGGCGTGACGGTCACGATCTGCGGCGATATCTTCCACAGCCGCGTAGCGCGCTCGAATGCGCAGCTGCTGCCGCGGCTGGGCGCGCATGTGATCCTCTGCGGTCCCACGCAGCTGCTGCCGGAGCTGGCCGCCTCGATGGGGCCGGGGCTCAGCATCGAACGCGATTTCGACAAGGCTCTGGAGCAGTCGCAGGTAGTCATGATGCTGCGCATCCAGGCCGAGCGGCTGGCCGGATTGTCGCTCGATCTCGAAGAGTACAAGTCGCGTTACCAGGCCAACGCCGAGCGCATGGCCGCGCACGCGCCGAAGGCCGTGATCATGCATCCTGGGCCGATGATTCGCGGCCTCGAGATCACCAGCGAAGTGGCCGATGGGCCGCAGGCGGTGATCGCCGAGCAGGTGCATAACGGCCTTGCCATCCGCATGGCGCTCGTAGACCGTGCCCTGAGCCGGCATGCGGCAGGCGGTGCAGCAAAGACAGTGGCCAAGGCGCCTGCGAAGGCTGCGGCCCAAGGCGCGGCCAAGAGCAAGAAGGGACGGGCCGAATGACGGCGATTCTGATTCGCGGCGGACGGCTGCTGGATCCAGTCAACAATGTGGATGCGCTGAAAGATGTGCTGCTCGACGGAGGCCGCGTGGCCGCCATCGATGCGCCGGGCAAGATCAAGTCTCCCGGAGCGGAGATCATCGACGCCAAGGGCCTCGTGGTCGCGCCGGGACTCGTCGATATTCATGTGCATCTGCGCGAGCCCGGCCAGGGCTACAAGGAAACGATCGCGAGCGGAACGGCCGCAGCCGCGGCCGGCGGCTTCACCAGCGTCTGCTGTATGCCCAACACTACGCCGGTTAATGATTCGCCGGAGCGCACGCGCTGGATGCTTGCGCCCGAGCGCGGTGCCTCCATCCGCGTCTTCCCCATTGCGGCGGCTACGCGTGGTTCGATGGGTGAGTCGCTCACCGAATACGGCTCGCTGAAGGCTGCAGGCGCGGTAGGCGTCACCGACGACGGCAAGCCCATCCTGGGTGAGGCCATCATGCGCGAGGCGCTCACAGCGGCTGCGCGCGCCAACCTGCCCGTGATCCAGCATGCCGAAGATACCCGCCTGACCGGCGGCTGCTCGATGAACGCCGGGCCGCTGGCCTTCCGCATGGGGCTGCGCGGCATGACGGTCGAGGCCGAGTCGGGCCTCGTCGAGCGTGATCTGCGTCTGCTCGCGCAGGTGAAGGACGCCCGCGCCCATCTGCATGTGGCGCATCTCTCGACCAAGGCTGCGCTCGATGCCGTGCGCCGCGCCCGCCGCAACGGGCTGCGCGTGACCTGCGAGGTCGCCCCGCACCACTTCGTGCTGAACGAAGCAGCGGTCGAGGGCTACAACACCAACGCCAAGATGAATCCTCCGCTGCGTGCCGAGCTTGACCGTGCCGCGATGATCGAAGGCATCCTTGATGGTTCGGTGGACGCAATCGCCACTGACCATGCCCCGCACGCCGCGCATGAGAAGGAGCAGGAGTTCGAGCGTGCGCCGAACGGCATCACCGGCCTCGAGACGGCGCTGGGTCTCACGCTCTCAGTGCTGCACGTGCGCCATCGCATGCCGCTCAGCCGCGTCCTCTCGCTGCTCAGCGCGCAGCCGGCCGCGGTGCTCGGCCTCAAGGGCCGCGGCAACCTCGCCGTGGGCTCGTTTGCGGATGTGGTGATCTTCGATCCGGCGAAGAAGTGGGTCTTCAAAAAGGAGAACTCGCGCTCGAAGTCGAAAAACACGCCCTTCGACGGCTGGGAGATGCAGGGCGAGGTCGCCATCACCATCAGCGAAGGTCGCGTGGTCTACAAAAAGCAGTAGCCGGCCTCGCGCTTCGCGCTCGGGTTAGCAGCCAGTCACAAAGGCGGCCAGTTCTTGGTCGGCTTTGTGCGTTTATGCTTGACTCAAATCTGGGTGCCCCACATCTCGTTCTGAACGAGATGTGGGTTTGCAGGATTCCGGGAAGGAGCGAAGAGATTCGCACCCTCCCACCCAGGCGAAGCTTGAATGGGCCACCGTCGGATTGTTCGTTAATAAGTTAAGTAAAAAGCCAGCGATTCAATCGCTGGCTTTTTATTCCGGATGAATCCTGGTGCCTACTGCTCGGTCGCCTTCGGCGCCGGAACATCCTGCGGAGCTTTGAAGTGCTTCGCATTCACCGGAGGCTTGGGCGGAGCGGGAGGAGCCGGTGGCGCCGGTGGCAGCTCCAGATTCGATCCCTTCTTTAGTTCGAGCGTACCGTGCGAGGTGGTGAGATCGATCTTCACGCCACCTTTGCCGACTGTACCGCTGAGGCTGCGGCGATCTCCCGACTCCGTGTTCGCAAGCGGGAAGTCCGTCTCGATATCGTCGTCCTGCGTGGTGCTGCCGGAGATGGTGAAGCCGGCGTTTGAGGGCACGGTGACCGAGAGGCCGCCCGAGCGGTTCGAGACCTGAATGTTGCCGAGCGGCAGCGCAGCGGCGATGTTGATGTCGCCGTCGCTGTTCTCGATGTGCACGTCCCCGGCGACCTGGGTGAGATCGATATTTTTGGAGTGCGTAACGATGCGCACCGGGCCGGTGATCTGGCTGGCGGAGAGATCGCTCGAATCCATACTGAGATCGCCGCCAAGGTGCTGCATGTCGAGATCGGTGCGGCTGGTATGGAAGTGAACCCCTGAGCTCACCTGCTCGAGATGCGTGTCGCCGAAGAAGTCGCCGTTGAGTCCGACGTCACCCTTCACTTCGGAGAGCGTGATGTCGTCGGCGCGGCCGTCGATCAGCGCATGGCCGGTGATCTGATGGGCGGAGACGTCGCCATGATCCATGTGGGCGTGCACGTCGCCGGTAATGTCGTCGAACTTCACGTCGCCATGATTATTGGAAACATCGACAGAGTTCTTCATGCCGGAGATCGTCACATCGCCATGGCCTGCGTTGATGGTGGTGGCCAGCTTCTCCGGCAGCTCCAGCGTCAGATCGACCCGTCCGGCGTTGTTGCCGGGTACGTTGATGACCGCGCCCGAGGGCGAGGTCTCGATCTTCGGCGTGATCATGGTGAAGAGCTCGCGCGCCCGGTCGTCGGCGTTCGTGTGCACCACCTGGTGCGCGCGCAGATGGACCTGGTTATCGGCCGAGGCGGTGATCGTCACGTCGCCGCGCGGGTTCTGCACGCTGACGGCGCCGGTAACAGGAATCGCCTGCGAAAGCTGCACATCGTTGTCGTGTTCTTCGCCCATGAGCGAGAAGAAGTCGTTGCCGTTGTCGCCGAACTGCTCGGCAAAGGGCCCCCAATGGTGCGCCTGGTGCGTGCCCCAGCCGAGAAAGGCAAAAAAGAGCACGAGGAAGACGATGCCTCCGAAGGAGCGGCGGCCGGCGTAGGGGTTGTCGCGGTCGAAAAAGTATTCGCCAAGCGAAACCACGCCGACGGCGATGAGGATGACAGGCCACCAGCGCGCGTACCAGTTCCAGACGTCGAAGCCGTTGAGATGGCCGGTCTCGATCAGCAGGGCAATGATGCCGACGGTCAGCAGGACGATGGGGCCGGTGATCGAGGCGCGCCGGTAGCCGCGCCAGTACTGGCGCTGAGCACGCATCTGGTCGCGCTGCCAGCGGGCATAGTCGCGGGCCTGGCGGGCAGCATCACGAGGCGAGTACGGCGGAGGGGCGGCGGCCATGGCTTAGCTCCGATCCTGACTGCCGTTGGGTTGGTCGTGCGGAGTGATGGAGAGTGAGCTCGAGGTGGGCTGCGCCGGTGTCTGGGGCTGCTGCTGCACCGGCGTGTATGGCGGATAGCCCGAAGCGCCGGAATAGGGAGCGCCGTAAGGATTCGCCGGGTCGGAATAGGAGCTGGGATAGGCAGCCGCGCCTGTGGCCTGTGCCTGCGACCAGGCTGCGCGTTCAGCCAGCTGGAAGAGGCCGAGCGCGATCAGGTAGAGCGGCCAGCTTCTGCCGAAGGAGAGAACGTCCCATTCATTCAGCAGGGCGGTGATGCCGAAGATGACCAGCATGGCCGGCCCCTTGGCGCGGTGGATCCAGAGATAGGTGTTCATTGCGCACCTCCGGCCGGTGGGGGAGTCGGCGTGTCATTACTGCGGTCGAGGGGGTCTTTACCAATACGGGCACTGAATTTCACCTCGGCGTTGCGGCGGATGAGCATCCAGGCCCCGAGCGCGATGATCAGCAGCGGCCACAGGTGCTTCAGCCAGTCGAAGCGAAAGACATCGAGAGTATTCAGCAGGAAGAGAACGCCCAGCCCGATGAGCACAATGGCTCCCATCGGCTCGCGGCGTGCGGACTGCGGCTGCTGCGGTACCGGAGTGAAAGGCGCGGCAGGGTCGCCATACTGCGCCTCTGCGGGAGGCACCGGTGTATAGGACGGATGGGTGCTGGCTGCGGTGTAATCCGGAGTCGTTCCGGTGAATCCAGCGGCGCTGCCGGCCGGCGGTGCGCCCGGTGGAACATGCGGAGGAGCGGCTGTGAAGGGCTGATAGGTCGAGGACGAAGAATACGGTGCCGCCTTGGGCGGATTCACCCCAAGCTTCGCTCCGAGCTCATTGAGACCGAAGGGGTCGGGCAGCGGCAGCCCCTCGCGGCGTGCCTTGGCCGTCTGGAAGGCGTCGAAGACCTGATAGAAGACCCATGCTGCGACGAAGATGCCGAAGACGTCGTGGTTATTCGCAACGCTGACCAGGATGACGAAGACCAGCACATGCACCATGGCCTTCACGAACTGGCCGTTGTACATGGCGCCGACGCCGGGGATGAAGCCCAGGGCAAGCGCCGCTCCGGGGTTCGGGCCGGTATTGGGCGGTGGCATGGGGCCGGTCGCGGTGAAGTTCACATCGCCGTTCGTGGAGCCGGTGGCCGTGTACCCGCCCTGGTTGACGGTGTACTGATATCCGGAAGACGGCGAGCCGGATACGGTATAGCTGCCCGGAGCGGTGCCGGCAGCACCGCCCACGCCCAGCTTCGCGGCCAGGCATGGTTCGCAGTAGATGATGCCGGATACCGAGCGCACGCAGGCCGTGCAAAGAGGCTTGCCGCAATTTTGGCAAAAAGCTGCCACGGGAAGGTCGGGATGGTTTGCGCAGTTCATGCCAAGCTCCCTTCTGCCTGGTCTGTGTTCAGAGCGAGCAATGCGACTACCTCATGTTCAGGAACTCCGCTGGTGTGGGCCGGACGGTGTGGGCGGGCATCCACACCGGGGAGTGAATTGGAGGCCAGGACAGGATGGCCATGAAGGGCATCGTCCTGGTGGGGTGCGTTGGGGAGGGCTTCCAGTCGGCCGCCGTTGTGATGGTTCGCAGCGGGCGGCTGGTTTTCCGAGGATGGTTTATCGGAAGTTGCGGGTTGCGAGCCGGAATGGCTGGGCTGCGTCGTCTCGTCCTGGCGCAGTTCTCGCATCTTGGACTCGAACTCGTAGACCACCCGGAGGCTGTTGTAGTACCGGACAACCTGGCTCTTGGCGCCGAAGAACTGGCGGGTGAGGTTGTTCTCGATACTGGCCGGGGTGAGGTCGGAGAGCCGGAGGCTGGTGACGCGAATGCCGGCAAGGTTGAGGGTCAGGGCAATCGAGAAGAAGGCCATGGCCGCGGTCATCATCATCCGCGAGTCGGGAACGAATTTGCGTGCCGGCATGGCCAGGACGCCCCCGGCGATTCCCTGTCCGGCGGCGATCGGAGCACCGTAGACGGCCAGCGGGCGGTCGGCGGTGGCGGCGCTGGTGCGGCCGAGGATGCGCTCGACAAGATCGGCCGGCATCTCCGGTTCGGGCTGAAGGAAGGACAGCCACTCGCGGCCCTCGCGGGCCTGGCTGAGGAGCAGGCCGCAGGTGGCGCAGGTGGCGCTGTGCTCGCTGAAGGCGCGGTCCTCGCCTGGAGGCAGGGCGCTATCGAGGGCGTCGGCCAGCAGGGCTTCCCATTCCTCGCAGCGGAGGTCGCGGCGCAGGCCGTGGCCGGGAATCTGACCGGCGGGCTTGCTGTGCGGATCGAATGGATTGCGCTCGGACATCGTTAAACCACCTGTCCTTTGTTACGCTCGAGCAGCCGTGCAAGTTCCGCCCGGCCGCGGCTGATACGAGACTTCACAGTACCTTCCGGGATGCGCAATACCTGGGCAATTTCCTTGTAGTCCATGTCCTGCAGGTCGCGCAGAATAACAGCTTCGCGCAGCTCCGGAGAAATCTTCGTCAACGCATCCTGAACCATGCGTGCGATCTCCTTCTGGGCCGCGCGATCGTGCTGGGTGGGGCCGGCGGCGGCAAGCCGGCCGGCAAGAGGCAGCTCTTCGGATTCCTCCCAGCCCGCGTCCATCGAATCGGTCACCCGCTGATTTTTCGTGCGGCGGAAGTGATCGACGAGGAGGTTGCGGGCCAGGGTGGTGATCCAGGTCTGGAAGCTGCCACGGGCGAGATCGAAGCTCGCGAGGTTGCCGTAGACCTTGATGAAGACGTCCTGGGTCAGGTCTTCGGCATCCTGCGCGGAGCCGGTAAAACGGAAGCACAAAGAATAGATGCGGCGGTGGTGAAAGCGCACCAGCTCGGCCCATGCGCCGGAGTCGCCGTCGAGGCAACGCTGCACGACGATCTGCCAGTCGGCTTCCACTGCGCGGTCGGCGCCTCCACGGTCGAGAGTGCGGGGCCGTGCCGGCTCGTGGGCCGGTCGTGCCGGTTGGGGATGCGATTCGAAGGCCTGCCGTGGGGGCTGCGCCACGGGCGAAGCCGTGCGGGGCCGTGGGCGGCGAAGCCCGAATCCTTGGATATCCCACGAGAGTATGGCTGCCGAGCTCATGCAGGTCCATACGCAGGCCGCCGGACTCTGGTTCCGTGGGTGTCGTGATACAGCCATCAACAGGTGGAAAGGGAAGAATACAGGAGGAAGAGCGTGCTCTCGAAAGGGAAGCCGCAAATCCCGGATTCCATCGATCGGGATTCCCTCGATTCGTGTCGAATATTTACACGGAATAAGGGAAACCCTTAATATGGGTCCATGAATATCACTCTTTCTCTGCAGGATGATCTGGTGCGGCGGGTGAGAAAGATCGCCGTCGACAGGGACACAACCCTGACCGGACTGGTGCGCGCCTACCTGGAGAAGCTGGCTGTGGAAGACGCTCGGCTGGGACGGAAGAGGCTTGAACAGGAGGCGCTGGCGATAAGTTTTGACCGGATAAGTTATCGCGTGGGGAAGCGTAACTGGACGCGGGCGGAGCTGCATGAGCGTCCTTGAGCCCGAAGCGCCGGATTTTCTGGATACCAACATCCTGGTCTACGCCTGGGACAGCGGAAGCCCGGCGAAGCAGCGCGTGGCCAGGGAGCTGCTGACGCGGGCCATTGCCGGAGAGATGATGATTTCGGCGCAGGTGCTTGGTGAGTTTACAGCCACCCTGCTGCACAAGCTGAGGCCGCAGGTTGCGGCGCAGGAAGTAAAGCTGCTGCTGGGCGTGCTCGAGCCTATCCGGCGCGTGGCGACGGACGCGGCGACGGTGCGGCGCGCGCTCGATGCGCATCTGGAATACGGACTGCACTTTTACGATGGCATGATTGTTGCCGCGGCCGAACTCGGAGGGTGCCGCCGCATCTTCTCCGAAGATCTGAATGCCGGGCAGAGCTATTTCGGTGTTACGGTCGAGAACCCATTCCGAGCCTGACTTTCGTCTCTGGGTGGGCGTGTCCACATAAAAGAACTCAAAAGGTTGTCATTTCGACCGGAGCAGAACAGTTTCATCGTTCTGCGAAGTGGAGAAACCTGCAGTTCTGCCGGTTTCGGCGAAAACTGCAGGTCCCTCTGCTGTGTTCGTCTTCTTACGTCTCACTCCGGTCGGGATGGCAATCGTAGATAAGTCATTTACGCCTTAGGGGTGAATGGGTCTTATCCCTGCTGGAGGAAGTCCGAAGCGACGGGGTTTTCGTAGAGCGAGTGGTCGCGTGTTACCACTGTCAGGCCGCTGGGCGTGACGAAGTAGTTCTTCTTGTCCTCGTTCTGGTCGTAGCCGATGACCGTGCCTTCCGGTAGATGCACGTCGCGGTCGATGATGGCGCGCCGGATGCGGCAGTGCCGGCCGATATCGACGTGCGAGAAGACGATGCTCGAGTCCACCTCGGAGTAGGAGTTCACGCGCACATCCTGCGAGAGGACGGAGTTGCGCACCACCGCGCCCGAGACGATGCAGCCGGCCGAGACGATGGAGTTGACGGCCATGCCGGTGCGTCCCGGTTCGCCGAAGACGAACTTTGCCGGCGGGTACTGCCGCACGCGGGTGCGCATCGGCCAGTGCGCGTCATAGAGGTTGAAGACGGGAGAAACCGAGGCGATATCCATGTTGGCGTCGTAGTACGCGTCGAGCGTGCCGACATCGCGCCAGTACAGGGCATGCTGCTTGTTCTCGTCGACGAAGTTATAGGCCTGAATCTTGTACTTGCCGAGAATGCTGGGCAGGATGTTGTGGCCGAAATCATGCTTCGAGGTAGGGTCCTCGGCATCCTGCATCAGCGCCGGGAGCAGCACATCGGTATTGAAGAGGTAGATGCCCATGGAGGCATCGACCATGTTCGGGTTGAAGGGCGAACGGAGATTCGTGGTCTTGGGCTTTTCCTGGAAGCCGATCACTTCGCCGGAGCGCTCGATCTCTACGACGCCGAAGCGGGAGACCTCATGCGGCTCGATGGGCAGCGTGGCCAGCGTTACGTCGGCGTTGGTCGCCTGGTGATGCTCGAGCATCTTGCCGTAGTCCATCTTGTAGATGTGATCGCCGGAGAGGATGATCACATGCTTCGGCTGCTCGGCGCCGATGGAGTAAATGTTCTGGTAGACGGCATCCGCCGTGCCCATGTACCAGTTCGCGCTGACGCGCTGCATGGGCGAGAGAATCTCGATGAACTCCCCGAGTTCCTGGGCGACTACGCTGGTCCAGCCTTCACGAATATGCCGATTAAGAGAGAGAGCCTTGTACTGCGTCAGGATGTAAACACGGCGCAGACCGGAGTTGATGCAGTTGGAAAGGGTGATGTCGATGATCCGGTAGTTGCCACCGAAAGGGACCGCGGGCTTGGCGCGGTCACGGGTGAGAGGGAACAGTCGTTCCCCGGCACCGCCTGCTAACAAAACACCGAGTGTATCCTTCATGACGCGGGTTGCATCCTCTTTGGTCCCCTGGCCGATATCGCAACGGCAAGAGTGATTTGGCCAAGCAGGGACGAGCGGATACTACCACAGGAGCGCGGATCGGGGGACGGCCGCTACTCGGATTGGTTGCTGGGTTCCTCGTCTTCCTGAAGCGTGATGCGAAGCGACTTGAGGAAGTTCAGATCCTGCGCCGTAAACGTGTCATTCCCTTCCTGGTTCTCTGCGTTCGATGACTCGGAGAGAGCGGCAGGTTGCTGTTCCACTTCATTGAGGCCGATCGTGGCCTCAAGCATCAGAAGTACGTCGAATCCCTGCTTGCGGATGTCCTGAACGACGCCGGCAATGTATTCGGATTCGGAGACGCTCTCATGGATGGCTTCCCCGAGTTTTTCGACCAGCTTCTTGAGTTTTGAATTCAACGATGGACTTCCTTTCCGCCCACTGCGCAGAGAATGGCAGGGGCAGGAGACAGTTTCTCTTACCTTACTTCTGATGAGGGACGGCTGCAATTCGAATCAGAAAGCCGGACGCAACTGATTTTTCAGCCGACTGCTAAACTTTTTTCATGAAACCGGAGCGGGTAGGCCGCGGGCTGGGTGTGGGATTGCGGGTTGCTTCGGGAATGATCCGCGAAAAGGCTTCGCAGGCCGCGCAATCGGCCCAGCAGCAGGCCCCGGTCTACGCGGAACGCGCAGCCGAGCAGGCACAGAGAGCCACCGAGCGGGCTCGGGCAGTCAAGCGCGAAGGCAAGCGCTTCGGTGAGTCTATCTGGGGACCGTTTGTCCATGCCGGCGGCGTTCTCTGGCTCGAAATCACCGGAGTCTTCTTCGCTGTCTTCGGCCTCTTCTTCATCCAGAGCGCATGGAAGATCCACCAGGGCTGGCGCGCCGGTGCTGAACATGTGCACTTTGTCGCCTACGCCGCCCTGGCCGCAATCTTCTTCTGGTTCGCGGTCAGCTCTTTTCTCGGCGCACGGAAAAAGGAACGGCGTAAGCGTGCATCCGCGCGTTAGCTCTTGTCCTGCTTTTTAGCTCCTGTTTCGTAAACCCGAATCTTCCGGATCGCGACCAGCGGGAGCGGAGGCCGAAGGCAAAAAGCCTGGACGGCCAGTCTCGCGGAGCAGGCGTAAAATGGGCGGTCTGCCTCGGGGGTGTGGTTGAGCAAAGCGGAGCGCGAGAAGGCTTTTTACGATGCGGCGGATCTTGAAGCATTGGGTTTCGATGCGGGGCAGGATTTAGGCGAGCCGGGGGCATTTCCCTTTACGCGCGGCATCCAGCCGACGATGTACCGCGGGCGCCTCTGGACCATGCGCCAGTATGCAGGCATGGGAGACGCCGAGGAGAGCAATCGGCGCTATCGCTACCTGCTGGCCAATGGAACCTCGGGGCTCTCGGTGGCCTTCGACCTGCCGACCCAGATCGGCTACGACTCCGATGATCCGATGGCGCTCGGCGAGGTGGGCCGGGTGGGGGTGGCCATCGATTCGGTCGAAGACATGGAGCGGCTCTTTGCCGGGATCGCGCTCGACCACGTCTCGACCTCGATGACCATCAACGCCACGGCCTCAATCCTGCTGGCGATGTACGTGACGGCGGCGCGCAGGAGCGGGGCGGAGACGAAGAAGCTCGCTGGCACGGTGCAGAACGATGTGCTCAAGGAGTACATCGCACGCGGGACTTACATCTATCCCATCCCGCAGGCGATGCGGCTGGTTACTGATGTGATCGGCTGGGCCGCCGAGACCGTGCCGGAGTGGAATCCGATCTCCATCTCCGGCTATCACATGCGCGAGGCGGGAGCGACCGCGGCCCAGGAGATCGCCTTCACGCTGGCCAACGGCATGACCTATGTGCAGGCGGCTATCGATGCCGGGCTCGAGGTGGATCGCTTTGCGCCACGGCTCTCCTTCTTCTTTAATGCGCACAATGATTTTCTCGAAGAGATATCCAAATTCCGTGCGGCGCGGCGGCTGTGGGCGCGGGTGATGCGGGATCGCTTCGGAGCGAAGAGTCCGCGCTCCTGGATGCTCCGTTTCCACTCCCAGACGGCGGGTTCGACCCTGACCGCGCAGCAGCCGGAGAACAACATCGTGCGCACCGCGATCCAGGCGTTGGCCGCAGTGCTTGGAGGCACCCAGTCCCTGCATACCAATGGCTACGACGAGGCGCTGGCCCTGCCCACCGAGGAGGCGGCGCGGATCGCGCTCCGGACGCAGCAAATCCTGGCGCATGAGAGCGGCGTTGCGGCGACCGCCGATCCGCTGGGCGGCTCCTATGCCATCGAGGCGAGGACCTCCGGCCTGGAGCAGGAGGCTGAAGCGTACTTTGCCCGGATCGAGGCGCAGGGCGGAATGCTGCGGGCCATCGAGCGCGGCTGGGTGCAGGGCGAGATTCAGGCCGCGGCCTATGCCTACCAGCAGGCGGTCGACGCAGGCGAGGCAGTGGTCGTAGGGGTAAACCGCTATGCCCGCGAGTCGGAGCCGGAGGTGCCGATCCAGCGGATTGACGAAGCGCTCGAGCGCGGACAGGTGGAGCGGGTGCGGGCATTGCGGGCGCGCCGGGATGCCGGGCGCTGGACTGCGGCGATCGCAGCGATCAAGGTACGGGCCCATGAAGGGGGCAATCTGATGCCGGCGATCACGGAGGCGGTGGAGGCTCTGGCGACCGTAGGGGAGATCGCCGGAGCTCTGCGCGAGGTTTTTGGAGAATATCGGGAATCCGTGACGGTATAGGCGATATCGCCGGTGATATTGGAAGAAACCTATGGTTTTCCATTTTTCAGAAATGGGATGAATTCCAGATTGTGGAAGTATCGTAGGGCGAGAGCAGGCTATATCGTTGATTTAATGGAGTCGTGAGATTGGCACACCGATTGCTTTATAGGTAAGTGCCAGCGACGTACGAGGCTCCAGAAAACAAAAAACAGGAGCCAGAAGATACGCACCGGCCGCGAGAGCAGCAACCCAAAGAGGTTCTGCCCGGGCCGGGTGCAAAGCCAGAGGAAGCTATAGGCTCCCGCGGCATTTTTCGGGAGGCCAGTGACTGGCCCTTAAGATTTCAGAAAAGCCACCGCTGAGCGGTGGCTTTTCTGCGTTTGCGGCTCAAAACAGGGGACAGGTAGAGAGAAGCGGGTGCCCCGTCCAAGCTCTGCTTGGGCGGGAGGCACGAACGAATGCTTTCTATCGAGGGAAATTTCCATGGGGTGCGCCGTCGGCTGATAAGTCCCTTATTTTCCCGCGGATTCTCTGGCCGTGCACCTGCTGGCCCTTCCTTCGGGAGGGGAAATGCCGACAGTCGGCCTGTCGATGATCGTCAAAAACGCCGAAGAGGACCTCCGGGATTGCCTCAAAAGCGTGGCTTTTCTCGTCGATGAGATCGTGATCGCCGATACCGGCTCGACCGACGGCACCCTTGAGATTGCCCGCGAATTCGGGGCGAAGATCGTCTCCATCTCCTGGAATCAGCACTTTGCCGAGGCACGGAACGCCTGCCTCCAGCATCTCGCCACGGATTGGGTGCTGGTGCTCGACGCAGACGAGGAGCTTTCCGGGGAGGCGCGGGGGCAGATTCCGGACCTGCTGCGCTCTCCCGAGACCGTTGGCGGCTTCTCTCTCATCCAGCGGAACTATCTGAAGGGCAGGTTTCAGTATGTGCTGGGAACGGCCACCCGGGAACTTGAGGGAGAGTTCGCCGGCGGCCATCCGCGCGCGGACGGAATCGCGAAATCCTGCTTCGACAACCCTCTGTGCCGGCTCTTCCGGCGCGATCCCCGCATCTTTTTCCGGGGCCGGATTCACGAGGTCGTGGAGCACCAGCTTGCCGCCGCAAATCTCACCCTGATCCCGACGCCGTGGGTCATCCATCACTTCGGGCACCTGAAGACGAGTGAGGACATCCTGGAAAAGCACCGTCACTACCGCTCCATGTTGCGCCGGACCCTCGAAGAGGAGCCATCGCGGGTAGGCCTGTGGGTACAGCTTGGCGCCACCGAGCAGCTCCACTTCCAGGATGAAGACCGCGCTCTCTATGCCTTTGGGAAGGCGCTCGCGCTGCAGCCCTCTCATGCCGATGCGCGGATCAGCATGACGAAGATCCTCCTGCACCGGAAGCAATATGAGGAGGCCATCGCGGTGATCTCCCATATTGCGGATACGGGCAGCGAGGGCGCGTACAAGGCGGAGTTTACCGGCGATGCTCTTCACGATCTGGGCAAGCTGAAGGAAGCCCGCCGCATGTTTACCGCTGCCCTCAGGCTGGTGCGATCCGGGAGCGTTGCGCCGGGCCGTGAGGCGCGGATCGAGAGCAAGCTGGGGTATATCGAGGTCCGGCTGGCCCGGCAGGATGGCGGACTAAAAGTAAAGACGGGTCGGCAGGAGGCAGGCATCGGCAAGCTGCGGCGCGCCCTCGCAGCCCTGCCTGACGATCTGGACTGCCATGAGCGCCTGGTCAGGGCGCTGGTTCTCTCCGGCCGGGATGCGGAAGCAGCGGAGGCTGCCGAGGCGGTGCTCCAGCACTTTGCCAGCGAGCCGTTGTTCTCCCGTGCCGCGGCACTTTCTATGCGGATAGGCAGGCGCGATCAGGCCCGGAAGATTCTGGATTCCGGCATGGAGCGTTTTCCCGGCTCCGAGCCGATCGGCAGGCTGCTGCGGGAGATGGGCTGAAGCAGGGTGTTGGAAGATCGGGGGGAGCGCGGGGGCTTGCCTCCCGCCCAAGCGGAGCTTGGACGGGGCACCCTGATTCTCGGTGCTTCTGGTCTGTGCCAGAGCTGGAGGTCGTTGCCAGTTGTCAGTCCTCAGTAGGTGGGGACTGAAAACTGGCAACTCATCTAAGAGCTAAAAGCTAGAGGCCGGGGGCTGTTCTTCGGGATTGCTCTGGGTGAACTCGGTCGCGATGCGCTCGTTGATACCGGCCTGCGCGAATTCCGCGGCGACGCGGATGCCGTTCATGATGGCGCGGTCGTTCGAGGAGCCGTGACCGATGATGCAGACGCCGCGGACACCGAGCAGCGGGGCTCCGCCGTATTCCGAGGGGTCGAGGCGACGTTTGAAGTTGTTGAAGGCCTTGCGCGAGAGCAGCGCGCCCACCTGCGCGGTCACGGTCGTGGTCAGCGAAGCCTTGAGCATCTCGCGGACCAGCCGGGTGAGACCTTCGGAGGTCTTGAGGGCCACATTGCCGACGAAGCCGTCGCATACAATCACGTCGCAGTTGCCGTTGTAGATATCGCGGCCTTCGACGTTGCCGATGAAATTGACGGGGAGCTGCTTGATGAGGGCGTAGGCCTCGCGGGTGAGGTCGTTGCCCTTGCCTTCCTCTTCGCCGACTGAGAGCACGCCGACGCGGGGCCGGCTGATCTTGAGCACACTCCGCGCGTAGAGCTCACCCATAACGGCGAACTGCTCCAGATTCTGCGGCTTGCAGTCGACATTGGCGCCGACGTCGAGCAGGATGGCAGGATTGCCGGAGAGCGTCGGAACCACAATGGCAAGAGCCGGGCGGTCGACGCCCGGAAGCGCGCCGAGGACCATCTTTGCCGTGGCCATGGCAGCGCCCGTATTGCCGGCGGTGAAGAAGCCGGCGACCTTTTTCTCGCGGACCAGCTTCAGCCCGACGCGCATCGAGCTGTCCTTCTTGGCGCGGACGGCGTGCGCAGCCTTTTCGTCCATGGCGATATGCTCGCTGGCATGGACGATTTCAATGGGCAGGCGTTCGCGCCCGAGGATATCCCGGAGGCCGCGGCGAAGAGACTCCTGCGGCCCTACGAGATGAACCCGGACGGGGAGCTGACGGCAGGCGAGGATCGCTCCGCGGAGTTCGGGCTCGGGAGACTTATCCGAACCCATGGCATCGAGAGCGATGTCAATCAGCATTGAGTAGGGTTAGTTGGCTTCCTTGACTTCCAGAACATCACGGCCCTTGTACGTTCCGCACTTGGGGCAGGCGCGATGAGGGAGCTTGCGCTCGTGGCAGCTGGGGCACTCGGAGAGGCCGGTGGCGGTCAGCGCATCATGGGCGCGACGCTTGGCGGTGCGGGCCTTGGAATGACGCCGCTTTGGATTAGGCATTGCAGATTCCTTTCGCGGTATCCCTCGCCGGTTCAGGCGCCTTAAGGCAGCCGGCCGGGTTGAGGGACCGAAACACTACGATTTGATCCGGCTGCGCAAGTCTGAGAGCGCCGACCACCGTGGATCGGACGAAGCCGCTTCGCAGGTGCAGGATTCGGAGTTCAGATCTCGGCCGCAGTGCGGGCAAAGTCCTTTGCAGTCTTCACGGCAGAGTGTTCGAACGGGGAGGGAGAGAAGCACCTGCTCCCGTAACACGTCTTCCAGCGCAAGACCGCCATCTTGATAATAACCGATTTCCGTCTCCGATGCCGAGATCGAATGCTCGCCGCCGTCTTTGTCTGCGCCAAGCGGCCGGAAGATCAGGTCGAACTCGCCCGAAACGGCGTGGGGCACAGGCTCGAGGCACCGGGCACAGGAGATTTCCACGTCGCCCTTGTAGCTGGCGCGAAGGCGGATGTCGGAAACGATGTCGCGAGGGCCGCGATGCTCTTCAATAAGGTCGGCGCGGCCTTTTACGGCGAGATCGCCGGTCTGGGTCACTTCCTCGCCGTACTGAATGGCGCCGGGGGGTAGCGCAAGGTTAAATTCGAGCGGCTCCCGTTCGAGATCGAGCACCGTGATCTGCATGGCAATCCTTTGGAAGTTCTCTTCCGAGAGTAAGGATTCAGGGGGCGGCGGGTCAAATTCAGGGTATAGGGTATGGGGTATAGAAAAGCTCTGAGTGCCCCACGTCTCGATTCTGCGACTTGGGTACTCAGAATGCAGAGGGGCATCCATCGCCTCTGAACCTGGGAAGGTTTTTCTACGCCCCATACCCTATCCCCTGACACCCTGCCCTTACGCCGCCTGGACCGAGTCGTCCAGCTCGCCGCGTTCTACCCTCTCCTGGCAGCCGATGCAGAAACGGGACCAGGGAACGGCTTCGAGGCGCTTGGAGCCGATGCGCTCGCCGCAGTGCTGGCATTCCCCGAAGGAGCCGTCCTCGATGCGGAGCAGGGCCTGGCGGATGAGATTGAGCTGCGCATGGCCGGTGGCTCCCTGGCTGAAGAGCAGCTCCTTTTCGTAGGAGAAGACGGCCTGATCGGCTGGGTCGAGAGTCTCCTCGGCGCCGCTCTGGCGCCCCTGGCGGACAGTGGCGCGGAGGCTGGATTCGAGGGTGCGCTTTTGCTGCTGCAGCTTCTCTTCGTAAAGACGGTTCGGGTTGTTGGGCAGGGTGTGTTCGGAGTGGTTCACTGCACGAGGCTCCTTACAGGGAAAATCCGGCTAGCCGGGTGGGGGTTACTCATACGACAACAATTGGACGCATGGAGGCGCAGAAAATTTGTTTCTTTCCCTCGAGAAAATGACGCAATGTTGAGAGTTTTGGTGCGGACCCCGATGCTGGCGGGGATGAGCGCAGAAATTTCAACGGAGAAAAGGCGCAGACGACTTGCTGGCCGGAGCAGGTGCCATTAGGCTGGTGGTGTCATGTACGAAGACTTCCAGGTGACCGATACGTGGAGCGGCGAGTCGCTGCATTGCCGCTGGACGGCCAACGTGGTGGCCATTGCCACCCGTCATGCCGATGCTGTGGATGTACGTTTCGACGTAAACGGTCGCTCCGTGTGGATGGCGATGCCGTGCACGGCGTGGGTGGAGCAGAAGAAGCGGACGGGCAAGGTGATTACCGACGCCCTGGCGGTGCAGATCGCCGGCCGCTATCTGAAGCAGGCCATCGAGACCGGCTACGATAATGGCCGCGAGATGTACACCATGACGGTGGACGAGGTGCTGGGGCATCTGGACGCCGTGCTGCACGAGGCTGGGCATACCAGCAGGCTGCCGGCGCTGATCCCGACCGACGACGCGCAGCCGCTGCCTTAGGCAGACAAAGAGCTTTTTCCTTTTCGAGTGGTTGCCAACTGCCGGCGCTTTGTAGCGTGATGGAGAGATCCATGTTCGTGCGTAAGCTGCGCGTTGAGTGGGCAGGTACGTCCGGAGAGCGGCATGCCTGTCCGGTGGCCTGGCTCGACAGTTTCGCCCTGCGGAACCTGACCGGTCACACGGTCTTCGACGACATTTTGCCGATAGGCCATGGACTGCTCGAGGCCGGGCTGCGCGTGCCGCTCGATGTCTTGCGGGCGGAGATGGAAGACTGCTTCCGCGGCAAGGGATACCTGGGCGCAGAGGACCGGCTGGTCATCGAAGAGAAGGATTCGCCCGCGGCAGATAGCGGAGATAGAACAGCGTCGTAAAAGTCGCCGGCGTGCCCGGTGCTTCGCTCGCGGGGCGGAAGCGCAGATCGCGGATAAAGTTCATCGCCGCGTGCTTGATCTTGTTGTTGTCGATCTCGACAAGCTCGGTATGGCTCACCTTTCCTTCCTCATCCACGGTGATGCGCAGGGATGCATTGCCATACCAGGGTGTGGCCTTGAGCTGCGGAAAGCTGACCACGGGACGGTTCTCGATAGGCGTAGGCGGGGTGGGCGCGGTCTGCGTGAAGAAGAGCGGAGCAAAGCGGTGAAACACTTCGATCTTGCCGTTCGCCGTGAGCAGGAGCGTCTTGCCGTCGTAGATCCTGATGAGGGAAGGGATGGCGTGGCTGCGCAGAGGAATCCAGTCTGCGTAGACATAGGTCTGGTTCAGGATCTGTCCGAGCGCAAAGACGTGCGTGAAGGGATCGAAGCACAGCATGGCCATTTCGCCGTCATCCACACAGCCGTAGAGTGAGCCTTCGAGAACCCGCCGGTGCATGGGGAGCAGCGCCGGGGTCGCGCTGTGCTCGAGCGCGAAGAGTACGGGCCGTGGCTCGAGCACAATGTCTTCGAAGTCGTAGAGGCCGAGCGGCATGTCTCCGGTCATGGAGTGCCAGGAGGTTTGATGCTGCAGGTCATCGACGACCGTCATGTGAAAGCTGCCGGAGGCCATATCGGTGCGGCGAAAGCGGTGCGGATCGACGTAAACGTCATAGGTGGCGTCGGCTTCCTGGTTGCTATGGCCGTCGAGCGGGATGCGGAAGTGCAGGTCGTAGTGCAGATGATAGGGTTCGCCTGCCAGCGATGTGTCTGGAAGCAGGTTACGGGCCTGGGTGAGGGCGCGCTGCCAGTTGTGCGAGGTCATGACCTGAGCGGAAGCCGCGGCTGTTGCCAGAAGCCCGGTGAGCAGCAGGAAGAATGAACGCAATGCAGTCGACATGCGAAACCCTCTTTCATGGCAGGCGCAGGCGATAGGGCGAAGCGTGCAGCCGTCGAAGCCTGGGAGCAGAGTCGTACAGAACTTCTGAAAGACGAGGGGCTCTGCAGGAAAGACCCATGGCCGAAGATAACCCCGGGACGGCGCGCTCCATCTTATCTCCTCGTGAAGACGAACTCAGAGAAAAGAGGACGAAGAATATGTTCCTGATTTTGGCGTTGGTGCTGGTCCTGCTTTGGATTGGCGGTTTCATGATGTTCCATGTCGCAGGATTTCTCATTCACCTGCTGCTGATTCTGGCGGTGGTCTCGATCATTTTCCACTTCCTGCGCGGCCGTTCGGCATAGTCTGAGCGGCAAAGCAAAAGAGCGGCCCGCAAGGGCCGCTCTTTTATATCTGTAACAGTGACAAATCTTGTATCGCAGGTGTGCCTTACTCGTTGTAGTGCAGCAGGCTGTAGACGTCGAGGTCGGGAAACTTCTCGCGCCCCTTGAGGAAGTCGAGCTCGACGGCGAAGCCGAGTCCGGCGATATGTCCGCCGAGCTGGCGCACGAGCTTGATCGTGGCCTCCATGGTGCCGCCGGTGGCCAGCAGGTCGTCCACGATCACCACGTTCTGGCCCGGCTCGATGGCATCGACATGGATTTCGAGCGTGTCGCTGCCGTATTCCAGGTCATAGGTCACGCGCGCCACCGGCGCGGGCAGCTTGCGCGGTTTGCGCACCGGTACGAAGCCGGCGTTGAGGCGATAGGCGAGCGCAGGGCCGAAGATGAAGCCGCGCGCTTCGATGCCGAGGACGAGATCGATGTTCTTGTCGATGTAGTGCGCGGCCAGGGCGTCGATCATCTGGGCGAAGCCGGCCTTGTCCTTGAGCAGGGTCGTGATGTCGTAAAAGAGGATGCCGGGCTTGGGGAAGTCGGGCACGGTGCGGACGAGGTCCTTGAGGGGCTCGCAGTCAATGGGCCGGTGGGACATCGGTGGTATGGCTCCTTTGAATCGGTCTTGAATCGAGGTGTGGCGCGGGTTACCAGGCGCCTTCAATCTGGAAGGGGCCGAGCGAAGCGGCTTCGCTCTCGGCCAGTTCGTGTTCGATGACGGCATCGACGCGGCTGCCGCGCGAGCCTTTGTGCAGGGCCTGGTTCAGTTCGGCGAGCTGTTCCGCCGAGCCGGAGGCGACGACCTCCACATGGCCGTCCTCGGTATTGCGGACCCAGCCGTGCAGGCCGATTTCGGCGGCTTCGCGGTGGACGAACCAACGGAAACCGACTCCCTGAACGCGTCCTTTGACGAGATAATGACGGACCATGCGATGCGGATTTAGTGTTTCAAATCCTCATGCCCGAAGCAAGGGACTGGCTGCTGCGCGCAGGGCGAAAGGCCTTCGGCCTCCGCTCCCTATGGTCGCGAGCTGAATTTTTTGTCCCTTCAAATAGAGAAAAACGGGGTGCCCCGTCCAAGCTGCGCTTGGGCGGGAGGGTAATCAATCCCTGTGGAGAAATCACCGGGGTGCCCCACGTCTCGATGTTGAGACGTGGGATACGCCTGCTGTGCTGGGGCGGCTCATACAAGCCTGGTGTTGGCTTGTGTGGGGGGAGCTGCATTACGCCTTTGGCTGCAAAAGCCCAATCGCCATGGCCGTCATCGCGGTGACGCCGGTGCGGATGGTCGGCTCGGGCACGGGCGCGAAGAGTGCCGAGTGCGGGCCGGGCAGCTCGGTTCCCGCCTTGTGCGCGGCGGCGAGCTTGTCCGGGTCCGATGCGCCGAGCGCGAACATGACGCCGGGAATCGTGTTGTTCAGGCGAAAGACACCGACGTCTTCCGAGCCCATGAAGGCTGAGGCATCGAGCACATGCGCCGCGCCGAGCGCCTTAACCGCCGAGGCATGCAGTCGGGCCTCGAGCGCCGGATCGTTGAGCGTGGCCGGGGTGATCTCGGTCTGGCTCACGGTGACGATGGGCATGCGGTCCTCGGGCACGCCGTAGCCGATGGCGATGCCGTTGGCGATGCGCTTCAGGTCTTCGATCATGGCCAGGCGCGTGGTTTCGTCGTAGGCGCGCATGGTCAGGCCCATGCTCACTTCATCGGGAATGATGTTGCGCTTGGTGCCGCCGTGGATCTGCCCGACGGTGATGACCGCGGGCTGCTGCGGATCGATCTGCCGGCTGACCACGGTCTGCAACTGCACGATGAACTCGGCGGCCATCAGCACGGGGTCTTTCGTCAGCTCGGGCGCGGCGCCGTGGCCACCCTTGCCGCGCATCACCACATCGATGCTGGTCGAGCTTGCCGCCAGCGGCCCGGGCTTGATGGCAATGGAGCCGGTCGGGTAGTCGCTGGCGTCGTGCTCGGAGAGGATGAAGTCCGGCTTGCCGAAGCGCTCATAAAGATGGTCGGCGAGCATGGCGCGCGCGCCGTCGATGGTCTCCTCTGACGGCTGGCCGATGAGCATCAGCGTGCCGTGCCATGCGCTCTTCTGCTCGATCATCTGCTTCGCAAAGCCGAGCAGCACGGTGACGTGAATATCGTGCCCGCAGGCGTGCATCACCGGCACATCCGCGCCCTGCGCGTTGATCCCGCGCACGTGGCTCGCGTAAGGCAGGCCGGTTTTCTCTTCCACCGGCAGAGCATCCATGTCCGCGCGTACCAGCAATTGCGGCCCGGAGCCATTTTTAAGGATGGCGACCACGCCGTAAGCCTGCGATCCGTCCTCGTACCTGCCGACGCGCTCGGTCACGTCATAACCGAGCTTACGCAGATCGCCGCTCAGCAGCGCCGAGGTGCGCTCCTCGTGATGCGAGAGCTCAGGATGGCTGTGGATGTCCTTGTAGGTCGAGAGCAGCGAGGGCAGGTCGGCATCGACACTCTGCGCCGTGGTTTGTGCGGAAGCGGAGAGCGTACAGGCAAGAAAGCCTGCAAGGGCAGGAAGCAGGAATCTGGGCTGGGGCATCTTGCAGACGAGAATACGGTCGAATGATCGTTAGGCAAAGAAAAAACGGCGCAGCCGAAGCCGCGCCGTCTGTGATTTTCCGCGTGCTCTTACGCGCGGCTCATGTACGCGCCTTCGGCGGTGTCGATGCGGATCTTCTCGCCTTCGTTGATGAAGGGCGGCACCTGCACCACGAGGCCGGTTTCCATCTTGGCCGGCTTGGTCACCGACGAAGCGGTGGCCGACTTCAGGCCCGGCTCCGTTTCGACCACGGTCAGCTCGACCACCTGCGGCAGCTCGATGCCGACGGCCACGCCGTCGAAGAACGAGACGGTGATCTGTAGATTCGGCGTCAGGTATTCGACGGCATCACCCAGCGTGTCGCGCTTTAGGTGAGTCTGCTCGTAGTTCGTCGTGTCCATGAAGTAGTAGTCGTCGCCGTCGTTGTAGAGGAACTCCATGTCGATCTCATCGACGATGACACGATCGATCGGGTCGGGCGAGCGGAAGCGGTGCTCGAACATGGCGCCGGTGCGCAGGTTGCGCAGCTTGGCCTGGATGAAGGCGCGCAGGTTGCCGGGCGTGCGGTGCTCGACCGAGAACACGGCATGCAGCTCATTGTTGTGCTTGATAATCATGCCCGGACGCATCTGTGTGGCGGGAATCGCCATAAAATCAGCTCCTGAAAATCCTGGGAAATAAAGCCTCCGCCTGCCGCAGCAGGAGGCAGAGGCGCGCGCGAAACGCTCCAGTCCCATATTTTAGCAGCTGCTCCGCGCAGGGCGGGACTGGCCGTCCAGGTGTTTCGCCTTTGGCACCCGCTCCCGTCGGTCGCGAGCTGGGACAATACGATCCCTTACGGTGGCGTATCGACATTTGGCTCAGGCCAGGCTTTAGCCGGGCCTGATGAAAATCGCGACCCTTGCGTGGGCTTTCATCCCTGCGGTAATCAGGATGCGCTACCGTCTAAGAAGCAAGGAAGAGAGGATTGTTTGACAGCAGAACAGGAAAAAGGCGGCGAGACGCTGCTTGAGGGCTTCGCCTCCTATTGCGCGGTGTTTGTGCTGGCGCTGTTTGCCTTCGGGTTTGTCTTCCAGAACTATATGATCCCGACCGGCTCGATGCTGAAGACCATCCTCATTGGGGATCATGTCGTCGTCGATCGGATCACCTTCGGCAAGCCGGCGAAGTGGATGCCGTTGGTCCATTACCGCTCCATTCGGCGCGGCGACATCATCGTGTTCATCAAGCCGAATGAGACGAATATGACCCTGGTGAAGCGTGTCGTCGGCATCCCCGGCGATCACATCCATTTGGAGAACGGTGTCGTCTACCTGAACGGCAAGCCGCAGAATGAGCCCTACACGGCGAAGGCCGACTATTTCCTGCCCTATCGCGACGATTTCCCCCGCGTGCCCGTTTCCGAAGGCATGGATGTGACCGATCAGTGGGCAGCCGAACTGCCGTCTCACATCGACAACGGAGATCTCGTGGTGCCTCCGGGCAAGTACTTTGCCATGGGCGATAACCGCCCGGATAGCCTCGACAGCCGCTATTGGGGCTTTGTGCCGAAGGAGAACATCCTTGGCCGTCCGATGTTCGTGTACTGGTCCTACAACATGCCCGAGCAGGACGAGGACATTACCGGCCTCGGTCCGCGGCTGCAGGATATGGTTCACACGGCGCTGACCTTCTTCCAGAAGACGCGCTGGTCGCGAACCTTTCACCGGGTAGTGTGAAGACTGCTACCGTCCGAACATCTTCGCAAAGAAATGGCCGACGGCATGGAAGAAGCCTCCCTGCTGCTTCGGCGGCTGCTCTGCGCGGGCAGAGGGTGTGGCTGAAGTTGCGGCTCCTGCAGGTGGTGGCCCTGCGGCATCGGGCGCGGCCGGATTCGGCGTGGTTGCCGAGTTGTAGCCGATAGGCGCCTGTACCATGGCATGCGCCGTGCCTGCCGGGACGACAGGCTGGGTTGGTGGCGCGGGAGGCGGCGTCAGCCCTTCGCTCACTGCGAGCGGGAAGCTGGTATCTGCAGGCGTGGAGGATGGTCCTCCGACCGGCATGCCTGCTTTCTGGCCGGGCTTCGCAGGATTGGCGCCGGTGGTACCGGTGCTGGCGACAGAAAGCGCGGGTGCGGGGCAGCCGCAGGGTTCGGGCTCGTTATCGACCACCTGCTGCAGGCTGCCGTGCTGGAACATGACACGCTGATTGGGCTGAATGCGATAGACGCCGCCCTCGAACTGGCTGGTTACCGTGACATACGGCGGATTCGGCCCATGATTGTCGATGCAGGTGTCGCCCTGGCGGTTGAGGCGGATCTTCAAGTCGGCATGGCCGGGGCCGGAGACGAGAATGCGCAGGTCGGGTGTGAGAATCACATCAGAGTATTTGCCTGTCGCGTAGTCGGTCTCGAGCGCGCCGCGGTCCAGGGCGATCATCAGAGCGGAATCCTGTGCCGGGTCCTGCGAGAGGGAGCTGTCTCGAGAGAGGTGAACCTGCGTCGTGGCGCAGACTGCGAGCTGGCCTCCACGAGTGAGTGCGATGTGTGCGGTGCTGTCGCCGGCGGTGATGCTGCCGTTATTGGCGATGTTGGCCTTGCCGTCGGCCACCGAGAGCGAGCCGGAGACGGCGACGCCTTCGATCGGTACGGAAGCGATAGGGCCGGAAGCAGTGGGTTGCTGGGCTGTTGCCGGGAGTGCGAACGCGACAGCGGAGAGCATTGCGAAAAAGGGGTAGGGCCGCAGCATCAAGGCTAGATTAGCGCGTGCATGCCGCAGTCTGCACCTGCTGCTGCGCGCAGGGCGGATCGCCTTTGGCCCCCGCTCCCTTTGGTCGCGATTGAGATTTTGTTCTCTTGAAAGAGGGAAGAACCCAGGGTGCCCCACGTCTCGCCATTGAGACGTGGGATTTTTATCTGAGCCCTGAGTTACTGCACCGGTTGAGCCTTGCCGTCATGCAGAGCCTGGTCGAAGAAGGCCTGCATCTGCTGTGAAGATGCAATGCGGGCCTGTTCGCGGGCCTTGCGCATGGATTCGCGGGCTTCTTCGCGAGCCTTTTCCATGGCCTGGCGGTTGTCGGCGAGCTGCTTCTGGATCTGGTCGTTGGTGACGAAGTGAATTTCCTTCATCTGCCTGAGGATCACCTGGTCGTTTATCTCAAGCTGGGAGAGATTGCGGATGACCTCGGAGATCTGGCGCCGCATCTCGTCCTGCTGCTCGGGGGTGAGCGCGCTGACCTTACCCTGCGGATACTCGGCCTGCAGCTTCTTGAGCGCTGCCTCTGCATCGGCAAGCTGCTTCTGGATGTCGACCGGAGGCATCGGCGGAATCTTGACATCGATCTTCATGGGCTTGAGCTCGACAAGCTGCCGGTCGAGATTCGGCAGCATGAGCGTATAGGCGCCGTTGTCGTAGAGGTCGCTGCGGCTGCTGCGCCACTGGCGGATACCTGCATCGATGGTGGCCGGGTCGGTAATCACGTAGCTCTTGCCGTCGCGTTCGAACCACATCATGTCGCCCTTGGCCTGTTCGCGGGCTTTTTCGAAGGCTGCGCCCTCGGCGCCTTTGCCGGTCACCTTGGCATCGCCGCGGACGATGCCGAAGGAGTTATTCGGGCCATTGAGCACGAGGACGCCTACGGAAGAATGGCCGTTGTGGTCATGCTCTTCTTCGTCATCGTCGATGTCGGAATCAACCGAGTAGGTATGGCTTTCGCTGTTGGTGACAGATTGGGAAGAGGAGTGGCCTTGTCCGCTTCCGGAGCCTGTACCGGTAGAGCTGCCAGTGGCGGAGGAACTCGTAGCACTCGTTGCGCTGGAAGACTGCGCATCTAGCGAGCGCGTGAGACCCGAGACCGGAGCAGGCTCACTGCTGAGTGCTACTACGCTGGTGTTGAGCGACTGTGAGAGTCCGGTGATCGCCGAGGAGAGCGCGGAGATGCTTACGGACGGTGTCGGTTTCGGATCGGCAGCGGGTGCTGGAGCTGCCTGCGGGGAGGCGGTGGCGGAAACGGCTGCCGGCGCAGGCGTGGCCTCAGGCCTGGGTTGCACGGTTACAGACGTAGCCACGGAAGCGGGTTCGTCTGCCGGAGCCGGATCGGGCGCGGCGGTCACGCTCGCAGGCTGGGGGAGGGTGGTGGTTTGCTGGGTTTCGGCTGCGTGTACGCGGCGGCCGGAGACAGCGATCAGCAGGGCGCAGGGCACGACAATGGCGGCCGCTACGGCTGAGACGCGGCCTCCTGTGAAGGCTGCGGTGAAAGCGTGGGGATTGAGAATGCGCTCGATGCGTCCCTGCACGGAGCTGGGCCGGGCCATGCCGACTCCCGCCGCCACGCCGGCGAAACCGCGACGGGGCAGGGAGGCGAACTCGAGCAGCAGCTCGGCGTAGTCTGCGGAAGACGCCGTGCTGGTTGTGCCTGCGTTCGTTGCATCGAGCGCTGCGCGGTCGCTCACCGCTTCGCCAAGTTCCGCCAGGCGGCGCTTGAGGAACCATCCGAGCGGGCTGATCCAGGTGAGCGCGGCATAGAGCGCGGCTGCGAGCTGGAGGTAGAAATCGCCCTGGCGAACGTGCGCGCGCTCATGGGCGAGGACCATCTGCATCCGGCGGCGATTCCACGAAGTGCTGCTCGCAGGGAGAAGAATGCCCGAGCCGATGGTGACCGGGCTTTCGATGCGTGAGCTGATGCGAATCCTGGCATACGGATCGAGAATCGCGGAAGCACGCTCTGCCTGGCTCCAGAGGCGCGCGGCCAGCAGAACGCCGATCAGCACGCGGAGCAGGAGCACGGCGCTGACGAAAAGATATGCGGGCACGAGAGAGCGGACGAGCGAGCCGAGATGCCAGCGCGATACAGGCCGGGCCGGCTCGACGGAGAGAAGGACAGAGGGAGACCCCTCAAACGGTTGCGGTCTGGAGATCTGTATCTCGGACGTACTTTGCGGCTCGGGGTTCCGCTCTGCGCTCTGCGTGATCGTAGCCGCAGAGTTGTTGTTCTCGGAGGGTGAGGAGGGCGTGGCGCCGGATGCAGACGGTGTCTGACTCAGAACTGCGGAGGCTGCTTCCGTCTGTGGTGCGCTCGCCGCCTCGACGACGTGGCGTAGAGAGGTAATGCGATGCGCGAAGTGCTGGTACTCTGCGCCGATGCCGGAGAAGACGCGGGAGGCCAGCGCGAAGCGAACGACAGGCACCGCATCGGGATGCGCCGCTTCCAGGCGGATGAGGCCGGGCATCGCGCAGCTGAGCGCAAGCACCATGGCCCAGGCGAGCTTCTGCGCCGGGAGATTACGCAGGCGGAAGAGATGGATGGCGGCCCAGACGACGGCGGCCATGGCCAGCGAGCGGACGACGGATTCCACGACAAGCTGGGCCGCCGGGGATTGCCAGGGAGACATCATGACTGTTTCTCCTTCTTCGACGCTGCAATACGATCTGCGAGGCGCTGGAGCTGCTTGCGGTCCAGCACCTTGGAATCGACCATGCCGACGAGCAGATCTTCGACCGAGCCGTCACAGAACCAGTCGAGGATGCGTTTGACGGCGCGGCCGGCGACGACGCGGCGGGCTTCGACAGGGCGATACACGAAGGTCCGCTGATCGACGGTATGGGTGAGGTAGCCCTTCTCCTCGAGACGGCGAAGGACGGTACGGATGGTGGAATCCTTGAGGAGACGGTCGTTGGCCTCCATCGAGGCGCGAACATCCTCGGCTGTGACCTCGGCCCTCCGCCAGACGATGTGGAGAATAGAGCGCTCAAGCTCGCCGAGCTCGGCCGGATCGTGGAATTCTTCGCGATGCTCTGTAACGTTACTCGCCATAGTGTTACTCACTGTAACACATAAGACGAAGACCAGCGCAAGAGGGAATCAAGGAGAAAGAAAATTTTCGTGCGGCCTATTCCCGAAGGAGGGCAGTTACGGATTTTCGATCAATACACCCAGGCGCGCCTGTCGTCTGAATCCGGCTGCCTGAATCCGGTGCTGCCCAGCTGCGAGGCCGCTGCTGCCATAGAGATCATGGCCTACACTCGAACGAGATGCTCAACCGGGGCTATGCCTACACCTCCATCATCGGCAGCAAGCACCATGGGCAAACCCTGCTCGCGCACCTGGCAAGTCTGTACTCCCACTCCAGTTCTCAAGCCTGGCAACAGGCATTGAACAAGGGCGAAGTTATGCTCGACGGCGTCATCGCCGATGGAAGCGAATCTGTCGCCGCAGGCCAGACCCTTGTTTGGAATCGGCCACCCTGGACCGAACCCGACGCTCCTCGGCACTTTGAAGTCCTGCTCGATGACCCTCATCTGTTGGCCGTCAACAAGCCGAGCGGGCTGCCCACCCTGCCCGGCGGCGGCTTCATGGAGAACACTCTCCTGCGCCTGGTGCAGAAGCATTGCCCCGGTGCAAACCCAGTCCACCGGCTGGGCCGGGCTACCAGCGGCATCGTGCTCTTCGCCAGGACATCGCAGGTGGCTTCCTATTTCGAGGCCAACTGGAACACATCGAAAATACAAAAAATCTACCGGGCGCTGGCGCAGCATGTGGCACAGCAGGATGTCTATGAAATCCTTACGCCCATCGGCCTCGTGCCGCATCCGCGCCTCGGCTCTGTATGGGCTGCCAGCCCCCATGGCAAGCCGTCCAGGTCGCTGGCAAAGGTGATCGCCCGCACCGCCCGCACCACGACCTTCGAGGTGAGTCTGTATTCAGGCCGCCCGCACCAGATCAGGATTCATCTGGCCTCCATCGGCCATCCCCTGGTCGGCGATCCGCTCTACGGCGCAACCGGCCAGCCGCTCGAAACCAACCCCGGCCTCCCCGGCGATGGAGGCTATCTCCTGCACGCGCAGTATCTGCGCTTCGAGCACCCCATCACCGGAGAACAGGTCCATCTCGAGGCAGCCGTGCCGCCTGGATTTTCATCGGAGGAGCCATCTGCGGTGAGATGAGGGTGCTCCGTTCAGGCTTCGCCTGACGGGAGGCACCAATCTCTCTGTACTCTCCAGTGAATGAAACAAAGAAAAACGGCGCTCCTCGCAAGAGGAACGCCGTTTGATGTTTGTAATGCAGCTTACTGCGAGTACGTGAAGCCGGCCTTGAGCGGGGTTTCGTTCGCAGACGGTCCCGCGAGGATGGTGTATGTGCCGGGGACGAGCTCAAAGTTATTCTTCTGTGTGTTGAAGACAGACAGCAGCTTAGGATCGACCTTCAGCGTGACCGTCTTCTCCTCGCCGGGCGCGAGCGGCACGCGATCGAAGGCGATGAGGCGCTTGTAGTCTTCGCCTGCGGCCTTGGGCAGCTTCGCGTAGACCTCGGCAATCTCCGTGCCTGCGCGCTCACCCGTATTCTTCACGGTGAGCGTGACCTCGCCTCCGTCCGGGCTTACGTGCAGGCCGGAGTAGCTGTACGTCGTGTAGCTGAGGCCGTAGCCGAACCAGAACAGCGGTTCGATATGCTGCGACTCGAACCACTTGTAGCCCACCTTCGCGCCCTCGGTGTAGTTCACGTCGAAGAAGGGAAGCTGTGGCTGGTTCTGCCGCGTGCGCTTGCCGCCGACGTTGGTTTCGACGTAGTGATCTTCTTCCTTGAGGTTGATGCCCGCGATCTCGGGGTGCGGCAGATCGGCGTCACGCTTGGCAAACGACGCGGGCAGCTTGGCGCTGGGGTTCACCGTGCCGAAGAGCAGGTTGGCGATGGCCTCGCCGCCGCCGATGCCGGGGAACCATGCTTCGAAGATACCCGCAACCTCATCGCTCCACGGCATGGCCACAGGACCGCCGGTCTCCGCGATGACGATGGTGTGTGGATTCGCCGCGGCCACGGCCGAAACCAGTGCGTCCTGGTTGTCAGGCAGCGTGAGCGTCTTCGCATCGTGGCCCTCATACATGGGCTGATTCACAAAGACGATGGCGACGTCGGAAGACTTCGCAAGTGCTGCGGCTGACGAGGCATCGTCGCCGGAGTTGTACTCGACCTTTGCCGTGGGCGCATGCTCGCGGATATACCGAAGCGGCGAGGACGGGAACCACACCGTCTCACCCCAGTTGGCGCCGCCCGGATGCGGATCGGTGACGTTGCCGCCGGGTGCATCGACCTGCGCCGAGCCGCCACCGGAGAGGATGCCCTTGTCCGCATGCGAGCCGATGATCGCAATCGAATGCACGCGCGCCGGATCGAGCGGCAGAATGCTGTCCTTGTTTTTCAGCAGCACGATGCTCTCTTCGGCAATGTGCTGCGCATCGTCGCGGCCCTTGAAAGGATCGACGACATTGCGCGGCATCACGGGATAGTCCACGACGCCGGCGGCGAACATGCTGCGCAGGATGCGATGATCCATGTCATTAAGGCGAGACATGGGAACCTGTCCATCCTCTACCGCCTTCTTGAGCGGAGCGCCGAAGAAGATATCTTCCGGTTCTTCCTGGTCGAGACCGGCAAGCGCGGCCTTCACCGTGCTGTGTGTCGCGCCCCAGTCGGAGAGCACGAATCCCTTGAACCCAAAATCTTTCTTGAGGACCTGATTGAGCAGGTAGTCGTTCTCGCAGTCGTAGGTTTCTTCGAAGCGGTTGTAGCCGCACATCACGCCTGAGGGCTTCGCGATATCAATGGCGATCTGAAAGGCGAGCAGGTCGCTCTCTCTTGCGGCCTTGTGGTCGATGTTCGCGCTGACCGCGTTGCGGCCGGTTTCCTGATCGTTGAAGGCGTAGTGCTTGATGTCTCCCATGATGTGCTCGGCCTGCAGGCCCTTCATCAGGTTGCCGGTCATGGTGCCGGCCAGCAGCGGGTCTTCGCCGGCATATTCGAAGTTGCGGCCGTTGCGCGGCTCGCGCATCAGGTCCACGCCGCCGCCGATGGACATGTTCGAGCCCCATGCGCGCAATTCGCGGCCAATGACGTCACCGTAAAGCTGCGCGCCTTCGATGTCCCAGCTCGCCGCGGCGCCCAGCGTCGAGGGCAGCAGCGTGGCATAGCGGGCCTGGTAGGCGGCCATGCGCGCGCCCACGGCGGAGTCGGCCTCGTTCACGCCCGGGATGCCGAGCCGCTCGATGCCTTCCACGTAGCCGGCGGCGAAGTTCGAACCGGGAGCGACCGGGTCCGGCGGACGAAGCACGCCCCAGCCCTGCCCGTGGACGAGGAGAATCTTTTCGTCGAGCGTCATCTCTTTAAGAACCAGATCGGCACGTTCGTCAGGAGAGAGAGCGCGGTCATCCCAGGGATGATGCACCTGTGTGGTCTGGGACGCCTCCTGCGCCTGCGCAGCGAGGAAAGAACCGGCGCAAAGGCAGGGCAACAACATGGCCGCGGACAGCGGCCGGAACAGCGAAAAGAATTTCATGGCTCTCCTGAAGCAAAGCTCAAAAACATGACCGGGCTGTGACTGCTATCAGTACAGTCTGCCCGGCACTTTGCGGCTCATCGTACCGGCCCCGCAACAGGAACGTCAAGGGCAAACGTTTGACTACTGGAGATGGCGTATATGCGGAAGGAGGCATGAACGCGATCGTGCCGCTCTGTATGATTAGAGCGGTTCCAGAGTCTCCTTGTCCTTTCCTGCATCGTGCAGGGTGGCGTTTTTCAGAGAAAACGCCACTGGTGCACATCGGCTTCGGGATACAGCAACTCTGCAACCGCTCTATCCCGCCGGAGGGCTTGAGGCGTGCAGAAAAGAGCAGGGAAGCATTGGCTGCTGATGTTCGGAATCATGGTGCCCGGGCTGCTGGGAGTCATGGCGTCAGGATCGGCCACCGCGCAGGCGGCCCGGCTGCGATCTCCATGGGACGATCGGCAGATTGCACTGACCGATGCGGCGTATGCATGCCCGGCGATTCCGGCCTTTGCGCGTACGACCGAGGTAGAGAGTGCCTACATCGATTCGCACTACTCGATCATCGATCCCGTGAAAGAGGTTGCGGAGGAGAAGGCGGACGAACCGCTCACGCACCTGGGGCAGTATGCGGTGCGCGCGGCGGATGCGTACCTGGCGCATGGGAGCAGGCAGGCGGCGCAATGCACCTATGCTCTGCTCACAGCAGCGGCGAAAGCCGATGCGTGGACAGGGAAGATGCCGCACCGGCAGGGTATCTACGACCAGAACTGGTTGCTGAGCGGCGTGGCCATCGCGTACCTGAAGGTGCGCAACACCGGCGTAGGCACAGCAGGTGAGGATGCCGAGATTGCGGCGTGGATGGCCCGTCTGGCCGTGCCGGTCGAGGTATATTTCGATCAGCAGCTCACGCATCCGGGCAGCGATGCCTATAACAATCATCTCTACTGGGCAGGGCTCTCGCTCTGCGCGCAGGGCATAGTGGGCAATCACAAGGCCGGCTTCCTATGGGGCATGAATGCCTACCGGCATGGCGTGGAAGCCATTCGTGGCGACGGCTCCCTGATGGCGGAGATGAACCGCGCCGGACGCGCGCTCCACTACCAGCTCTACGCTCTGGGACCGCTGGTGATGCTGGCGGAGTTCGGAGAGGCGAATGGAATCGACCTCTATGCCGAGAGAAACGGCGCGCTTCACCGGCTGGTTCGCTTCGATGTCGCGGCCATAGAGGCCCCGGAGCGCATCGTAAAGGCCGTAGGTGTGGCGCAGGACTATAAGCCTCCTGCCTCGGGGCTTGAGATCGGCTGGGCCGTGCCGTATGCGGCGCGTTTCCCGTATGCGGCGAAGAGTCTCAATCTCGCAGAAAAGATCGCCGCCGCGCCGTGGGTGAACTTCTGGCAGTGGGGTGGTGCGCCGCCCGAGCCGGTGCTGCCGCGGCCTGCGCTCTCAGCGGAAGACGCCGCCTTCGAGGCGCAGCTGAAACATGATGTAGCCGCAGAGTATGCGCGGGTCTTCCCGGAAAACCGGGCAGCGGAATCGGCAATCGCCGGTGACTGGTGCACGATGGGCGATCCGGCCAGTCATGACACGATTGCCCGCAGCGCAGACGGGCTGATCGCAACCACCGATCACGGCGACAGCTCGCAGGCGCGTGTGCTCCAGACGGAGAAGGACAAGGCGGCGGAGATCGTCGCCCCCGGATGGCTCTCTGTGACTGGCGCGCTCGACAAAAGCGGCACGCAGATCGATTGGTCGAACGGAACCTTCTGGGAGCGCTGCTCGGCGATCCATCCTGCGAAGCAGCCGCTCTCGCTCAGCGGCGCATGGTATGGCAATGTCGATTTCTCGCAGCCCTGCGATGTGAAGCAGCACGGCATGCGGCTTACCATGGCCTGCGGAAAGTTTGGCGACGCAACCGGCGAACTGCACGCTGACGGATCGCTGGACACAGACTGGAGCGGACGGCAGATCGCAGGCGTAGTGACGCCGGACGGCCGGCACATCCTGTGGGCCAACCAGACCTACTGGACTGCTGCGCGCAGGGCGGCTCGCCTTTGGCCTCCGCTCACTCCGGTCGCGAGATAGCAGCAGGGGATAAGGAAAACTGCGGGCGGTTGGGGAAGCGACGAGCCCGATCGGCTCCCATCGCGAGACTTGTTTCGGCACGGCTGAAGCCGTGCCCTGATACGTTTCCTGTTCCTGCACGAGGATGTCTCTCGCAAGCCCAGTGACTGGGGAATAGAAATCTGCCTTCCTACCCAGGCGGAGCTTGGACGGGCATCCCTATCCTTGATACTCCTGTCCGAGTCCTGAGCTCGTCGGAGCGCGACCAGCGGGAGCGGAGGCTGAAGGCGAAAGGCCTGGACGGCCAGTCCCAGCCTGCGCGCAGCAGCTATTTCACGGTGTCCGGTCGGAACATCTTCTCTGCGGCCTTGGTGATGATGCGGCGCGGCACGAAGCGCTGCGCGAAGACCTGAATGCGACCACCGGAGTAGGGGATGACCCAGGTCTTGCCTTGCACCAGGCCTTCGAGGCCCAGGCGAGCCACTTCGGCGGCGGGCTGGTACTTGCGCTTCTCTTCCTTGCGTGAGCCGGCGACCTGGCCGAACTCGGATTCCGTGGGACCAGGGCACAGCGCGCTGACGCGCACGCCGTAACGTCCCACTTCTTCGGCGAGGGCTTCGGCAAAGTAGCGGTCGAAGACCTTCGTGGCCGCATACGTGGCCATGTAGGCGACCGGCTGATATGCGGCAGTCGAGGCAAGAATGAGGATGTCGCCCCGGCGGCGCTTCACCATGCCGGGCAGATAGCGGTGCGTGAGGTCGACGACGGCAGCGCAGTTCACATCGACCATCGTGCGCTGGAAGGCGAGGTCGGAGCGGAGGAATTCGCCGAGGTAGCCGAAGCCTGCATTGTTGATGAGCAGGTCGATCTCCAGTCCCTGGCCCTCGGTCGCCTCGTAGAGCTGTTGCGGCGCCGCCGGGTCGGCAAGATCGGCGGGGATCACGCGGGTCTGGATGCCGTGCTGTTCCTGCAGACGCTGGGCCAGGGCTTCAAGGCGATCGACGCGGCGTGCCGTGAGCACAAGGTTCGCGCCGGCCGCGGCCAGATCCTCGGCCAAAGCTACGCCAATGCCCGCGCTCGCGCCGGTAACCAGCGCCCATTTGCCCTTATACGTCTTGCTGAGGATTGCGGATGCTGTCATCGCTGGTCTCTCCTGTCAGAGGTGTGTGAGCCGTGTGCGGCTGTGGGTCCGATACCGAAAGCCTGTCATCCCAACCGAAGTGAGGCAGTCTTCTCGTCTTACACAAAAATATTGTCATCCCGGCCGGCGCGAGACGCCTTTTCGACTCGCGCAGTGGAGGGACCTGCTGTTCTACGCGTCGGAATATCTCCAGTATCTGAAGCTTAACCGCAGGTTCCTCGACTCGCTCCGCTCGCTCGGGATGACAGAGTGAGCGAAGCGCATGGCGCAACGCTTATTCGTACACCGTAGCGGCAGCCTGAAACTCCTCGCCGACCCAGTGCACGAACGCATCCGCCGACTGCCTGCGGCCGAGGAAGCGCAGCACAATATCCTCCCCCGGCATCGAGCCGCCGGGCTCGAGTACCGTCCGGCGATACTTCATCGCAATCGGGTCGTCGAGCAGGTTGGTCCGCGCGAACTGCGCGAAGAAGTCGAGCGCGATCACCTTGTCATAGAGATAGGTGTAGTAGTTCGACGAGTAGCCGACCAGGTGCGTAAAGCTCGCGTACATGCGGTTGCCATCGATCCACACATACGGCAGGAAGCGCGCATAGAGCGAGTGCAGCAGGTGGTCGAGATCGAGCGTTTCCGGATCGAGCGCGTGCGTTTCGAGCGAATAGGTCGTATAGAAGAGCTGCGTGCGCACCCAGTCAGCGCGGCCGAAGGCTCCGGCGCGGTTCATGCGCAGCACCAGCTCGGCAGGGATGGGCTCATCCGTCTCATAGTGCAGCGCAAAGGTAGCCAGCAGGCGCGGATCGCGGAAGAACTCCTCGAGCATCTGTGAAGGCACCTCGACGAAGTCGCCCTCGGTGGCGATGCCGCTCAGCCCGGCCCAGCTCTGGTGCCCGCCGAGCAGCGCGTGCATCAGGTGGCCGAACTCATGGAAATACGTCACCACGTCGGAGTGCTGCATGAGCCCCGGGTCGCCGGTCTTTGCCGAGGACGGCCCGCCGGGGAAGTTGCAGATCAGCGCGGCCTCGGGAATCTGGCGGCCATCGGGATGATCGACAATGCCGGGGATCAGAGGATGCGCGGAGAACCACTTGTCCTTGCCCTCGCGCGGGTGCATGTCGAGATAGAAGCGGCCGATCTGCGTATCCCGGTCATACACGTCATAGGTGACGACGTCCGGATGCCAGACCGGGGCATCGGCCACGGGTCGGAACTCGACCTGGAAGAGCCGCGCGGCGGTCGAAAGCACGCCTTGCTCGACACGGTCGTAGGGGAAATAAGGACGGACGGACTGCGAGTCGAACTCGAAGGCCGCGCGGCGATACTGCTCCAGCCAGTAGCCACGGCTCGCGGCATCGATCTCAGCATCGTTCGACTCGAGCTTCTGCTCGACGCGGGCGAACTCCGCGATCATGGCAAATTCCTTCTCGGCTCCGGCGCGGCTGGCCGTGTCGAGCTCTTCAAGGAACTGGCGCATGTTCTCGGCCGAGCCCATCATCTGGTCGGCAGTGGCCAGGTCGGCCCAGGTTTTGAAGCCCAGCAGCCCGGCAATCTCTTTGCGGATCTTCAGCAGGTCGAGCAGCACTTCGCGATTCTGCGGAAAGGCGCGGGTATTGAAGGCCAGGTACATGCTGCGGCGCAGTTTGGCCGACTTTGCAAATGTCATCACCGGCAGGTAGTCGGGATAATCGGTGGTGAGGGTGATCTTGCCGTCTTCGCCGGCCGGATGCGCGGCAAGGTAATCGGCAGGCAGACCGTCCAGCTCGGCCGCGTCCTCCACGACGACGGTGTTGACGTTCTCCTGAACATTACGGCCGAAAGTGAGGGCGAGGACGGTCGCCTTGTCCTGCAGCTCGCGCAGGCGAGTGCGGGTGGCCTCGTCCTTATCCACACCAGCCAGGCGGTACTGGAGCAGCGTGCGCTTCAGATAGTGCTGCGTGGCCGCATCCGTGCTTTCGGAATCGATCTCGTTCAGCGCCTGGTAGACGGCCTGGTTCAGTCCCAGTTCGACGCCGGCCTGGGAAATGACCTGGGCCAGGGCCTGCGCCTTGTCCCGAATCTCCTTTTGCGGGTGGACGCTGTCGAGCAGGCCGGTCTGTGTGGCTGTGGCCGAGAGCTCGGCAACGGCGTCGTCATAGGGGCGCAGCGTGTTTTCGACGGTGCGCGGCCCCGGAACGGCAAGCAGCCGCGCAATGGCGTCGCGATGCCGGACAAGCCGGGCCTGCACCCAGGCTTCGAGCGCTTCCGGTGAGGCCGACCCGTCAGCGCGGGTCTCAAGATTCCAGGGATGAGGGGAGAGAGTCGTTTCGGTCACGTCGTTTTATCCGTCCTTGCTGCCTGCCCAAAGGTTACCGCAGGCTGCTGCGCGCAGGGCGATACGCCATCGGCCTCCGCTCCCGCTGGTCGCGAGCCAGGTCGTATCCCCGTTGAGCCATTACGCAAATTGTCATCCCGACCGAAGCCTCCTTCTCACGTTGTCATTCCGACCGGAGCGAACCGGGGTCCCCGGCGCGCCTGATGTTGGCGCGCTGGGGTGGAGAAGCGCAGTGGAGGAACCCGCGGTTCGCCTGTATCAGCGAAGAACTGCAGGTTCCTTCACTCCGCTAGAGCAACAAGCTGGGTGCCCATCCAAGCTCCGTTGGGGGAGGGTACGAATCCAGAAGATTTTGCATAGGCCTGCACACCCGCATCTCGAAAAGCATGAGATATGGGACACCCTGGTATGGCGCTCTGGTCCGAGCCCAGCTTCGCGGCCAAAGGGCGCGGAGGCGATTCCCCCTACCGGCTCCGCGGGCAGCTGACCGTACTGTGCCTGCCGGAGGGGAGAATGCCTCGTGTACAGTGACAAGGGCTCTGGATGAGCTTGCAAGAGGAAAACAGAATGCGGCTTCTTCGTCGGCGAAAAATCCTGTTCTTCGCTCTTCTGCTGCTCCCTGCGAAGCAGATTTTTGCTCAGTCCACATTCCAGGCTGCAGAAAACCCGAAATTTATAAGTGCAAATATTTCACTGCATGAATTTGCACGTCTCCTGTTCCCATGGGAGAAGAAACATCCTGACCTGGCAACTCCGGTTGTTACGAGAGGGGCATTTCAGAATGACAAGAGGATCAGCCTGAACTACAGGTTATATTTCCCGACCCTCGACATCTATTCCTCGGCCGGTGTGCCTCTCTATTTCAACGATTCCTCCGAAGCAAGTGTGAAGGTGATCGATGCGCTTCCTCAGGTCATCCCTGAACCGGATCTGAATCCCAGGTATCAAGTCCGTCCCACGCTGCGCGAAGCTCTAGCCATGATTCCAGGCATTCCGCGTAGCGAGTGGGTAACTCCAGCACAGATCGACTACACAGTCTTTGTTGTTATCCGGAATCACTCTGGTAATAATCCGTCCCTATCCAAAGATATTCGCGCCAGCCAGGCGAAGCCTATCCGGGAGCAGGAGAAGGCCGTTGATTCAAATGCGACGGCTGAAGGGAAGGAAGTTCCGAATTCCCAAACGGATGCTATCCAGCGGAATGCTCTCGCCAAGCAAGCCGAGGATGAAGCCATTCAAAGGCTGAAGACGCGGCTGAATGGGTCCAGAATTCGAGTGATGGAAGTTTACCTGATGGAGCCGTGAGATCGCCTTGGTCGTATCCCCATAGAGCAACAAGCCAATGCATGGCAGCCAGGAAAGTTGTCATCCCGGTTTGAGAGGGTCACCGTCCGCGACCAGCGGGAGCGCCACGCGAAGCGAAAGGCCCGGACGGCCAGTCCCGCGCAGCAGGGAGAAAGTATTTGCATGCAGGTGGTTGCATCCGTGGAGCGCAGCCGTTAAGATGCCGCAATTGCGACCATGAAAGCACCCAAGAAAGCTACGCCGAAAGCGCCGAAGAAGGCCGTGCCCGCCGCGAAGGCTGCGGCCCCGGCGAAAGCTGTGCCCGCCGCGAAGTCTGTACCCGCCCCGGCGCCCGCCCCCGAACGTATTCCGATGTCGCCGGCGATCTTACGGTCGCGCATTGGCCGCATCTGCGTGGCCATCATCGGTTCCACGCCGGAAGAGATGCTTGCGAAGGCGGAAGAAGCCGCGCGGGAGAACCATTTCCTGGAGTTCCGGCTGGATTACCTGCCGAAGCCGCTGCTCGCGCTCCCAAAGCTCCAGACGTTTCTCTGTGAGCGCGGCGATGTGACCGCGGTAGCCACCTGCCGGCGCGTCGAGGGCGGCGGCAAGTTCAAGGGCAGCATGGCATCCGAGCTGGAGGTGCTGGAAAAGGCCGCCGAGGCAGGCTGTCATCTCGTGGATCTCGAGATCGAGACGGCCGAAGCCATCAAGCACGCGCAGATCGATAAGCTGCGCAGCCGGGGCGCGGCGCTGCTGATCAGCTACCACGACTTCCACACCACGAAGGATCTGGACAAGGTCTTCGAGCGCATCCGGCCCTTCGAGCCGGAGTTCATCAAGGTGGTTTCGACGGCGAAGCACCTGGCCGACAACGTGGCCATGATGCGCTTTCTCGAGCGGGTACGGGATCTGGCCAGCGTCGTGGGCATCTGCATGGGCGATCAGGGGCTCATCAGCCGGGTATTGGGACTGCGCGCCGGCTCTGTCTTCACCTTTGCCGCGGCGACGGTGGGCGAGGAGACCGGACCGGGGCAGATCGCCGCGCGGACGCTGGAGGATGTCTTCCGTGTCGACCAGATCGATGCGGCGACCAAGGTCTACGGCGTGGTCGGCAACCCCATCAAGCACTCGCTCTCGCCGCTGATGCAGAACACCGCCTTCCGGCGTGAAACCGTGAATGCGGTCTTCCTGCCGCTGCAGACGACCAAGCTGACCGACCTGCTGACGCTGGTGCGCGAGGTGCCGATCAGCGGCCTCGCGGTAACCATGCCGCTCAAGGAAGAGATCCTGCCGCACCTGGAGCGGACCGACCCCCTCTCCGAGAAGATCGGCGCCTGTAATACGGTCGTGCGCTCCCAGGACGGCAAGCTCTATGGCTTCAATACAGATGTGGCGGCAATTGTCCGGCCGCTCGAACGCCGTCTGCAGCTGAAGGGCGCAAAGGTGCTGGTGCTGGGCGCGGGTGGCGCGGCGCGGGCAGCGGTCTTCGGCCTCAAGGACAAGGGCGCCGACGTTTATATCCTGAACCGCACGCCGGAGGCGGCGCAGAAGCTGGCGCGCCAGGCCAAGGCGAAGACCTTCAAGCGCGAGCTGCTGGCTAAAACCGCCTTCGATGTCATCATCAACGCCACGCCCTCGGGCATGCACGGGGTGAAACCGGCAAGCGTGCTCAATGCCGATGAGCTGAACACCAGGCTGGTCTTCGACCTGGTCTACAACCCCATCGACACGCCGCTGATCCGGATGGCGCGCGAAAAAGGGCTGCCCGTGATCACAGGCGTGGAGATGTTTGTGCACCAGGGCGCGCGGCAGTTCGAAATCTGGACCGGCAAGCCGGCTCCCGAGGAAGAGATGCTGCGGGTGGTGGTGCATGCGCTGCGCCAGCAGGCGGAAGCATCCAAGGCGGCAGAGGCTCCGGCAAAGAAGTAGGAGCTGTAGCAGCCTATAGTGGTGACAGGAGCCGCTCCCCCTGATGATTGACGAACTGATGTCCAAGCTGGGTCGCAGCCGCGGCACGGCATCGCGCAACCCGAAGGAAACGGCCCGGGAAACGGCTGTGGACCGGCTGATCGAGCTGGCGTCGGACGATCCCTCGTCCGGGAAGCGGGGCGCCGGTGACGACCTGCTGGAAGGCCGGCTCGATCCGCATCTGGCCATCGAGGAGTCCCGTGAGGCAGAGGCGTCTCAGGACCCGCATGCGCTGGCCCGGGCCCTTACCCAGTTGAAGGCGATCGTTCCATTCCTGACCCGGCTGGCGCCGCTGCTCGATGCCCGGTTCCTGCCCCTGCTCGAGCTGCTCGGCATGGGACATGGCCAGCAGAACCAGCAGCAGAATCTGGCGGCAACACGGGAGCTGCGCGAGGGTGTGACAGGATTGCAGTCCGGGCAGCGGGATCTGCGGCTCACATTGCAGAGCCAGGCGGTCGAGATTCAGCGGCTGGAAGATCAGGTTTCCCGGCTGCGGGAAGCGGCAGAGAAGACCAATCTCGAGCATTCGGAGCTGGTAGAGGATGTAAAGTCGCTGGGGAGCCTGGTGCGCACCGTCGGCGCCGCCCTGGCGGTGCTGCTGGTGATCCTGATTCTGATGGTGGGGCTGCTTCTGGCAAAGCTGCACGACCCAGCGTCCCAGGGGTAGCGCTTTCCTCGGGATTTTGAAGAGAACGGAAACGAATGTCGGTTTTCTTCCGTTCCGTTGAGGGAATCAACAGGCATTTTGATCTTTTAAAAAGAAAAATGCCTTTGGTTTGCTCACCTTCTGCGTGTATCGCAAGGTTTTCATTGCCAGTTGTGGACAGGCGGGACTAGCATACGTCCAGCTTGGGGCAATTCCGGACGGAATCCCAGCCCGATTCGAAAGATACCCATGCAGGACATCCCCGCAACGCCGCACGCCAACCCCTCACGGGTCCGCAATGGAGTGATTCTCTATGGCATGGTACGCCTACTGCATAACCGAGAAACAAGCCTTTCCTGAACTTCTCCGTCACCGTAAACCCATTCCTTTGGAATCGGTTGCGGGGATTCAGGGAAATCAGGTTTTTCTTTATCCAGCCAGTGATCTTGCAGTCATCGTCAGCGAATATTCTCCGCAGGAGAGTTTCAACCAGAAATCGGCAGTCGACCACGCTCGCGTGATCGCCGACTGCTTTAAAGTCTCGACCGTATTGCCGTTCCGTTTTGGCACGGTGTTTACCGACGATGATTCGCTGCGGCGTTCGATCCGCTCAAATCAGCGCCAGTTTGTGACGAATATTGAACGGCTCCGCGGCAAGGCCGAGATGCACCTGAAGGTGACTCTCGACGATTGTTGCCGGGAACAGATTCACCGCTATGCCGCGACTGCGGTGCCCAATACCGGCCGCGAGTACCTGAGCAATCTGCGGGAGACAGCGACGCTGCAGCGTGAGCGTCAGACCAAGGCGCGGGCCATCTCAGTGCAGATGCACCGGATGTTCGCACCGCTGGCCGAAGAGGTCACCTGCAAGCGGACCGAATCGGGCAAGATGCTTCTGGATATCGCGCACCTGATCGATCACAAGTGCATTGAGCGGTACCAGAACAAGTATTCCAGTGCGAGCCAGGCGATGAAGGACTGCCAGATGCAGCTCTCGGGACCATGGCCGCCGTACCACTTCGTGCATCGGCTGACGCGTAGCAACGCGCATTCCCATGCACATCCGGCCAGTGCCTGAAGTCTTTGGAGCACGAGAAAAGCCCCGGTGGACCCACGAACCACCGGGGCTTTCCATCAGGAGGAACACTCGGGTCGAGTCTCAGCAAGAGTCCCCCGAACGCCTCACTCACAAAGACGAAGGTACACAGGGGAAAAGACGCAGTGAGCCTGCAATTTCTCTGACGAAAGTGCGGCTGCTGCGTGCAGGGCGAGACTGGCCGTCCCGGGCCTTGGGCTTCGCACGGCGCTTCCTCTGGTCGCGACGCTGGGTTTTTCTCAAGATAGGAAAGCACCAGGGCGCCCCATCCAGGTTCCGCCTGGGTGTGAGGGGGCGAGCTCCTCTGTGGGGAAGCTGATGAGGGTCGCGACCAGCGGGAGCGGGTGCCGAAGGCGAAAGGCCTGGACGGCCAGTCCCTACGAGACGTTCTTGGCGGGCAGGTCTTTCTTGCCGCGGGTGAGCACGAACTCATTTTCACGGGAGCGGCTGCTGGTCGAAGCCTTTTCGATCCTGCGCCAGAAAGCCACAAAGTAGTCGACCGCGGAGATGATCGACACGGCGGTCATAAAGTAGATGCCGACGACGGCGATCAGGTCGACCGGCATGACAAACCAGCCGAAGTGCCATTCGTGCCAGCCATGATCGAGCACGGCGGCCACCACCGACACAATCTGGATGACCGTCTTGAGCTTGCCCAGGTCGCTGGCGGAGATGGTGAAGCCTTCGCTTGAGGCGATCGATCGCAGGCCCGTGACCAGGAACTCCCTGCCGATGACGACGACGGCGATCCACGGCTTGACGACGTGCGGGTTGTACTGGACCAGTGCAATGTAGGCGGAGGCGATCAGCAGCTTGTCAGCCAGCGGATCGAGGAGCATCCCCATGGTCGTGATCTGGCCGCGGCGGCGGGCGAGATAGCCATCGACGCCGTCCGAGATCGAGATGAGGATGAAGGCGAGCGAGGTAATGATCTCCGCGCTCCCATACCAGCCTGCCACGCCGTGGAAGTGCGGAGAGAGCATCCAGATCAGCAGCGGAACCGCGACAATGCGGCTCATCGTGATGGAGTTGGGGAGATTCACAGCTCAGCTCGGTCCCCGGTCATGTCAGCAGCTCGGTCAGCGCCCCGGATGTGCTGACCGCAGGGGTCTTAAGGCCATTATGCACCAGTGGTGCGAAGACCGGTGTTGACGCACTCAAACGGCAGAGAAAACGGCGTATTGCAGGGTAATAAAAAAACGCCGGCAGCATCTTCTGCTGCCGGCGCGGTTGCGTTGGGGGGTGAGAGCGGAATTCGGATAAGGCCTCCTCCGAAGCCATGATCTCTCCGTGGCCTTTTCCGTAGGAAAAGGCCACTTGTACTTACGTGGAGAGGACATGGTTGCCCGGATTCCTCCTTAGAAGGCGTAGCGCAGGCTGAACTGCATTTCGCGGTCCGAAGAGTAGGTCTGGCCCTTGGTGGTGACTTCGCCGAAGGTGCCGCTGCCGGGAGTTTCGTTCGGGGTATCCCAGTTGGGGTGGTTGGTGAAGTTGAAGGCCTCGGCACGGAAGGTCAGTTCGTGATTGTCGTGGCCGGGGATGATGTGGAACGGCTTCTGCAGTGCGATGTTCCAGCTCTGGAAACCTGGGCCGTAGATCGCATTGCGGGTGCCGCGCGGTGAGAAGGTGCCGTCGGCAGGGGCCTGGAAGACCGAAGGGTCGAACCAGTCGCCGGTACCGAACCTCTTGTTGACGATCGGCTTGCGGTTCAGCACCCAGAGCTGCGAGCCGGCGCCGGGGCCAACGCCGGCATAATCGTCGCCGTTGGTGATCGAGGTGAGCGGCACGCCGGTCTGGGCCTGGGTCACTCCGGAGAGCTGCCAGTCGCTGAGGCCGTTGCGCAGGAGCCAGTTCGAGGAGTGGTCGAAGTACGGCATGTTCCAGACGTAATCGACGACCAGGACATTGCGGATGTCGAAATCGGCCGGGCCGTAGTTCATATTGCGGTCGCGGATGTTGGGCAGCTCGTAGCCGCGGCTGGAGCCGAAGTCGAGGAGCTTGGCCCACGTATAGGCGACGCCGAAGAGGACATTCTTGGTGAGACGACGCTTGAGGTTGGCCTGCAGGGCGTTGTAAGAGGAGCTGCCGCGATCCGAGGTTTCGACGATGGAGGCGAAGCCCTGGTAGGGGCGCAGCGCATCCGGCGCCGTGACATCGGGATTGGCCTGGATCGTCCCCGGCGTCAGCTCGTTCACGTTCTCAAGCTGTTGCAGGTGGATGCCCTTGCGGCCGACGTAGGAGAGGGTGAAGGTGGCGAACCTGGGAATTTCCTGTTCGACCGTGGCGCTCCAGGACCATGCCTCCGGAGCAGGCAGGTTATAGGCCTGCGAGGAGAGCTGCAGCGGGTACTGGTTGGCTCCCACGCCGCCCGGGTCGTCGACCTGGCCGTTGGTCACGGATTCAGAGGCCTGGAAGGGTTCGTTGCCGCCCAGCTGGACGTCGTCGTTCACGCCGAGGCGCTGAACGAAGCGGCCGCCGCCGGCGCGGAAGACCGTCAGCGGCGTGAGCTGGGTGGTGAAGCCGATACGCGGCTGGATATAGGACCAGACGGTCGGTGAGTAAGTCCTGCTGAGACCGTGGAAGAGGCCGTTGTACTGGCCGTTGAGGATGGAGGAGGGGACGTGGCCCTTGGCTGAGCTTGGGAATCCGCTGCCGGGGATCACGACGCCGTCATAGATGTTGCCGCCGGTCTCGATGCCGGTGGTTGGATCGACGGTCGGAGCGTCGCCGGCGACATAGTAGTTGGAATTGAACATCGACTGGTTGCCCCATACCGCGTAGTAGTTCTGGAAGATGCTGTAGCGGGCGCCATATTCGATGACCGTCTTCGGAGTCGCATGCCAGGTGTCCTGGGCAAAGAACTCCGCCGTGTTGGTGCGGAAGAGGGTGTAGGATTTCTGGCCGATTTCGCCGTAGCTGTCGAAGAGGCCAAGGGCCGCGTTGGCTACGCCGGCGCCGGTGGAGGGCTGGCTGTTGTGCAGTGCGGTGAAGATGAACTGCCCATTCTGGTTGTTGGTGGCGCCGGGCGTGGAGCTGCTGACGTCGATCTGGTCGAAGTCATTCTCGCCCGAGTACTGGTATACGCCGCCGAAGTTGAGAGTATGGCTGCCGATGATCTTGGTGAGGTTGTCGGCAAAGGCAATGACCGGGCCGCCGGAGTGCGACGGATACGGGCCGCCGTCGAGCGTGGTGAAGTCCTGCGGCTCGATGGTGGGGATCTTGTTGGGGATCAGCTTCTCCGCCGCCGGGAACAGGTAGGGAAAGTCGATCCCGTAGTTGGTGCGGTTGTAGAGGCCGCTGGACTGGTCGATGGTGATGGTTACGTGGTCTGCCGAGGCGGACGCGGTGAAGTCGTTGACCGTCGTCGGATTGATGGTCCAGGTGTAATGGAGGACGCCGACTTCGTCAGGCCAGTTCCAGACCTGCGGGGTGCGGTTGAAATTCCCCGAGAAGGGAGAGTCCTGGTAGAAGGTGTAGTGCAGGAACGAGAAGCGAAGCTGCTGGCTCTGCGAGATGAGGTAGTTCAGCGTGACAGTGTCTTTGCGCTGGTTCTGCGGATAGGGCGCGGAGTCTTCCCAGTTGTAGCTGGCCCCGTTCACATTCGGTGTCGGATAGGCATTGAGCAGGGCAAGGCCGTTGGCGCTGAGGCCCGACGAGATGACGTTGTTGGGATAATCCGCGCCGGTGCTCGGATTCACCAGCTGCACAGGGCTCATGAAGATGTTGGTCGAAAGCAGCTCGCTGAAGTTGCCCGTGCGCATGAGCGTGGTGGGCACGACACCGGTCTGGGTCGGTGACTGGCGGTAGCGCAGGAATTCCTGCCCGACGAGGAAGAAGAGCTTGTTGCGCAGGCCCTCGGCCACCTTCGGGATTGCGACCGGACCGTTGATATTCCATCCGAACTGGTTGAAGCGGAAGGGCGTGGGATGGTCGGCGATATCCGGATTCGAAGACTGCTTGTTGACCCAGGTGTTGGCGTCGAAGAACGAGTTGCGCAGGTATTCGTAGGCCGAACCGTGGAAGTCCTTGGTGCCGGTGCGGGGAACCTGTGCCAGCACGCCGCCCGAGGTGCCGCCGTATTCCGCGGGGTAGTTGGTGGCAAGAATCTGCATCTGCGCCACGCTGTCCACGTCGGCAACGCCGGTGGTGGTGCCGTTGCCGCGGGTGCGGATCATGGGCGCGCCGTCCAGGGTGACGGTGATCTCGTCATTGCGGGCGCCGCTGATCTGCGGGCCGCTGAAGTCCGGAGCGAAATTGAACGAGGAGAGCGGCGCATTGCGCGTGACGCCCGGCTCGAGCTGCGAGAGATAGATGGGGTTGCGGCCGTTGAGCTGGATGCTCTTGACCTGTTCGCTAGTGACCACCTGGCCGACGACGGAGGACTCGGTCTGGAGTGCGTTGGCATTGGCCTCGACGGTAACGCTGGTGCTGACGTTGCCGACGTTCATCGAGAAGTTCACCTGCCGGCCGATGTTGGCGTCCACGATGACGTTGTTCTGGGTAACGCCCTGAAAGCCCTTCGCCGATGCCGCCACCGTGTAGGTTCCGGGCTGGATGTTGGTGACGGTATAGCCGCCGCGGGTGTCGGTGGTGGCGTTGAACTTCTGTCCGGAGGCCGTGTTCTGGACGGAGACCGTGGCGTTCGGGATAACGGCTCCGGAGGCATCGGTCACCGTGCCGGAGATGGAAGAGGTGACGTTCTGTGCGTGCGCAGCAGGGCAAAGGCTGCAGAGCATGGCAGCGAGCAGAAAGACTGCGAGGGCAGCCATCCTGGTGGACACGCGTAAGGGGTGAAGGGCGGTAAGGATACCGGGCCTGCGCACTCTCCGTCTGCGGGCAGGTTGGGATCCGGATTTTGTATGGGATAGGGTGTGCATCGCTTGCCTCCGAAAGCTGGGTGCAGTGGGGGAAGAGAGAAGGGTTCGAGCGTTCTCTCAGGAGTGCAATCGGTCGTGCAAAATGGTTTCGTTACGTTAGCGGTATCGTTTCCACAAACGTACGCATTATTCTCGCCAGCTTTTTTGCTTGTCAATAGACCGGAAGCTCCGAAGATGCAGGGAGTTACATCGCAGGCGGGGAGAAATTCAGCGCGGGAAAGCGCTTCGAAGGCTGTGCAAAACCCGCCGCGAGCCGCGATCAGAGGTGCGTTGCGGAAAGAAGCCGATCATCCCGAAAAGGGCTTGCCTGTGCTCGCATTTTGAGGTGATGCAGGCGCCTTTTTTCTGCACTCGATGGCTCTGGTCTGTATCGGGTTCGAGCCATAGGAAGGAAAGTATCGGGGCATGACTTCAGCCGCGCGGACATGGTGCCTCCACGCAAAAAGGACGGCCAAGGCCGTCCTTTTTGCGTGCATCGGAGCTGCTTAGGCGTAGATGCCGCGCTGCTTGATGGTGAAGGCGACGCGGTCGATGGCCAGCATGTAGGCAGCGATGCGGTTGTTGACGTCATGCGCCTCGGAGTAACGGACCACATCATCGAAGCTCTCGGTGAGGATGCTCTCCAGCCGCTGGTTGACGTCGGCTTCCTTCCAGAAGTAGCCCTGGCGATCCTGGACCCACTCGAAGTAGGAGGCGGTGACGCCGCCCGCATTCGCGAGGATGTCCGGGATGACGAAGATGCGCTTGTCGGCGAGAATCTCGTCGGCAACCGCGGTGGTGGGGCCGTTGGCGCCTTCGCAGACAATGCGTGCGCGGATCTGCTCGGCGTTGCGGCTGGTGATGACGTTCTCGGTGGCCGCGGGTACGAGGATGTCGCATTCGGCGGTGATCAGGTCGTTCGAGTCGTAGGCCTCGGCGCCCTTGAAGCCGAGCACCGAGCCGTTGCGCTGGCGGTAGTCGCTGAGCGCGCAGACATCGATGCCATTGGGGTTGTAGAGTCCGCCGTCATACTCGGCGATGCCGATGATCTTGTAGCCCTTGTCCTGCATGAGCCGGGCCGCGTTCGAGCCTACGTTGCCGAAGCCCTGGATGATGACCCGGCATCCGTCGCGCTGGATGTGGAGATGCTTGAGCGCCTCGTCGCAGGCGACGCTGATGCCGCGGCCGGTGGCCTCGCGGCGTCCGCGCGAGCCGCCGATGTTCAGGGGCTTGCCGGTGACCACGCTGGTGACGGTCTGGCGCATGTGCATGGAGTAGGTGTCCATGATCCAGGCCATCGTCTGCTCGTTGGTGTTCATGTCCGGCGCGGGAACGTCCTTTTCCGGCCCGATGAATTCGATGATCTCGGCGGTGTAGCGGCGCGTCATGCGCTCCAGCTCGCCCTGGGACATCTTGCGCGGATCGCAGATTACGCCGCCCTTGGCTCCGCCGAAGGGGATGTTGACCACAGCGCACTTCCACGTCATCCAGCTGGCGAGCGCGCGCACCTCGTCGAGGGAAACGTCCGGCGCGTAGCGGATGCCGCCCTTGCCCGGCCCGCGGGCCTGCGAATGGAGGACGCGGAAGCCGGTGAACATTTCAATGCGGCCGTCATCCATGGCGACGGGAAAGTGGACGATGATTTCACGCGAGGGATAGCGGAGGACGCGCCAGAGTCCTTCGTCGAGGTTGAGCTTGCGTGCTGCGAAGTCAAATCGAGCAGCTTGTGCTTCCCAGGGGTTGATTTCCTGCTCGAGCGAGATGGTTGCCATAACGATTGCTACTCCTTGGCTCCGGTTCAGGAGCCTTAACCCGGACCTGCCGGCAGATCGTGCTGGCCGGAGTTCAGGACCGATCTTGCACTGCCGCCGTTGCCGGCAGAACAGCGCCCGGAAACAAGCCGCTCACCAGAGATAGACGCCTGCTCCAGCGTAACGGCGCGTGCCTGACCACTCCAGAAAAATCCAGGATTCGGCCAAACTCACCGAGTATAGGCTCCCAATTTGGCCAGCGGCAAGACTTTGCGTAAGCCAAAAGGGGTAGCGAGGATGATGCGAAAGTCGTAGGACTGGCCATCTAGGCCTTTTGCCTTCGGCACCCGCTCCCGCCACTGCGCGTGGGGCGGATCGCCTGCGGCCCCTGCTCCCGCTGGTCGCGATTGGAGATTTATGGAGAGGAGACAAAACGGGTGCCCGTCCAAGCTCCGCTTGGGCGGGAGGGCATGGGCTTCTTTCGCTGACTTCCAAGTCCGGTATTCGATCCCTCCCACGTCTCAGAAGCGAGACGTGGGGCACCCGGGGTGGCAACTCTGCTGGTGACGGTGAGTCCGTAAAGGCTGTTAGCGGGTGGGTGGCGGATTGTCCACCCCATCCATGGCCGGTTTCTCTGCCGAAACAATCACGTAAGTCTGGATGGGCACGGAACGCGACTCGAACTTCATTCCTAGCGCCTCTTCTACAGTGTGCATGGGAAACTCGTCTGCCTTGTCAGGATAGGGAATCGAGAAGTCATAGTAGCCCTTCAACCCTGTCTCATCGATGACCATGCGGTCCGAGTGCGCGTTGGCCGAGATTTGCCCGATAGAGGTGCTGATCTTCACTGCATGTGCGATGCATTTTTCGCCCGTACACATGATCACCCCGGGATAGACGCCATTCGGGTGTTCATCGGCCCAGCGCTTCTGAGCTTCTTCTTCATCGCCCTTCACTGGCTCGGGAGCTGAAACTTCTTTTACATGTGCTCCGCCCTTGGCCTGTACTAATACATAAACCGGGGTCATACGGTCTTCCGTGCGGAGCCTGAGATGAAAGCGCTCGGCCAGAAGTGCCTGCAGCATCGGCCGGATCACGTTCATCCGTTGCTCATAGGAGAGCCTGTCCCAGTCCTTCATGTACGAGTTTTCGATTTTTGCCGTAATGTCGTATTCCACCGAGTTGACCCAGTCCGGAACCCCGTGATCGATCTCCACCTTATTCTGCGCGGGCGGAATCATGTAGGCCTCATACACCAGCCCGGTCAAGGACATGGCCGAAGTCTGGAAGCGATCGGAGTTATCCAGTTTCGTGCCGAACCAGTGGCGGCCGTCCCCACGATTCGCCTGGCGGATCGTAGCCACCTCAAAGGCCGGTCCGGCCTGGTCTGCACTTGTGGTGTCGCCCGAACCGCTCTGTGCTATGAGGAGCGCTCCCGGGAACAAGATGAACGCGCCCATCCATAGCCATACTTTTCTGACAGGACAACTTACTCGCATGCTCAATCTACACATCCTTCTCCGCTGAGGCTCAACGATGGAATGTAGTTTGCGTCGGATGCCTGCGGTCTCTTTTTCAACGGGCAGAGCGTCATCTTGCGGAAGTATAGCTCTGTACGACTGCTCTACATCTCGTGCTGATCGAGATGCGGGGTACCCAGTTCGGCTTACTTAAAGATTCTTCGGAGCCCCACCCATGACCGACGGCGTGTCATGGGTGGGGCTCCCGGGATCCCGGCTCGCGACCAGCGGGAGCAGGGGCCGAAGGCGGTCCGCCCTGCGCGTAGCAGTTACCATGCTTATAGCCATGCCTGACGTGACCGCCCTGCCCGCCCGCGCCGAATTCCTTCGTCTTGCCAAAACGCATACCCTGGTGCCGCTCTATCGCACGCTCACCGCCGACCTGGAAACGCCGGTCTCGGCCTTTCTGCGCCTGGCGGCCGATGAGCCGGAGTGCTTCATCCTCGAATCCGTCGAGGGCGGCGAGAACGTGGGCCGCTACACCTTCATCGGCATCCGGCCGTACCGCAAGCTGGTCTCGCGCGGCACGCATGTCGAGGTCACCGAGAAGGGCAAGACGCGCAAGGTCGAGGGCGATATCTTCTCGCTCTGGAAGCAGGAGCTGGAAGGCCACACGCCCGCGAAGCTCGCCGGGCTGCCGCCGTTTACCGCCGGCGCGGTCGGCTTCTTTTCGTATGACGTGGTGCGGCAGATCGAGGAGCTGCCGGAAAAGGCGAAGGACGATCTCGGCATGCCGGATGCCTCGCTCATGTTCTTCGACGAGGTGCTGGCCTTCGACCACGTGCGCCGCGAGATCCTGCTGATTGTGACCGCCGACGTGCGCAAGCAGAAGCCGCAGGCCGCGTATGAAGACGCGCTGAAGCGGCTGAACCGGCTGGCCAAGCGGCTGGCGCGTCCTCTGCCGAATCTCAAGGCAAAGAAGCCCTCGGGCAAGCTGAAGATCGAGTACAAAACGAAGAAGAAGGACTTCCTGAAGGCGGTCGATAAGGCGAAGGAGTACATCGCGGCGGGCGACATCTTCCAGGTGGTGCTCTCGCAGCGCTTCGATGTGGAACCGGGCGTCGATCCCTTCCAGGTCTATCGCTCGCTGCGCATCGTGAATCCCTCGCCCTACCTGTATTTCCTGCGCTTCGGCGTGAACAAAGAGGCGGACACGCACATTGTCGGCTCGTCGCCTGAGCTGCTGGTGCGGGTGCAGGGCGATCGCGTGGATTACCGTCCTATCGCCGGCACGCGTCCGCGCGGGTCATCCCCGGAAGAAGATGTGCGCATCGAGGGCGAGCTGCTGGCCGATGAGAAGGAGCGCTCCGAGCACGTGATGCTCGTTGACCTGGGCCGCAACGACGTGGGCCGGGTGAGTGAATTCGGATCGGTGAAGGTGACCGACCTGATGTTCGTCGAGCGCTACTCGCACGTGATGCACCTGGTGAGCGCGATCGAGGGCAAGCTGCGCGCGGGCATGTCCGCGGTGGACGCCTTCCGCGCCTGCTTCCCGGCGGGCACGCTGAGCGGCGCGCCGAAGATTCGCGCCATGGAGATTATCGAGGAGCTGGAGCCGACGCGGCGCGGCATCTACGGCGGCAGCGTGCTCTATGCGGATTTCTCCGGAAACCTGACCTCGTGCATCGCCATTCGCACGCTGCTGATGCGCGGCAGGCAGGGACACATCCAGGCGGGAGCGGGTATTGTTGCCGACTCGGTGCCGGAGAAGGAATTCGAAGAGAGCGTGAACAAGGCGCGCGCCGTGGTACGCGCCATCGAAAGGGCGCGGGGTTAGAGCGTATCCAGATATAGCAACGAAAAGGGTTGTCATTTCGACCGGAGCAGGACGGTTTTTATCGTCCTGCGTAGCGGAGAAACCTGCAGTTCTGCCTGGGCCCGAGAGAACTGCAGGTTCCTCCGCTACGTTCGCCTTACGGCTCTCTCCGGTCGGAATGACAATTCGTAATATCAGTCGTTTATTTTCAGCCTGGTTATTTATATTGTGGATGCCGCCTAGCCACCCGGGCGGTTCGCCTTTCGCTCCCGTCGGTCGCGATTGAGGTTTTCGGGTGGCCCGGAAATTGCTCTTATCGCGCGGCCACCTCACGCATTGGGCTCGGTTGCAGGCTGCAGGCCGGTGTTCCATCGAGGGATGGGGCCGATGTCCAGGTCGATCCGTCGCTGTAGGTAACCTCGATGAGCGCGACGTTACGGATTGTTGTGGGGTGGAGACCGGTGGGCAGCGCAAGGCGGCTGAGCTGGTCCAGTTCGCCGCTGCTGCCGCTCTCGGCGCTGAGCGTCAGGCTCAGCGGGTAAGCCTGCAGATCGTAAACACTCCGCTTCACCAGCAGCTGAACGCTGAGCTTCAGAGAGGCGATCGATTTGCCACTGTGGTTCTGGTAGCGAAGATTGAAATGGCCGGGACCTTGTCCGGTCGAGCCGACAGGCATCGCATAGGGCTCGAACTCGGCGCTGGTGAGCAGAACGGGGCAGCTGGGGTGTTCGGCGGCCTGCCGATCGAGCTCATGCAACATCGACTCAACCTGAACCTGGGCCTGTTTGCGCAGGCGCTCTGTGGTGGCCTCCGATGCCTGCTGCGAAGGTGTGCCGAGGGCGACGGGCGGCGCGGGAAACGCGGGCTGCGTCCCGGTTGCCGTCTGCGCGGAGGCGATAGCTCCGGCGCTGAGGAGAAGAACGACCGCGGAAAGCTTCATGGCGAACCTCCCGAACCCTGTCTTCTTGCTTTAAGACGATCTCGAGTCACGAGACAAACCCGATTGCGCAACAGCATACCACTGAGCTACTGCGCGCGGGATGGAGCTGGCCGTCCATGCCTTTCACCTTCGGCCACTGCGCCTTTCGCCTTCGGCTCCCGCTGGTCGGGAATAAGCATTGGTTGCCGATGCTCCTCTATGGAGCCGCCAGCATGTGAGGGAAAGGCCTGGACAGTTCCCGGGTTCGAAACGTAATTTGGATCGCCATTCGGGGGAACAAACCGGGGAGGGATGAGATGAATGCGGACCGCTTGCTTCGCGTTGCTTTGATCGTTGTCGGGCTGATTTTTATCTTCGGCATCTACCTGCTGGGTATTGTCTGGCCGTCTGGCTGGCAGTGGGGGTATGGCCATTCTCACTATCTCATGATGATCATTGGTGTTTACGCTACTCTTGGCGTGTTCCTGCTGGTGGCGTCGCGCAATCCGCAGGCGCATCGCAGCCTCATCTGGTTCACGGTGTGGTCCAGCGTGGTGCACGGAGCCATCATGGCCGAGCAGGCTATCAGAGACCCGATGGAGACCAGCCACCTGATGGCGGATGTGCCTGCGCTGTTCCTCGTGGCGATCCTGCTGGGCGTGCTCATGTGGCGAGCGGAGAAGGCTGCCTGATCCTCAGTTCCGATGAAGCGCTACACTTGTAGTAGTCCGATGATCTTCGTTCTCGATAACTACGACTCTTTTACGTACAACCTGGTGCAGTACATGGGTGAGCTGGGCGCGGAGATGACGATCCGCCGCAACGATGAGCTGACCGTGGACGAAGTAGACGCGCTCAAGCCGGAGCGCATCCTGCTTTCACCGGGCCCGTGTACACCGCAGGAAGCTGGCATCTCGATCGATCTGATCAAGCACTTCGCAGGCAAGGTACCGATTCTGGGTGTGTGCCTCGGCCACCAGGCTATCGGCGCGGCCTTCGGCGGCGACGTCGTGCGTGCTTCTAAACTGATGCACGGCAAGACCAGCGAGGTAGAGCACGATGGCAAGACGATCTTCCAGGGCATTGCGACGCCGATGACCTGCACGCGGTACCACTCGCTGATCGTGGCGGAGAAGAACCTGCCGCAGGAGCTCGAGATCTCGGCGCGGACGGCGGACGGCACCATCATGGGGCTGCGTCACAAGACAATGAAAGTCGAGGGCGTGCAGTTCCATCCCGAGAGCGTGCTGACCAGCGACGGCAAGAAGCTGATCCGGAATTTTCTGGAAATGTAAGGCAGGTTTAGAGCAGAACAAAGGGCAGCCGGTGAGGCTGCCCTTTTCCATTTCCAATGCACTGTCATCCCAACTGCGCGAGACGATGAAGCCGCCTCGCTGCGGTCGAGATGACAGTGTTTTGTGAATGAAGAGCAGGTGGCCCATACAAGCCTGGTGTTGGCTTGTGTGGGGAAGTACGAGGCTCATCCTGCGAACCCACGTCTCAGGTGCGAGACGTGGGGCACCCGGGCTTCTGCGAATGTGCTCTTACTGCTTGGCCGCGTCTTCCTCGATCGCCTTCCACTCCTCGGCCGAAAGCTGCACATCGGCTGAGGCGACGTTCTCCTCAAGGTGCGAGACCGACGAGGTGCCGGGGATGGGCAGCATTACGGGCGAGTGATGGAGCAGCCACGCGAGCGAGAGCTGGGCGACGGTGACGCCATGGCGCCTGGCGGCCGAGTCGAGCGGTCCGCCCGCGCGTGCGAGCTGGCCGGCAGCGACTGGGAACCAGGGGATGAAGCCGAGCTTGTGCTTCGTGGCGTATGCGACGACCTGCTCGTGCCGGCGGTCTCCGAGGTTGTACTGGTTCTGCACGGAGACGATGGGCAGCACCTTCTGCGCCTGCTCGATCTCCGCGGCGTTCACCTCGGAGAGGCCGACGTGGCGGATCTTGCCCTGTTTCTGCAGCTCCTTGATGACGCCAAGCGACTCCTCGACCGGCACTTTGGCATCGATGCGGTGCAGCTGCCAGAGATCGATACGCTCGACCTTCAGGCGGCGCAGGCTCATTTCGACACACTGCTGGAGGTATTCGGGCCGGCCGACGGGGAGCCACTTGTTCGGCCCCTGGCGGGTAAGGCCGCCCTTGGTGGCAATGACCAGGTCTTTCGGATAAGGGTAGAGTGCTTCGGCGATGAGGCGCTCGCTCACTTCCGGGCCGTAGGCATCGGCAGTGTCGATGAAGTTGACGCCCAGTTCGACGGCGCGGCGCAGGACTTTCTTTGCGGTTTCCGGATCTTTGGGCTCACCCCAGATGCCTTCGCCGGTGATGCGCATGGCCCCGAAGCCGAGACGGTGGATGGTGAGATCTCCGCCGAGTGAGAACGTTCCGCTCGCGGCTGCTTGCAATGCTTTGGTGGCCATGCAGGGTTAGATGCCGGTGAGCGGAGGAGGTCTCAGGAAGTGGCTTTGCGGGCGGCCTCGCGGCCCTGGCGGACCATATCGGGCAGGCCGACGCCGTGATAGGCATTGCCGACCAGGTGCAGGCCGGGGAACTGCGCGGTGAGAGCGGCAAGCTCTTCCATTCTTGCGGGATGACCGACAGCGTATTGCGGCAGCGAGCGCGGGGCGCGGCGAACAAGGCGGAGCGCGGGCGCGGGCAGCGGTCCGAGCGCGGCCGAAAGCTGGCGGAGAGCGCGGGCGATGAGCGCTTCGTCGGACTCACTCATGAGGCGCAGACCGGCCTCGCCGCCGAAGAAGGCGCGGAGCAGGACGGCGCCCGCGGGCACGCGGCCCAGGTATTTCTGGTCGGCGAAGGTGCAGGCCATCAGGTCTTCGGGACCGGGTTGGAAGGTGAGGTAGCCGAAGCCTTCAGGAATCTGGAGGTTGCGGGTGTCTTTTGGCGCGAAGCCGAGGGCGACGATGATGGCCGAACTGGCTTCCATGTCGAGGAGGCGGCCGAAATCTGCGTGGACGGGAGCGAGCAACGCGCGGGTGACATGTGCCGGGGTGGCGAGGATCACCTCGTCAAAACTTTCGTTTTGGGGGATATGGTCTGTTTGGAGAGTAACTTTCGAAAAGAGAGTAATGTGCCATTTAGACCCTTTACGGGTGAGCCCGGTAACCGGCGTTTCAAGGCGGATGGCCTCAGCCGGGATGGCGGCCTGCATGCGGTCGACGAGAGTCTGCAGTCCGCTGGCGAGTGTGGTGAAGACAGCCGGTGCCGGGCCGCCGGATGGCTTGCGGGATTGAAGCGCGGCGATGAGGCTGCCGTGCTCGCGCTCCATCTTGACGAAGGCGGGCATGACGGCGCGAACGCTCAGCATCTCGACATCGCCGCCGAAGATGCCGGCCAGCAGCGGCCCGGCGAGGGTGCGGGTGACCTCGTCGCCGAAGTGGCGGCGGACGAAGCTGGCGACCGACTCGTCCTCGCCGTCCTTCAAGGCTAACGCTGTAAGTTTTGCGGCGGATTCAGCCTCTCGGCGGTAGGCGGCGCGGGCTTCATCGGAAAAGAGCGGCGAGGATTCGATCGGCTCCCATGTGGTGGGCACCATCATCCTCATGTCTTTGGGCATGAGCACGAGTTGATCGCTACGCAGGAGATAGGTCTGCCTCTTTGCATCGTTCGAGGGCAGGATTTCGCTTTCGAGGCCGAGTTCGACGGCCAGCTCGCGAGCCCAGGGCTTCTCGGTGACCCAGGCGTCAGGGCCGCATTCGATGATCCAGCGGCCATCGGCGGTCTCGACACGCGCCGTCTCGACAATGCCGCCGAGGCGGGAAGATGCCTCGTAGAGCGTGAACGCGACGTTGCCATCCTGGGCGCCCTCGCGAGCGAGTTGATAGGCGGCGGCGGTGCCGCTCATGCCTCCGCCGATGACAGCAATACGCTTCATGCGGATGTTGCTTCGTTTTTGCGTGCGTCGAGCGCTGTTAGGGCGGCGCGAGCTACGTCGGCGAGCGCGACGGTGAGCGTGGCGGACTCGTTCAGCGATACGGGGCGGCGCAGCTCGATGCCAAGCTTTGCGGCATGCTCCTTGAAGGCGATGTCGATGTCGTAGAGGATTTCGACGTGGTCGCAGAGGAAGCCGATAGGGGCGATAACGACCCCTTTTGCGCCTTGCTGATGGAGTGCGTCGAGCGTTTCTTCCACGGTGGGCCCGATCCATGGCCCTCCCGACATGCCCTGGCTCTGGAAGGCGAAGGTCCATTGCTCCGGTGCGAGACCGGCGGCCTCGGCAGTGAGCCGCGCCGTGGCCTTCGCTTCGTCCGCGTAAGGATCGGGCGAAGCTCCATCTTCGCTGGTCGCCTGCACGGTGCGCAGCGGCACGGAGTGCGCGGTAAAGACGACCGGGATGCGATTTTCAGGGATGCGGTGCCCGGCTTCGGCTTCGAAGGGAGCGAGCACAGCGGCGAGGCGCTCGGCGAAGGCTTGGGCGAGCAGCGGATGCTCGGCCCAGCCGGCTGTAAATTCGACCGTAAGATCGCCGGCTGCGGCATAGAGCGCCTTGCGGTAGAGTCCGACGCTGGTGCGCGAGTTCTGCGGCGCGAGGCAGATGGCGGCGATGCGTGTGATGCCGTCGGCCTTCATCTGTGCGACCACGTCGGCGATGTAGGGCTTCCAGTTGCGCATGCCCACATAGACAGGCATCCCGAGTTCTTTGCTAAGCAGGCGGCCCTGCTCCATGGTGATGCGCGTGAGCGGGCTTGGTTCGATAAGCGAGTAGCGATGGCGGATCTCCTCGATCACATGGTCCGGCATGGGACGCCCGCCGGTGATGTTCGCGAGATACGCGGGGATCTCGTCGAGCGAGTCCGGTGTGCCGTGCGCAAGCAGGAGGATGGCTGTCTTCTCAGCCATGCGACGCCACTCCTCTCGAAGCCTTCTCGTCGTGATATTCGCGGACGAATTTCACGACGTGCTGCACGTTTTCGACCGGCGTATTGGGCACGATGCCGTGGCCCAGGTTGAAGATATGGCCCGGACGTCCGTCGGCCTGGTCGAGAATGTTACGGACACGGTTACGAATCAACTCGGGCTCGGCGAAGAGCGTGATGGGGTCGAGATTGCCCTGCACCGCGACCGCGTAATCGAGGCCGTGCCAGGCCTGCGCGAGCGGCGTACGCCAGTCGAGTCCGAGGACATCGGCGCCGGTCTCGCGCATGGCGGGCAGCAGCGAGGCAGTATCGACGCCGAAGTAGATGACGGGCACCCCGAGGGCCTGGATCTGGCGAATCAATGTGGTGGTCGCGGGCAGCACGAAGTCGCGATAGTCCTCGACGGAGAGCGCGCCGGCCCAGCTATCGAAGACCTGGAGGACGTCGGCTCCGGCTTCGACCTGCTGCTGGGCGTACTGCACCAGCACGGTGTTGAGCTTGTCGAGCAGGCAGCGCCAGGCGTCGGGATGGCGGTACATCAGCGTCTTGGTGTGGATGTAATTGCGCGAGCTGCCGCCCTCGATCATGTAGCTGGCGAGGGTGAAGGGCGCGCCGCAGAAGCCGATGATGCCGAGCCGGTCCTTGAAGTGCGCGACCACCTTCTCGATGGCCTTGGCCACGTAGTCGAGCTCGGAGGCGCGGTCGGTGCGCAGGCGCGCGATGTCTTCCTCGGTGCGGACAGGATGATGCACCACCGGGCCCTCGCCGGCTTGGAACTCGAAGGGCAGGCCCATGCACTCGAAGGGCAGCAGCAGGTCGGCGAAGATGATGGCCGCGTCCACGTCGAGCTTTTCGGCGGCGGTGATGGTGACCTCGGCCGCGAGCGCGGGCTGCTTGCAGATCTCGAGCAGCGAGTGATGGCGGCGCACGGCCTGATACTCGGCCATGTAGCGGCCCGCCTGGCGCAGGAACCAGACCGGCGTGCGGTCGACAGGCTGACGCAGGCAGGCGCGGACGAAGCGCGTGCCTCCGGTGATGAGGCTGGTGGCGCTGTTCATGTCGTTGGCGGCGAGTGCGGCGGGGATATCGTTCGGGTTCGTCATGCGAGTATGGCTAACGTTTCAGCCTATCGCGTTCATCGCGTGGGGGCCAGCTTGGGATAGGTGGGGACTATGGCTGGGATTGGACTGGCCTTCGCCTTCGGCATCCTGCGAACCCACGTCTCAAAATCGAGACGTGGGGCACCCGGGGAGCTATTTTGAAGTCCAAGCTTCGAAGTTCTTCAATATCCATTCGCGAAATTCTGCGATGCTTCTTGCCCTTTTCCTGACTGGTCCACTTCTCTTTCTACTGAGGTCGGGTGTCAGTTTGGTTCGCCATCTCGACTTGCGCCTGCCACGCAGGCATTCGCAAGGGTTTTTGCCGCAGGCGCCACAGAGGCCAGCTTCGCAACGTTTCTTTACCTTGTCGGTTGCTATGCTCATGCGTCGATTTCCTCTTTATGTGCCGAAGAATAGTTCTGTGCGCTCCCATGTCTCAACATCGAGACATGGGGCACCCGGTTTGTGCTATTCCGCGGGTTTTGCGGCGTCTTTTGCAGGCGTGGATGTCGGCGTGGCATCGATCTTGCCCAGGATCCACTTGTCGTACCAGGCGAAATAGCGCTGGTAGCGGTCCTTGATGAAGCTGGGCTTGGTGAAGCCGTGGAACTGCCCCGGGTAGATGACGAGTTCGCTTGGCACCTCGAGCGTGCGGAGGGCCTGGTACATCTGCTCGCCGCCGTTGAGGGGCACGTTCATGTCCTTGTCGCCGCCCATGTAGAGCGTGGGCGTCCTGATTCTGTCGGCGTGGTAGAGCGGGTAGGCGAGCTTGATGTAGGTCTCCTGCGCCTTCCACGGCGGCAGCAGCTCGGTGTTGTATTGGTGCACATATTCATCGATGCCGTAGAGGCCGATGGGATTGCCCATGCCTGCGCCGCTGATGGCCGCCTTGAAGCGCGTGGTCGAGGCGATAGTGTAGTCGGTGAGGATGCCGCCGTAGCTCCAGCCGCCTACGCCGAGGTGATCGGGATCGGCATAGCCTTCCTTCACCGCCTCGTCGACTGAGGCGAGCAGGTCGGTCACTTCGTGATGACCCCAGTCGGCGAAGATCGACTCCTGCCATGCTTTGCCACGGCCCGAGCTGCCGCGATAGTTCACGTTGAGCACGGCGTAGCCGCGCGCGGCGAAGAGCTGGCGCTCAAGGTTGAAGGCGTGCGCATCCTGGCCGTTGGGTCCGCCGTGAATCCGTAACAGCATCGGATACTTTTTGCCGGAGACGGCATCGGGCGGGAGCGTGAGCAGGGCGTGCGGTGTGGCGCCGTCGGGCGACTTCGCTTCGAGGTCGAGGGTCTTGCCCAGTTTGAGCTCTGCGAGCAGGGCGTCATTCTCGTGGGTGAGTGCGTGGAGCTGGCCATTGTCGAAGGCGAAGAGCTCGCCGGGCGCGGTGTCCGTGGTGCGGATGAACACCATTTTTTCAGCCGCGGCACCCTTCCCGGCAACGGAGTTGAACGCGGTGACGACGCCGTCTTCCTGTATCAGGCGTTTTACCGAGCCGTCGGCGAGGCTGATCTCTGCGGGGTATTCGTTGCGGTCGTCTTCGACGAGCACGGTGATGGACTTGCCGTCAGCGGAGAAAACCGGGTTCCTGATGCTGCGGTCGAGTTTCGGAGCGACGAGCCGCTGGCCGGTGCCGTCGGCGGCAACGAGGGCGAGGTTGTCCTGGTTGTACTCTTCGAATTTCGGTTCCGAACCCTGCGTGTAGGCGATCCACTTGCTGTCCGGGCTCCATGCGAGTCGGCCGCCGTCTGGGCCGTCGAAGGTGGTCAGCTTCTTTGGCGCGGAGTTGGGCCTGGCGTCGACGACGAAGACATCGGAATTGGTGGTGCGGTCGGGATCGGCGTCATGGTTGCTGACGAAGGCGATCTTCGATCCGTCGGGCGACCACTTGGGATCGTTCTCGTCGTGATTGGCGTCGTTGGTCAGCTTCTCGAGCTTGTGGGTGTCTACGTCCCAGAGGTAGAGCAGCTCGTGCTTGTTGTCGCTGAGGTAGCCATCGACATCCTGCTTGAAGTGGTAGCGGTCGATGACGATGGGTTTGGGTTTCTCGTCTTTTTTGTCCTTGTCGTCCTTCTTGTCGTCATCGGCGGTGATGGCGAGCAGCAGCTTTTTGCCATCCGGCGACCAGGCGTAGCCTCCGAGATGACCTTTTATGTCGGTGAGCTGGCGGGCTTCGCCGCCGCGGCGGTCGAGCACCCACACCTGCGTGCCCTTGGCCTTGCCCGGGCGATCCGTCTCAAAGGAGATGTACTTGCCGTCGGGGCTCCAGCGCGGCTGGCTGGGCGAGTTGTCGACACTATAGGTGAGGCGCAGGGTCTCCGATCCGTCGTAGCGGGTGATGTAGAGGTCGGTGAGGCGCTTGTCGGCGGTTTCGTCGGTGTGGGCGACGGTGTAGAGCACCCATTGCGCGTCGGGCGAGATCTCGGGGTTGGCGACGTCGTGGAAGCGGAAGAGGTCGTCGAGGGTGACGGCGTGTGGAGCGGCCGGCGTTGTGCTTTGGGCGAAGGCAGAGAGCGCAAGCGTGGCAGTTCCGAGCAGGGAAAGCAGGCGTGCTGAGCGTGGCATGGTGCCGAGTATAACCACTGCGGACTGGCCGCTGCTTCGCGCAGTGCACTTTGCCTTCGGCTGCTTCGCGCAGTGCGCTTCGCCTTCGGCCTCCGCTCCCGATGGTCGCGATGAGGGAGATGAGGGGTGTACTGTGGGTCAGTCTTCCGTCTGCGCGTATCCGCGGTGAGGAGGATGGTTTCCGGGGGCGGGGTGATTGGCCGGCGCGAAGCTGGCGGCGATGGCCTGGAGCTGCTGGAGGTGGTTGAGATCGTGGCCGGCCATGGTTTCGACGATGGTCCAGAAAGTAAGCGGGCCGCGTTCGGGATGCGAGGCGGCGCGCTGCCTCTGCTCGGGGGTGAGGGAGCGGAAGAGCGCCATGTTCCACTTGCGGGTGTCGCAGAAGAGCGCGAGTGCGTCATGGGCTTCGTAGGCGGGGTAGGCCGCAGCCCATTTTTCCTGATCGAAGGGCTGGATGACGTGGTTGTCCTCGGCGAGGGTCTGGCGCAGGCGGAAGGAAAAGGCGATTTCGCAATCGGCGAGGTGGCAGAGGATCTCGCGGGGACTCCATTTGCCGGGCGCGGGGGATTCGTCCATACGTTCGGAGCCGAGTTCCTCGGTCAGCTCTTCGATCGTGCGCGGGGTGGCGGCGAGGACACGGAGCGGATCCTTGTCCTGAAGGTAGCTGGCGTAGGGATTGGCGGCGGTCATGAGATCGGGACGTGTTGGCGGCAGTATGACACGAAAGCCGCGGCCGGCAACGGAATTGAAGTTTGCCGGGGTTGGGCGTATGCTTAATTGGCAGACGAGTTTGTCCGTAGTGGCGCCGTGCGTTCCCGGCGGGCTCGGAGAGATGAGTGGGCTTATGGCCCACTTTTTCTTTGGCCTCGAAAGTTCCTCTCAAACCTCGCCGGCAGAGATTGTTATGGCTCTGAACCTTGACCAGATTCGTGCCCTTGCCCAGCGCGTCGCGGCCTCACATGGCCTTGACGTGGTGGAAGTGGAGTACCAGGGGGCGGGCAAACAGCGCGCTCTACGCATCTTTATTGAGAAGAACGCCGAAGGACGGGCCAGGCTGCTCGCCGCGGCGGAGGCTTCGCCGTCCGATGGAGACGAGGTAGCTCGTCCGGAAGGCTTCAACCGCGAGCACCTGTCCGGCATCACGCATGACGACTGCACGGCTTTCAGCCGGGATTTCGGCACGGTTCTCGATGTAGAAGAGTTGATCCCGGGTGCGGAGTACACGCTCGAGGTGTCATCGCCGGGGCTGGACCGGAAGCTGTCATCGGCCGTTGATTATGAGCGGTTTGCGGGCAGCCTGGTGAAGCTGCAGACCTTTGAGCCGGTGAATGGGAACCGCCACTGGCAGGGTAGGCTGACCGGCGTGGCCGATGGGCGCATCACAGTGGACTTGAGCGCCTTGAAGCCGAAGGGAAAGGCGAAGAAGGCGCAGACGGCATCCGGTGAAACGTTGGAGATCGCGCTGGCGAACGTCGAAAAGGCGCGGCTGATCCCGGAATTCTAGACCGACAGAGACATTTGTCCGTGAACGCTTGCGGACCTGAGACACGGCTCCGCTGATGTATCCCGTCAGCGGGGGCCGAAGGAAGAGTTGAGAGACGACTATGGCAAGCCAGCTTTATCAGAGCATTGAGATTCTGAGCCGCGACAAGGGCATCGACCCGGAGATCGTGGTGGGAGCCGTGGAAGACGCGATCGCGCTGGCGACGCGCAAGTACTACAAGACGCAGGAAAACATGCGTGCCGAACTGGACAAGGAGACGGGCGAGATCCGGGCCTATGTCTATAAGACGGTGGTCGAGACGCCGGAAGAGATCGAGGACCCGATCAACCAGATCGCGCTCGAAGAGGCGCGCGCCCTGGCGCCCGAGGTCGAGGTGGGCGGCGAAATCCGCTACTACAAGCCGACCGACGTGCTGGGCCGCATCGCGGCGCAGATGGCCAAGCAGGTCATCTTCCAGAAGGTGCGCGAGGCCGAGCGTGACACGGTCTTCAACGAGTACAACCACCGCGTGGGCGAGGTGATCAACGCCACGGTGAAGCGCGTCGAGCTGCAGGACGTGATCTTCGACATCGGCAAGGCCGAGGCGCGCATGCCGCGCCGCGAGCAGTCGCGCCTGGAGCAGTTCGCCGTGGGCGAGCGCGTCCGCGTGGTGCTGCTGCGCGTGGACCGCGCGGCCAAGGGACCGCAGGTCATCGTTTCGCGCGCGGCCAAGGAGCTGGTGCAGAACCTGTTCCAAAGCGAAGTGCCGGAAATTTATGACGGCACGGTGATGATCCGCGCCATCGCCCGCGAAGCGGGCGAGCGTACCAAGATCGCCGTGATGTCGCGCGACAAGGATGTGGACCCGGTCGGCGCCTGCGTGGGCATGAAGGGTATGCGCGTGCAGTCGATCATCCGCGAGCTGCGCGGCGAAAAGATCGACATCATCGAGTTCAGCGAAGAGATTACGACCTTTGCGGAGAAGGCGCTGCAGCCGGCGAAGGTCAGCCGCGTGAGCATCACCGATCTGGGTGAGAAGCAGCTCGAGGTCATCGTGGACGACACGCAGTTGTCGCTTGCGATCGGCAAGAAGGGGCAGAATGTGCGCCTGGCGGCCAAGCTTCTCGACTGGAAGATCGACATCAAGAGCGAAGAAGAGAAGCGTCAGGAAGTCGAGCAGCAGATGCAGGGCGTGGGTGGTCCTTCGACGCCGATCGAGCAGGTTTCGGAGCTGGGCGAGACGATCATCGACAAGCTGGTTGCGGCCGGCATCACGACGGTCGAAGCGCTGGCGGATATGACGCCGGAGCAGCTCGAGGAGATTCCGGGCATCGGCGAGAAGACGCTCGAGAAGATCAGCGTGGCGGTACGGCACTACTTCGGCCAGTACGAAGAGGGGGAAGAGCGTCCGGCTGCGGTGGAGAATGCCGAGATCGAAGCGGCTGCAGCTGCCGAGCGCGCCAGCCTGGCTGAAGAAGAGGATGCCCTGAAGCTGGATCTGACCCAGGACGGTGAGTTTGAGCCGGCCGGAGAGGATACGGAGGACGAGGGCTCGGGCCTGATTCATGACGCCGTGGCCGCCGAGGCGATCGAGGAAGCGACCGAGACAGGCGCAGGCGCGGAGTTCGAAGGCGGCCGGCCGGTAGCTCCGGGGTCGCAGAACACCAGCCATCGTCTGGAAGAGACGGCGGTGACCGAAGATGTGGCGGAAACGGCCGAGTTGCGTGAGGAAACGGATCACAATGCGGGAAATGGCGAGTAGCATGCGCCGTTTCCCGGCATTCCCGGCCCAGAAGAGCGATGAAAGCCATCGTTTTCGGGCCATAATAATAGAAGAAGGCGTGAAATCCCGCAGCCATGAGGGTGCTATGAACGGCTAAGGGCTTGAGGAAGCGACAAAGGGGCGGATGAGTAAAGTTCGAATCAACGATTTAGCGCGAGAGCTGGAAGTAAAGAGCAAGGCCATTCTGGACGTCCTGGACAATGTGGGCGTGACCGAGAAGAAGACACACTCCAGCTCGCTGGAGCTTGATGAAGCCGAGCGCGTGCGGAACCACTTCCAGCGAGGGAAGTCGGGCGGCGCAGCTTCGTCTGCGCGCAACGATAATGCGGCGAAGCCCAAGATCGACTGGTCCAGGGTCTCGAAGCCTGGGGATGTGCTGAAGGCCATCCAGCAGCGCAAGGAAGAAGAAGCAGCTCCGGCCAAGCCTGCGGTTGCGGCAGCGCCTCCGGCGGTGAACCGTCCGGTGGTGGCAGCGGCTCCTCCGGCCCATGCTCAGAAGCCCGTGACGGCTGCAGCTCCCGTGGTAGCAGCTGCACCTCGTCCGGCCTCGGCTCCGGTAGCGACGCCTGCTCCTGCTGCGCCCGCTCCTGTGGCTGCTGCACCGGCTCCGGCCGCTCAGCCTGCCCCGGCACCATCCGTGCCGACGCCTGCTCCTGCTGCGCCTCCGGCCGCGGCTCCGGCTGCTTCAGCTCCCGCAGCAGCTGCTCCTGCCGGGCCGGCCCAGACTGTTCAGGCTCAGACCATTCAGCCCCCGGCTGCAGCGGCTGCTCCGGTTGCCGCACGTCCGGTCATCGGTTCGCCAAATCCGAGCAATCCCGCGCCGCGCCGCATCGTGCCCCAGCCTCGCCAGGCTCCGCCGATCGTGGTGCCTCCGGCGGCTCCGGCTATTGCGGCCAAGCCCCCGGCTGGTCCGGTGGTGGCCAAGCCCCCGGTCGCCCCGGCTGGCGCGATTCATTCTTCGACGCCTGCGGCCCCGGTTGCGGCGAAGCCTCCGGTGACTGCAGCTCCGGCTGCCTCCGCGGCTCCTGCTTCCCAGGCTCCGGCCGCGCCCGAGGCTTCCGCTACGCCTGCGGCTCCGGATGCTCCGGCCGCCGCTACTCCCGCAGCCCCGGCTGCTCCGGCACGGCGTGTCATCATGCCGCAGACGGGACCGCGCCCGGTGTACACGGCGCCGCCGCCTCCTCCTGTTTCGCAGCGTCCGCTGAACACACCGCAAGGCGGCCAGGGTGGCCCCGGCGGCGTGCAGCGTGGGCGTCCTATTTTTGATCGCCGTCCTGGCGGTGGCCCTGGTGGCCCCGGCGGTGGTAATTACGGTGGTGGATACAACCGTCCTGGCGGCGGTCCCGGTGGTCCTGGCGGACCCGGCCAGCGCCGTCCTATGCATCCCACGCGCTCGATGCCGGGTGGTCCCGGTGGACCTGGCGGTCCTGGTGGCCGTCCTGGCTTCGGTGGTCCGCGCCCTGGCTTCGGCCAGCGTCCGGGTGGTCCTGGCGGCCGTCCCGGCTTCGGTGGTCCGCGCCCCGGCATGGGTGGTCCTGGCGGCGGCTTAGTTCCGCCTCCGGGTGAGGCACCGCGTCCGCAGCGCGCAGGCAACAACCAGCGCCGCGGCCGTCAGCAGTATCCGAAGACCAAGGAAGGCCCGATGAAGGGCTTTGCCCCGCCGTCCCGTTACGGCGGAGCACAGATTCCGAACGAGCCGCTGCCGATCACCCGCACCATTACGGTGACGGAAGGCATCAGCGTGAAGGATCTGGCCGAGAAGCTGGGTATTCGCGGTAAGGATCTGATCGCCACGCTGCTGATGCGCGGCGTGTTTGTGACCGTCAACCAGTCGCTCGACGGCGAGCTGGTGAAGGATGTCGCGCGCCAGTTCGGCGCGGACACCGAGATCATCACCTTCGAAGACCAGCTGGCCAACGAAGCCATCGAAAATGTACTCGCGCAGGAGAATCCTGACGAGCACGAAGTGGTACGTCCTCCGGTGGTCACGGTCATGGGTCACGTCGATCACGGCAAGACCTCGCTGCTCGATGCGATCCGCGAGACCGATGTGGCCGGCGGTGAAGCCGGTGGCATTACGCAGCACATCGGTGCGTACAAGGTGCGCATCGGCAAGGAAGATTCGCCGGCTTTCGGCCGCGAGATCGTCTTCCTGGATACGCCGGGTCACGAAGCCTTTACCCGCATGCGTGCGCGCGGCGCCAAGGTCACCGACATTGTCGTGATCGTGGTTGCGGCCGATGACGGCGTGATGCCGCAGACGCTCGAAGCGATCGACCACGCGAAGGCGGCGAATGTGCCGATCATCGTGGCGGTGAACAAGATCGACAAGCCGGATGCGCAGCCTGACCGCGTGAAGCAGCAGCTGGGCGATCGCGGACTGGTGCCCGAATCGTGGGGCGGCTCGACGGTGTTCGTCGATGTCTCGGCGAAGAAGAAGCAGAACCTGGACCTGTTGCTGGAAATGATCTGCCTGGTCGCCGACCTCGGCAATCTGAAGGCGACGCCGGGCCGCTCAGCCGTGGGTACGGTCATCGAAGCCAAGCTGGACCGCGGACGCGGTGCGGTAGCCTCGGTGCTGGTACAGAACGGCACGCTGCGCAACCAGGACAGCTTCATCGTGGGCAACACCTTCGGCAAGATCCGCGCCATGTTCGACGACCGTGGACGCGCGATCGAAGAAGCAGGACCCTCGACCCCGGTCGAGATCCTGGGTCTCGAGAGCATTCCCGACGCGGGCGATACGTTCCTGGTGGTTGCGGACCGCGACAAGGCCAAGGGCATTGCGCAGTACCGCAAGATGAAGGAGCGCGAGGCACAGCTGGCGAAGAGCTCGCGTGTATCGCTCGAAGGCCTGGCGGAGAAGATCAAGGAAGCCGGAGTCAAGGACCTGCCGCTGATCCTCAAGGGCGACGTGCAGGGCTCGGTGCAGGTGCTGGCCGACTCGCTGCAGAAGATGTCGACCGAGAAGGTGCGCATCAAGGTCATTCACTCAGGCGTGGGCGCTATCACCGAGAGCGACGTGCTGCTGGCTTCGGCCTCGAACGCGATCGTCATCGGCTTCAACGTCAAGCCGGAGCGCAAGGCTGCGGATCTGGCCGAGCAGGAAGAGGTCGAGATCCGTCTGCACTCGATCATCTACGAGCTGCAGGACGAAATCACCAAGGCCATGCTCGGACTGCTCGAGCCGGTGTTCAAGGAAGTCTACATGGGCCGCGCCGAAGTGCTGCAGGTCTTCCGCATCCCGAAGGTCGGCACCATTGCCGGCTGCCGCGTGACGGATGGCGTGCTGCGCCGCGATGCCGAAGTGAAGCTGCTGCGCGACGGCGAGCAGGTCTTCAAGGGCAAGCTGAGCTCGCTGAAGCGCGTGAAGGACGATGTGAAGGAAGTGACGAACGGCATGGAGTGCGGTGTCGGCATCAATTCCAACGACATCAAGGAAGGCGATATCGTCGAGGCCTTCGTCACCGAAAAGGTGGCGGCGGAGCTCGGCGCGGCGCGGTAGTCCTTCTTTCGACTCAGCAAAGGCCCTCCCTTCGGGAGGGCCTTTGTCCTTTGCGTGGGGAGAGATCGTGCCAGCCCGCCCAAGCAGAGCTTGGACGGGGCACCCGATTCCGTCTTCACTGCCGGGTGCCCATGTCTCGCTTCTGAGACATGGGATGCGTATGTGCCGCTGCGGTAGCATGGGCGCATGGCTGTGGCGGCGATGACGATCGAGCTGCGTATCGAGCATGCGCAGTCGCTGAAGGACCGGAGGCAGGTGGTGCGGAGCCTCAAGGAGAAGCTCGGGCATGGCTTCAATATCTCGGTGGCGGAGCTGGACGAAGCGGTGACCTGGCAGTCGGCGACGCTCGGCGTGGCGGCGATTTCGGCCTCGCGGGACTACCTCGCCGGGCAGATGCAGCAGGTGGAGCAGGCGGTCAACCGGATTGCGAACGATCTTGGAGCAACGGTGGCGGATGCGTGGTGGGAGTTTTTAGAAACAGCCTCTAGCTGCTAGCCATTAGCTTTTAGCTGAAAACCTGGGTGCCCCGTCCAGGCTCCGCTTGGGCGGGAAAGTACGAGCCTTTGTGGTTGATGGGAAACCCTGCGAACCCACGTCTCAAAAGCGAGACGTGAGGCACCCGGATCCTCGCGGATGGAGAAACTACGGGTTCCTCCGCTGCGCGAGCCTTTGGCTCGCTTCGGTCGGGATGACATCTATTAAGAAGGTTCGCTAATGCGGACGGCCGAAGAAGAGGACGTAGCCGTCGGGATCGGTGATCTCGAAGCCGCGCAGGCCGTCGTGGGTGTTTTTGAGTGGTGAGCTGAAGGTCGCGCCGCATGCGAGGAACTCTTCGGCGAGCGAGTCGGGATCGGATGTGAAACAGTAGGCGTCCCAGCGCATCTCGGGATCGCGCGTGGCGTTTGGTTGCGGCGCGGCGTTGCCGGATTTCAGGAAGAGCATGACGCTGTCGCGGGCGACGATGGCGAAGAACGAGGCATCGTCCGGTTGCTGGAACTGCGTCTCGAAGCCGAGCCTGTCGTGGTAGAAGGCGAGGCTGCGCGGGACATCGCTCACGATGAAGAACGGGGCTATGGAGTCGATGCTGGCCTTCGTTTGGGATGGGGGCATGCGGGCCTCCTTGCTCGGGGGATTGTCCCACGTTTTGGAGTGCGAGAGGTGGGCGGTGGACCATCGGTAAGCTCTGTCATTCCGACCGGAGAGAGCCGAAGGCGAACGCAGTGGAGGAACCTGCGGTTATTTCTCAGGCCTCCAGTCCTCACTCAGATCGACCCAGCACGGATTCATCTTCCTGATAAGCGCCAGCTTCTTTTCTCTTCTCCAGCGCTTGATCTGCTTTTCGCGGCCTATAGCGCTGCGGACATCGTCGAAACCTTCGAACCACACGAGCCGCGTGCAGGGATAGTGAGAGCTGAGGCCTTCGAGTGAGCGGTGTTGATGCTGATGGGTTCTCCTCTCAAGATTGCCTGTGACACCGCAATAGAGGACGTGCGTACGGCTCGCCATGAGATAGACAAAGTAGTGCCGGTCCACAGCCATGCGATTGCTTTTATAAGAGCGCACGCCGGGACGTCAGTTGCAGTGGTGACGTAGACAAGGGAAAAACCGCAGGTCCCTCCACTTCGCTGCGCTCCGGTCGGGATGACAGAGGTTATGGCTGGGGAAAAGTTTGTACCGTCCTACTCAAGCCAGCTTCGGGCTTGAATGGGCCACCCGGGTATGGGTTGGTTCATCGCCGACGCCACGCAGTAGGATGGCTGGCATGGTTGATGTCGTGTTTCTACTCTGGTATGTAAGGCTCTGGGATGAGGGTGAGGATACTGAGCTCTTGGTTGGTGTGTACAGCTCCGAAGCCAACGCTAGAGCTGCAATTGAACGCCTCAAAGGGCAACCCGGATTTAGGCAGTACGTGCAAGGCTTTCAGGTGCATCCTTATTCACTGGACAGAGACAGTTGGACGGAAGGCTATGCCCGAATGGATGGGGATCGTAATCTCGTCGACGATCCAATTTCTCCATTGAATTCAGATTGAACCTGGCGCATTGCTCTGGCGTGTTTGGCCCAAATCTACCTCTCTGATATCCTCAAAGGTTTATTCGAGGTAACGAGAGATGCCGGAACAACGGGCACGAAAGTATCACCAGGATCGCGTGGCGGAGACGCTGCGGGAAGAGATTGGCGCGATGATCGAGGGCGAGCTCTCCGATCCGCGCATTGCGTCGGCTTACGTTACGCAGGTGCTGCTGAACCCTGGCGGGAAGTCGGCGCTGATCTATGTGGCTGTCGATGACTCGGCGGGCGAAGTACAGGACATCGAAGCACGCGAGAAGGGCACCATCGAAGGTCTGATGGCGGCGCGGGGGTACATCCGCCACGAGCTGCTGGAGCGGATGGGTGTAAGGCATGTGCCGGAGCTGATGTTCCACATCGACCGCTCGGAGCGGATGACGGCGCGGGTGGAAGAGCTGCTGGAGCGGCAGAAGCGCCGGCAGAAAAAGACGGCGGAGGCTCATTAGAGGCTCCAGCCGGTGCGAAACCGCGGGTTCCTCCACTGCGCTCGCCTTCGGCTCTCTTCGGTCGGAATGACAAGAAGTGGGACGGTCGCTCCGGTCGGGGTGGCAATGATTTGTGAAGGTTATATGCGGATACTGGTGGGAATCCGGCTCTAGACCCCTGCTGCCATGGACAAAATCGACAACATCCACGAGGTATTGAGCGCGATCGAGCGGTCCGAGCGGCTGCTGGTCTCGGCCCACGCGCGTCCCGACGGCGACGCGATCGGGTCGATTCTGGCCATGGGCATGGTGCTCGAGCAGATGGGCAAGCAGGTGGACATGGTCTCCTGCGACCGCGTGCCGCTGATCTATCGCGGGCTGCCGTGCGCGCCCCGTATCCGGCAGATGTGCACGGTCGATGGGCCCTACGATGCGGTGATCCTGCTGGAGTGTGACGGGATCGAGCGCTCGCGTCTCGAGGGACTGGAAGGACGCTTCCTGATCAACATCGACCATCATGTGAGCGGCCGGGCCTTCGGGCATGTGAACTGGATCGATCACCGGGCGTGCGCGGTGGCGGAGATGGTCTACGACCTGGCGCTGGCAGCCGGGGCACGCGTGACGCCGGAGATGGCGACCTGTCTCTACACGGCGGTGCTGACCGATACCGGCTCGTTCTGTTACGCGGGTACGGACATGCATACCTTCGAACTGGCGGGAGACCTGGTGCGGCTTGGCGCGAATCCGATGACGATTGCGCAGAACACGTACTTTGCGCATCCGGAAGCGAAGATGCTGCTGCTGGGCGCGGCGCTCTGCAACCTGCGGCGCGAGGGCAACATCGCCTGGATGTGGGTGACCCACGAAGACATGCTGCGAACCAAGGCCGTCGAGGAAGACTGCGAGGGGCTGGTGAATTACGCGATCGGGATTGCGGGCGTGGAAATCGCCGTCTTCCTGCGCGAGTTGCCGGATCGGAAGGTGCGGCTCTCCATCCGCAGCAAAGGGGTGCTGAATGTGGCCAGCGTAGCCGAGGTCTTCGGCGGCGGCGGCCATCACCATGCCAGCGGCTGCACGCTCGCAGGGCCGCTGCCGGTGGCCGAGGAGCAGATTCTCGCGTGTCTTCAAAGCCGTCTCCGGGCACAAAGGCAGGGTGTAGGGGATAGGGTGTAGGGCTCGTTCTCGATCGGCCGAGTGCTGCTTCGCGCAGGGCGATTTGCCTTCGGTCCCCGCTTCCGTTGGTCGCGAGCTGGGGTTTGCTGGGGTTCGTGCCTTCCCGCCCAAGCGGAGCTTGGACGGGGCACCCGGCTGTTTCGCGCAGGGCGGATCGCCTCCGGCCTCCGCTCCCTTTGGTCGCGATCTGGGGTTCTTCGGAGCCCCATCCATGACCAACGGCTTGCCATGGGTGGGGCTCCCGGCAACTGTGGACTGTTCACTGGCAACTGTGGACTGGTGGCGCGTCCTGAGCCTTTATCGTCCGTTTGCGTTGTATCTGTTAGCCTTAGCGAGAGTTCCCTGCGAGACTAGAAACGACTGTGGGTATTTCTTCCAGAATTAGAGCTCTAAGGCAGAATCCGGGGGATTTCCGGCAACATCTTCCGTCTTTCAAGACGGTGCTCGAGGCCGGCACGCTGTTTGTGCTGACTTCGTTCTTTCTCTTCTACGGCCTGGTGCCTGTCTTCGGCGGCGATGGGTTGGGGCTGGTCGGCGCCGACGAGCCGCGGTATGCACAGATTGCGCGCGAGATGCTGGCCCGGCATGACTTCATCACGCCGATCCTGTGGGGCAAGCCGTGGCTGGAGAAGCCGGCGCTCTACTACTGGCGGGCGATGTTCAGCTTCCGCGAGTTCGGCGTGCACGACTGGTCGGCGCGTCTGCCTTCGGCGAGCTTTGCCTTCATCCTGGTTACGCTGATCTATCTGCACATCCGGCGCTTCCGCCGTGGCGGGCAGCTGGATGCGGCGCTGATCACGGCATCGTGCGCGGGCATCCTGAGCTTCGCCCGCGGTGCTTCGACCGACATGCAGCTGGCCGCGCCGTTCTGCATCGGCATGCTGGGCTGGTATGCGTGGTATGAGACGGACAGCAAGTTCTGGCTCTTCGACCTGTACTTCTTCGTCGGCGCGGCGACGCTGGCCAAGGGGCCGGTGGCTCCGTTCCTGGCGGTGGTGATCCTGGTGGCGTTTGCGGCGCTGCGGCGGGAGTGGTCGATCCTGCGACGGACGATCTGGTGGCCGGGCGTGGTGCTCTACCTGGCGATGGTGCTGCCGTGGTTCATTGCGGTGCAGAAGCGGAATCCGAGCTTCTTCCGAACCTTCTTCCTGCAGCACAACCTGGAGCGTTTCGCGACCGACCGCTATCAGCATCAGCAGTACTTCTGGTACTACCTGCCGATCCTGCTGCTGTCGATTACGCCATGGGCAGTTCCGGCGATTGCGGCGCTGATCGATGCCATTCGGGGCTCGATTGCGGAATGGCGGGCGCGACGGGTGAAGGGCCACTACATGGGCAGCTTCCGCGCCGGCGATGCCTTTCCCGAGTTCCTGGTGCTGTGGGCGCTGATCCCGATCTTCTTTTTTTCCTTCTCGCAGTCGAAGCTTCCCGGCTACATCCTTCCTTCGATTCCTCCTCTGACCATCCTGACCGGCGATTATCTGAACCGTGTGCGTGAGCGTGGCCTCAAGCCGTGGATTCTGGTGCTGCATGCGCTGCTGGTGGGGGTGCTCACGGCGTTTGTGGTGCTGCTGCCGCTGCATCTGCAGCATCCGGAAGAGATGCCGCCGGTCAGCGCCATTGTGGCCGGAGCGATGACGGCTTTCGCGGCCGCGGTCTTCATCCTGATCACCGTGTATCGCTTCGGGCTCAAGCGGTTCCGTATTGCGACCATGGTGCCGATGGTGATCATGCTGCTGTACCTCTTCGGCGTGGGGCCTTTCTTCGGCATCAAGGCGGTTGCGGACAGCAAACGGAATATCACGCTGATCGACCTGACCTATTCCGCACGGCCCCTGGCGCGGATTCTTGCGCAGATCCAGCCGGAGGGCGGGACAGTGGCGGTCTTCGAGGTGCGGCGCGATGTGGAGTACGGGCTCTCGTTCTACCGCAATAGCAGAGTAGTGAACTACGACACGGATGGGGTGCCTGCGGGGCAACATCTGCTGGTGGTGCGCGCCTCTCACCCGCCGCGACTCGAAAAGCTGCTGCAGGGGCGCAGGTACGAGCCGCTCTTTACCTATCCTGCGCAGGACCTGGTTGTGTACTCGGTATCCGCAGCACAGTAAAAACACCGTGACACCAGCGCCGCCGCGGAGCCGGTTTCGTGCAAAAATTGATTTTGAGCGGGTGGCCCTCTGTCCCCGGGCCTGCCATGCACGATCCGTGATTTCTGTATTTTTTTAGATTCCGATGTGGATGTGCCGGTTCTGAACTGGTAACGGCGAGCGAAGCCTGTGCCGGATTCGTGTATCAAGACGAGATACTCTTTCACAATCTAGAGCCTGTTATGAACTTTCGCGCAAGCGGCGTTGCGCGGGAAAATCGGCCCAGACGAGACGGAGGACGGAGACATTGGCGATTCCAAGGCGAGGACGACAACGAAGTATGGGCCGATTTTCCCCGCAACCCGAAGGGCTGGGGCTAATTTTCCCGACCTCTTCGTCGCTCGCTGCTAGGATATGGCCCAATATCCGTCGCAACTCGCTCCTCGATCTCGTAAAAATTGGCTCCCAGCGTCCGCCGCGGGAAAGTTCATAACAGGCTCTAGTACGCCATGACTCCAGCACTGCATCTCGAGATTCTCGATCTCCGGCATTTTTCGGCAGCGAGCCTGCGTCCGCTGCTGGATGCGGAGGCGCGCGTGTGGAGCGAGCGGCTGCAGTGGGATTACCGCGCGTCTGCGAACCTGTTGCTGCAGTACCTGGATTCGCGTGTGTTGCCCGGGTATGTGGCCATCGAGGGCGGACGCATCGCCGGTTATGTCTTCTGCGTGTATGAAGAGAACAAGGCGGTGATCGGCGATGTCTTTGCGGCGCCACCGCCGGGTTCGGCGACCAGCCGTGAGGAGATCGAGAGCCGGCTGCTGGAAAGCCTGGTCGAACTGCTGGAGCACTCGCCGGGTGTGGACCGGATCGAGTCGCAGCTATTGCTGCATCCTCATGGTGCGCATTCGGAGGTCTTCGAGCGTACGGGCTTCGAGATTGCGGAACGGCTCTTTCTGCGGCTGGACCTCGAAGAGAAGCACCCGATACGCCCCAAGGCATTTCCGGCCGGCATTGCCATGCGGCCGTGGCGGGATGAGGATTTTCACCCTGCCTCGCGCCTGATTTCGGAGGCATATTCCGGGCATCTGGACAGCCATATCAATGACCAGTACCGCACGGTGGCCGGGTCACTGCGCTTTCTGCATAACATCGTGCGCTTTCCGGGCTGCGGCTTCTTCGATGCCGAGGCTTCGCGGGTACTGACCTATCCGGGTGGACATGGCGGCGGATATAACCTGGCCGGCCTGCTGCTCTGTTCCCGCGTGCGGGAGGATGTGGCGCATGTGACGCAGCTGTGCGTGGCGCCCTCGCTGCGCGGGCTGGGACTGGGGCGCGCGCTGCTCGATGCCTGCGTGGCCAATGTGCGGGAGCGTGGCTTCCGGGCACTGACGCTGACCGTGACCAAGGCTAATCGCGGCGCGGTTGCGCTCTATGAGCAGACGGGTTTCCGTCCGATGCATACGTTCGATGCCATGCTGTGGGAGCGGAAAGACAGGGTATAGGGGGTGGGGTGTAGGAAAGGCGTGGCCGGGTGAGGGGTTGTGCCTCCCACTCAAGCGGAGCTTGGATGGGGGCACCCGGAAAACTAAACCCTATCCCCTGTTTTACCGGCGGATGAAAAACATCAGCCAGCTGGCGGCGATGACCACTCCGACGAAGCAGACCCAGCAGAAGAGGCCGTAGCGCACCATGGCGCGCGGGGTGGAGCGCTGCGTGATACCGAAGACCACGGAGGCGAAGGTGGCGAAGAGCAGCACCGCGGTGAAGTGCGAGGGGGCGAACATTAGAGCTTCCTCCCGATGCGCAGATTGTGCGCGTCGACCGCGGAGATGAAGTTCAGCAGGCCGGCGACGACGACGAACTTGGTGCCGTAGTCGGCGGTGGCGATCTGCACGGCACTGTGGCCGAGGTCGAAGATGCGGCCGAGGATGTAATAGAGACCGTTGCCGAGGTCGCCCGCGAAGCCGAGCATGTCGAGCACGTCGCCGGTGTTGGGCTGGTAGAGCTTGCCCTGCATGGCGATGCCCAGCCAGAACATGGCGGTGATCGAGGCGAAGAGCAGCAGGGCGCGTCCCCACTTGCCGACAAGCAGGTGGCCCGCGCCGGGGATCAGCCATCCCGCGAGGAGCGCGGAGTAGACAAAACCCTTGATTTCCGGTTTTGCGGGAACTTGCACCTTCGAGGCCATCATTTTGAATATACAGCAGCGTGAGAGACTCAGTGGCCAGTGATCAGTCGCAAAGACGGCCAGTGGGAAAGCGGCCAGTGGGTGCAGGTGGCCCACACAAGTCAACAGCGGGCTTGTATGGCCACCTGCCCGGTTGGGTCATGAATGACTCCTGTTCGCTCTACTCGCTTTTATGTCCGACCCACCCATGACCAACTGCTTGCCATGGATGGGGCACCCGGCTAGATTCTCACCAGCTCGGTCTGGATGCGGCCGGTGACTACTGCCTTGTCGTTGCTGGTGATCATGTCGATCTCGCTGCGCACGCCGAAGCTGGGCAGGTAGATGCCGGGCTCGACCGAGAAGCAGGTGTGGGGCAGCAGCAGGCGCTCGTCGTGGGTCTCGAGGTTGTCGAGGTGCGCGCCCGAGCCGTGGATTTCGAAGCCGATATTGTGTCCGGTGCGGTGGGTGAACCACTCGCCATAGCCGGCGTCGGCGATCACCTTGCGGCAGGCGTCGTCAGCCTGCCATCCGGCGATGGGACGGTGGGCGGCGTAGGCATCGGTGACGGCCTGGATGGCGGCGTCGCGAGCGGCGATGACGGTGGAGAAGACCTTCTGTTCCTCGGCCGAGGGCTCGCGGCCGACGACGCCGGTCCAGGTGATGTCGTAATAGCAGGTCTCGGGACGGTTCTTGCGGCCCCAGATGTCGATGAGGACGAAGTCGCCGTCCTTGATCTCCTTCGAACCTTCCGCGGTGGGCTCGTAGTGCGAGTCCGAGCTGTTCTCGTTCACCGAGACGTTGGGACCGTTCTCCCAGGTGAGGCCTTCGCGGCGCATGGCCTCGGAGAGCCACTGCACGATGTCGTACTCGGTGGTGCGAACGGGTGCGCCGGAGGCCGGGCGTACGCGGCGGCCGATCTCACGGAAGCCTTCGGCGAGGATTGAGTCAATGGCGGCCTGGGCCTCGAAGTGGCTGGTGATGGCGGCGGTGGAGAGCACGGCTTCGAACTGGCTGACGAGGTCGGCGGAACTGACGATGGTCTTGCCCAGCTCGTGGAGGAACTCGACGGTGCCGGCGTCGACCATAGAGACGTACATGATGGCGTTGCGCGGCGAATACTGCATGGCGAGCTTGGTGAAGGGCCGCAGCATGGTCGCGAGGCCTGACTCGAGCTCCTGCCAGGAGGAGTAGACGCCCTTGGTGCCGGGCAGCGTGTCGAGGCGGCCGGCTTCAATGCGATGCACGAGCTTGCGCGGCTCGCCCACGGCGGGGATGAGGTAGTACCAGCGACGGGTGACGTGCGCGTTCTCCGGCAGGCCGAGAATGCGGTAAGAGATGGGGTCGCGGTGGTGGTGATCGTAGAAGAGCCAGCCGTCGAGACCGGCTTCACGGAGCGCGGCCTGCATTGCGTCGAGATTCGCTGCGAAGGACATATCGGCCTCAATCATAACGAAGGGTGTAGGGGATAGGGGATAGGGGATAGGGTGTAGAAAAGCCGACGGCCAGCCTTGTTAGGGGCTGGCCGTCCAGGGTTAGCAGAATTCTCGTTCCTGCTCGTTGAATTCTTCGGAGACCCACCCATGACCAACTGCTTGTCATGGGTGGGCACCCGGATTTCACGGAGACATAGGGCAGCGGCAAAACTATACCCTACCCCCTACACCCTATCCCCTACTTGTGGCCGTGGCTGGTCTGGGCGATGGCTTCGTCGAGCATGGTGTAGAGCTTGTTGAAGTCCTTGACCTCGGTGTGCGGGGCGGCTCCGCCGGTGCCGTCGGTGACGACCCATGCGGTGGGCGTCTGGTGGACGCCAAGCTGCATGCCGAGGTTGTAATCGGCCTTGACCTCGGCGGTCAGCTTGCCCTGGGGATCGACCACGAAGGGCAGCGCGGTACCGTGCTGCTGGGCGAACTTCTGCGTGAAGCCGGCGAGGTCGTCCTTGGTTTCGATATTGTTCTGGTTGGCAAAGACTGCGTTGCGGTAGTCATCGCCCAGCTTCTTGTTCTGGGTGTCGAACCAGCGGGCGTTGACTGCGGCCTGGAAGCTCCACACGTGCATCTGCAGCGGGAAGTCGTGACGCACCCAGGGCACGTGGTACTTGGCGACGGCATCCATGAGCACGGGATTCTCGTGTCCGCACATGGGGCACTCGAGGTCGGCGAACTCAACGATGGCGACGTGCGAGCCCGCCGGCGGCTTGAGCGCGTTCTGCGCGTGGCTGAGAGGCGAGGCAGCGGCAAAGAGAGCGGCGACGGCGAAGGCGGCAGAAAGAATACGCTTCATAGCTGGTGATTTAATCTTATCTCCTAGGAGCGGGGTCCCGCGAGCGGCGCACGGCGGCCGCCTCTTCCTATAAGGGACGCTGCAAGAAGGAGAAAGTTGCCGGATGCGGTATCTGATTGCTGTTCTTGCCCTGGCTGGCGTGATTGTCTCGAGCCTTGCCCTGCACGTCCACTATACGAACGATGTGCAGCCCTGCGACATCAACGCGCACTGGGACTGCGGCATTGTGAATCACAGCCGCTACGCCATGATCGGGCCGGTGCCGGTTGCGGCGATCGGCATCGCGGGCTACCTGGCCCTGGCGATCGTGGCGCTGGCACGGCGGCGCGGCGCTACGCTGCTGGCCTCGGTCGTCGGGCTGGGATACGCGCTTTATTTGACCAACATCGAAGCGCACAAGCTCGAAGTGTGGTGCCTTTACTGCGTAACCTCGCAGGGCATCATCGCGCTGATCACGCTCTGTTCGCTGGCCTGGATGTTTGTCGGCGGCAAACGGGCCTGAAACGCAAGGGATAGGGTGTAGCGCAGGTTCGTGCTTCCCGCCCAAGCGGAGCTTGGACGGGGCACCCGGCAGGGCGGTCGCCTTCGGCCCTCTCCCTCTGGCCGCGATTCGATGTACTGCGAACCCACGTCTCAAAACGAGACGTGGGGCACCCGGTATGTTTGCGGTGGTGCGGATTTCTCTGTGTCCTCTGTGATGAAAAGAGTTTGCGCCGCCCGACGTTTTCATGCGAAGACCGGTGTTTTCATCCAAAAAATCTGTGCTCCACCCGTGACAGATCATCGCGCAAAAGGGGATGATGGTGACCGCGTGCCATAAGGGTGCGCAGTCAGCGGGAAACAGAGGAGAGCAGCAGGATGGCGTTTTCGCGGCGCGATGTGCTCGCAGGACTAGGTGCGGCAGGAGTGGCGGCAAGCTTGCCGTCATGGGTGAAAAAGGCCGATGCGGCGATGGCGGGAGCAGGGGATGGTGCCTGTCCTTTCCGGCTGTCGGTGATCAACGATGAAATTTCGCAGGACTTCGAACACAGCTGCAAGGTGGCGGCCGAAGACTTCGGTCTGCACTGGATCGAGATCCGCGGCATGTGGAACAAGAACGTCACCGAGTTGAGCGATCAGCAGGTCGCGGACGCGAAGAAGATTCTCGCGCAGTACAAGCTGCGGGTGACAGACATTGCAAGCCCGCTCTTCAAGACCGACTGGCCGGGCGCGCCGCTCTCGAAGCAGAGCGAGCATCGGGACCAGTTCCATGCGGACTTCGACGCCAAGGCGCAGGAGAAGCTGCTGGAGCGTTGCATCACGCTGGCGCATGCCTTCGACACAGACCGTATCCGCTGCTTCGACTTCTGGCGCCTCGACGACCAGAAGCCCTATCGCGCGGCGATCAACGCCAAGCTGAGCGAGGCCGCAGAGCGCTGTGCGAAGGACAAGCTGATTCTGCTGCTCGAGAACGAAATGTCGTGCAATACAGCGACGGGCGAAGAGAGCGCGGCGGTGCTGGCCGAGGTGAAGAATCCGAACTTCATGCTGAACTGGGACCCGGGCAATGCGGCGGCGCTGGGCTCGACGCCGTATCCCAACGGCTATGATCTGCTGCCGAAGAAGCGCATCGGGCACTGCCACTCAAAGGATGTGGTGCGCAAGCCGGACGGCAAGTATGACTGGGCTCCGGTGGGCGGCGGCATCGTCGATTGGGTGGGCCAGTTCCAGGCGCTGGCGCGCGATGGCTTCCACTATGCGGTGAGCCTCGAAACGCACTGGCGCGGCGCGGGCACACCCGAGGCGTCGACGCGCATCAGCATGGACGGACTGAAGAAGGCGCTGGCGAAGGCTGGACTTCGCTGCTAAACGGCTCGCCCTCCCTCATGCGGGAGGGCGAATTCTTTTGCGTGAACAAAGGGGACAACGATGGTGACTCGCAGGGAGTTTCTGGACACGCTGGCTGTGGGTGCGGCCGGATTGGCGGTGAGCACAACAGCCAAGAGCTATGCACAGATCATGGGCGCGAACGACCGGCTGAATTTTGCCGTGATCGGGTTGAACAGCCGCGCCTATGCGCATCTCTCTTCGCTGCAGGCGAACAAGGCGCATGCGCGCATTGCCTACGTGTGCGATGTGGAGTCGAATATCCTGGCGAAGTTCGCAGGCAAGACCGAAGCGGCGATGGGTGAGAAGCCGGTAGCGGTGAAGGATTTCCGCGAGGTGCTGGCGAAGAAGGACGTGGACGCGATCACCATTGCGACGCCCGACCACTGGCACGCGCCGATGGCGATCCGTGGCCTCCAGGCGGGGAAGCACGTCTATGTAGAGAAGCCGTGCAGCCACAATCCGGGCGAGGGCGCGCTGCTGGTGAAGGCGCAGCAGAAGTACGGCAAGCTGGTGCAGATGGGTACGCAGCAGCGTTCGTCGCAGCACACCATCGAGATCGTCGACAAGATTCATAACGGACTGATCGGCCGCGCGTATTACGCGAAGGCCTGGTACAGCAACACGCGCAAGTCGATCGGACACGGCAAGGAAGCTCCGGTGCCGGCGACCCTCGACTGGGATCTGTGGCAGGGGCCGGCGCCGCGGCAGGCGTATCGCGACAACGTGCAGCCGTATAACTGGCACTGGTTCCGTATCTGGGGCACGGGCGAGACGCTGAACAACGGCACGCACGAGATCGATGTATGCCGCTGGGCGCTGGATGTGCAGTATCCGGAGCGCGTGACTGCCGCCGGCGGGCGCTATGCGTACAAGGATGACTGGCAGTTCTACGACACGCTGAATACGAGCCTCGATTACGGCGACAAGACGATCAGCTGGGAAGGCAAGTGCTGCAACGGGATGCGGTTCTACGGGCGCGACCGCGGCTCGGCCATTATGGGCGAGACGGGATCGGTGGTGGTGGATCGCGGCGGGTACGAGATCTACGACCTGAAAGGCAATAAGACGGACGAGAAGAAGGCGGCTTCGCAGGAATCCTCTTCCGATCTGGTGGGCGCCGACTCGATGACGGATGCGCACTTTGCGAACTTCATCGCCGGTATCCAGAAGGGCGAGAAGCTGAATGCGCCAATCGCGGTGGGGAATGTCTCGGTGACCTCGATGCAGCTCTCGAATATTGCCTGGTTCGTGAATCGCGAGCTGCGCACCGACCCGACGGATGCTCATATCCTGAACGACGCGGAGGCGATGAAGTACTGGGATCGCGAGTACGAAAAGGGCTGGGCGCCGCATCTGTAATCGATAGAGATACAAATTGGATTTTGGGACTTGGATCTTGGGACAAGGAGAAAGGCTATGGATGCAGGACGTTTGAGCCGCCGCGGATTCCTGGGCGCGGGTGCGTTGGCTGCCGGGGCGATGGCGATGCCGGGTCTGGCTGTGGGGAGCGCATTGGCTGAGCCGATGGCTGCAGGAGGTGCGCCTTCGCCGCTGAAGCTGGGCATGACGAGCTATACCTTCCGCGAATTCACGCGGACGCAGATGATCGGCTATCTGAAACAGCTCAGCATTGACGCGCTGAATGCGAAGGATGCGAAGGATCATCTGCCGATGGATGCGGCCGGTGAAGACGCGGCGCTGGCCGACTACAAGGCCAACGGGATCATGCTGCACGCTGTGGGCGCAGTGTATTTCCCCAAGGATGAAGACGACGATATCCGCACGAAGTTCGAGTATGCGAAGCGGGCCGGCGTGTCGGTGATCGTGGCCGGCGACCCGACACCGGAGACACTGCCGCGCATCGAGAAGTTCGTGAAGCAGTATGACATTCGTCTTGCGATTCACAATCACGGACCCGAGGACAAGATCTGGAAATCGCCGCTGGATGTGCTGAAGGCGGTGAAGGGGATGGACCCGCGCATGGGTTGTTGCATCGACGTAGGGCACTGCGTGCGCGCGGGCACGGACGTGGTGGAGGCTATTCACGCCGCCGGGCCGCGCCTCTTCAACATGCACATGAAGGACCTGACGGATTTCTCGAGCAAGGAGAGCCAGGTTGCGGTCGGCGACGGCAAGATGCCGGTGCGCGAGATCTTTGCCGCGCTGATCAAGACAAAGTATGCGGGGTATGTGGACCTTGAGTATGAAGTGCATGGCGACGACCCGATGCCGGGCGTGATCGCGAGCTTCTCCTACATGCGCGGCGTGCTGGCAGGGATGGGGTATCGCTGGAGAGCATAGGGTGTAGAAAAGTCTTGCGAACCCACGTCTCAGAATCGAGACGTGGGGCACCCAGGGGTTGTGTTTTGTATCTGTGACTATTACGAAATTAGAAGCGGAGCGTGCCGGCGAACTGCAGGGCGCGTCCGCCGCCGATGCCGTTGATGCCGGTGCCGCTGCCGACGGTGCTGGTTACGTGACCGAAAGTGGTGCTGGTGATGGAGCTCGAAGGGCTGTTGAACTGCGGCGTGTTGCTGAGCTGGAAGGCGTCGGCGCGGGTTTCGAGCGAGACATCCTCCCAGATTTTGAAGGTCTTGAAGAGCGAGACATTGTCCTGGATGTATCCAGGGCCGTAGTAGGCGTTGCGGCCCACGTTGCCCATGGTACTGCCGTAGACGAGCTGGCAACTGCCGGTGGTGGGGCAGCCGGCGGGCTGTGCGAAGGAACTGGTATCAAACCACGCGCTCGCGGTGCCGATGCCCTTGAGCTTGTGGAAGGGTTTCACCAGGTTCGCCATCTGTTGCTGGCCGGGCGTATTGATCGTGCCGCCGTTGGCTTCGACGTCGAAGGGCAGGCCGGAGTAGATGGAGATGATGGCCGAGAGCTTCCATCCGCCAATGACGGATGCGGCCACACCGTGATTGAGCCAGCGCTTGTTCGGGCCCCAGGGTAGATCGTAGGTGAGGCTCTCCTCGAAGTTGAGGCGGTGATCGAAGTCATTTGGCGCGTAGTTGTGGCGCTGATCGAGCCAGAAGAGCAGGCCGCCGTCGTCGCTGGTCTGATAACCGAGGCCCTTGCCCCAGGTGAAGGAAGTGATCACGCCAAGCGAGTTGGCGAAGCGGCGGTTGAGCTGCGCCTGGAGCGACTGGTAGTTCGACGAATAGCCGAGAAAGTAGACGGTGGTGGCGGCGCTGCGGCCATAGGCGATGTATTCGGGTTCGCCGGCGGTGCCGAGGCCGAGTGCGGGCGGCAGGTTGATGTTCTGCGACGAACCGATGTGCACGCCGTGATTGGCTACGTAGGAGAGAGTGAAGGTGAACTGCGCGGGCAGCGACTGCTGCACGGCGACATTCCACGATTCGACGTAGGGGTTGTAGAAGTCCTTGGGGATGACGACGTAGGACTGGCTGATGGGGGCGGAGAGAATGCCGTTCGCAGGAATGGTGATGGCCGCGGGCGCAGGAAATCCGGCCTGGAAGGTGGCCGTGGCACCGCTGCTCAGCAGCGCCGGCTGGTAGGAGTTGAGCTGCTGGTAGCTGTTGTTGGCGCGGACCGGATAGTTATAGGCGTAGGTGTCGTCTTCAAACGGCGTGTAGCTGATGCCGAAACCGCCGCGGACGACGGTCTGCTCGGTGGCGCGATAGGCGAAGCCGACGCGCGGCGCGAAGTAGTTGTAGCGGGTCTTCATGCCGAGATTCGAAGGGTTGTTACCGATACCGGCGATGACCAGCGTGTTGTTCGAGGGATCGTAGTTCGAGAAGCCGCCTGATTCCTTCGGCGTCGCCGGCGGATAGAGTTCCCAGCGCACGCCGATGTCGGCGGTGAGCTTCGGCGTGACCTGCCACTTATCGCCGGCGAAGGCGAAGAACCACCATTGGCGATAGGCCGGGAAGTAGGTGTTGAGGTCGCGGCCTTCCTGCGAGGGGACATCGAGCAGGAGGCTGGCCATTTCGTTGGCGATGTTGGTGGAAGCACCGGGCTCGGAGGTGTTGTCTTCGCTGAAGGTAATGGCTCCGCGGGGGCTGAAGGTCTGGTCCTGGAGGAGATCGTCGTGGATACGGCGAACATCGACACCGAATTTGACGGTGTGATTGCGGATGATCTTGGTCCAGTGATTGACGGCGTCGATGTTGGTCTCGGTGCGCACCCAGGGGAGTGAGGCCGAGTAGCCGATGAGCGGATTGCTGGAGAAATCGCCGAGGAAGATGCCGACCTGTCCGCTGGTGAACTGGCTGATGTTCACGCCGGGGATGCCGGTCTGCGTGGCGTAGTCGGTGCCGTAGCCGGAGGGGGTGGCGCTGTTGCCGTAGTGTGCGACGCCGATGCGGGCCTCGGTGAGCAGCGTGCCGGAGAAGGCGCGGTCGTAGTTGAGGCCGGTGCTGTAGGTGTTCTGCTTGCCGGTGCCGGCGAAACCACTCTGCGCGGGACCGCCGCCGGCGTCGCCGAAGGCCGGAGCCTGGTAGATGTTCACGTTCTGCGCATTGTAGCGGCCGCTGAGGTGGTCCTTGGGCGTGATCTGGTAATCGATCTTCGCGTCATAGCGGGTGGTGGTTTTCTGGAAAGGCAGGTTGATGGAGTAGTTGTTGGTCGGCGAGGTGGTGCTGGTGGCGACGTTGGTGTTGGGCGCGGGGAGCAGCTTCATCAGCGCGATGGAGACGGGATTCACGCGAGAGTAGGGAATCTGATTATTGGCGAAAGGCGTGCGGCCGCTGCCGTCGGCGTTGCCGGTGGCGGGGTCATAGATCTGGCCCTTGCCGGTGGAGGTGAGCGGGCCGCTCAGGTCGATGTAGCCGGCTGCGTTGGGTGTGTACCACTGCGGAGACGGAATGGTGAGGATGTTGGAGTTAGCTTCGTGATCGGGCGAGCGGAAGTAGTCGCCGTAGAAGAAGAGCTTGTCCTTGAGAATGGGTCCGCCGAGACCACCGCCGAAGTAGTTGTAGGCCAGATGGCCGACGCTGGTGTTGAAGTAGGCTCGGGCATCGAAAACGCTATTTTGCACGTATTCCGTGGCCATGCCGTGGAACTCATTGCTGCCGGATTTGATGATGACGTTGGCCACGGTGCCGATGGCGCGGCCCAGTTCGGCCTCGAAGTTGCTGGTTGAGACGTCTACGGTCTGGATGGATTGCTGTGGCGGGATGAGGATCTGCAGCAGGCCGGTGCGCTCGTCATCGTCAATGCCTTCGATCTGGTAGCTGTTGCCCATGCGGGGCTGGCCGTTCACCTCGGTCTGGATGGAGCTGGCGGCGTTGAAGAACTGCGAGTGCTGGAAGACGGGCGGTCCGACGCCGGGCACCAGCGTGAGCAGGCTCTGGAAGTTCTGATTGACGGAGAGCGGCATATTGCCGACGACGTGCGACTCGATGTTCATGCTGACGTCGGCACGGTCGGTCTGCATGATGGCCGGCGCGCTGGTGACGACGACGGTTTCGCTCACGCTGCCGGGCTGGAGAGCGAGATCGACGCGGGTGGTGGTGTTGACCTGCACGTCGACGTTCTGGCGGCTCTCTTTCTTGAAGCCCTTGGCGGTGGAGCTGACGGTGTAGGTGCCTGGCGGCAGATTCGGAAAGGTGTAGTTGCCGCTCTCGTTGGTGACGCCGTTGTGCTGGATGCCGGTGGCGCTTTCGGTGATCTGGATGGATGCATTGGGGACGGCGGCGCCGGTGTTGTCGGTAACCGTACCGAGAAGAGTGGCGGTAACCGCTTGCGCGTGGAGGCGAGGCGTAACGAAGAGTAAGCCAAGGGTGAGGGCGAAAAGCGTAAGCAGCGCGGTGTTCCATTGCCTGCGCTGGCCTGTGGGGGGCAGGGTTTCAGGCATGAAGGTCTCCGGAAATAGATAAGAGTGCAGGTGGAGCGGAATGTGCGAAGCGTCAGCCGAAAGCGCTAACGCCTTCCGGGTTCAAGCTGATACGCCGTATCGCGGAGAGCTGTCAAGCGATGGGGGTGATCATGGTGGTGCGCGGAGAACTTAGCGCACGCGTTTTTTGTCTGCACTGCGGGGTGCGCTGTACGGTAGAGCGGGATTGCAGCTAGTATTCTCGGTTGGCCTTTGGAGCGGAATAACGATGCGAGTGATGGCGTTGATCCGCCAGGTCCCGGATGGTGAGGAGAGTGTACGCATCCGGGATGGCGCGGTGGATCTGGCAAACAGCAAGCTGGTGATGGACACCATGGACGAATACGGGCTCGAAGAAGGGTTGCGGCTTCGTGAGAAAACCGGCGATGGCGAGGTGGTGGCGGTGGGTGTGGGGCCGGCGCGGATGCGCGAGGCGCTGCGCACGGCGCTCGCCATGGGCGCGGATCGTGCGATCCATGTGACGACGGATGTGGCGCTCGATCCGATTGCTCTGAGCCGGGTGATGGCGATGCTCGCAAAGGAAGAGCAGGCGGAACTCATCCTGTGTGGCGGGCAGGAGACGGATTGGGACAGCCAGGCGCTGGGGGCGGCGACAGCCGAACGGCTGGGATGGCCGCAGGTGACGTGGACCAGCGCGCTCGAGGTCGAGGGCGGGGTATTGACGGGCCGGCATGATGTGGATGAGGGGAGTGAAAGCTTCCGCGTAGCGCTTCCGGTGGTGATCACCACGCAGCAGGGGCTGAATGAGCCGCGCTATCCGACGCTGCCGAACATCATGAAGGCAAAGAAGAAGGAACTGCGCGAGGAGATGCTGGAGCGCTTCGGCGTGCGGCCGCTGGTGCGACGGGTGAGCGAGGAGATCCAGGTGAAGGAGCGGCGGCGGAAGATGCTGGACGGCAAGGATGCGGCTGCGGCAGCGACGGAGCTCGTGCATCTGCTGCGCGAGGAAGCGAGGGTGATCGCGTGATCCTGATTGTGGCGGAGCACAGCAACGGCAAGCTGGCCCGGGTGACGCGCGAGATGGTGAACTGCGCGCGTGGGTTGGGACGCGAGGCGTCCATCGCGATCCTGGTGCTGGGCAAGGGCGTGGCCGCAGTCGCGAATGAGGCGGCGCAGCTTGCAGAACAAGTACTGGTGGCGGACAGCGACCATCTGGCTGTGCACGATGCCGAGCTGTGGGCTGCGGCGGTAGCGCAGATTGCGAAAGAAGGCGATGCGCACACCGTGCTGGTGAGCGCCGGGCGCGGCGGGCGGGCGTGGAGTCCGCGCGTGGCCGTGAAGCTGGAGGCTCCACTGCTCGAAGATGTGACCTCGCTGCGCTATGAGGACAGCGGATACGTGGCAACGCGCTTCACGTATCTGGCGCGCGTGACCGAGACAGTGCGGGCCGAGGCTGCAGTGGTGGTGGCGAGCGTAAAGCCGGGGGCATTCGATCCGGCCCCATTTGATTCGGCGGCGTTGAGCAGCGCGGGTGAGCAGTTCGATGTGGATCTGGATCTGCCGCAGCGGCGCGTGGAGGTGACGGGACGTTCGGCCGAGAAGTTGTCGCGTGTTTCGCTGGCCGAGGCGGAGATCGTCGTCTCCGGCGGGCGCGGCGTGGGCACGGCTGAGGGCTTTACCGCGCTGGTGGAGGGGCTTGCCGACAGGCTGGGCGCGGCTGTAGGCGCGACACGCGCGGTGGTCGATGCCGGATGGCGTCCCTATGCGGAGCAGGTGGGGCAGACGGGTAAGACCGTGCAGCCAAAGCTCTACATCGCGGTGGGCATCTCGGGGGCGGTGCAGCATCTTTCCGGCATGAGCAAGAGCCGCACCATCGTGGCGATCAACAAGGATGGCGAGGCGCCGATCTTCAAGATCGCCGATTACGGCATCGTGGGCGATGTGCAGCAGGTGGTGCCCGCGCTGATCGAGAGGCTGAAGCAGTAACAGCGAGGCGCAATGCTCCCACTCGGCCAGAGATACGCCTTCGCAGTCTTTGCGTTCATCACGCTCGTGGCCGGCGCGCGCGGCTTTTATGGCGTGTATCGGCGCATCCGGCGCGGGCGCGCCGAGGTGGAACCGCACGGGGACGATCTGCCACGGCGCGTGATCTACGCGCTGATGACGACGCTGACGCAGTCGCGGACCTTTCGCCGGAGGCCGTGGGTCAGCTTCTTTCACGCATTTATCTTTTATGGGTTCGTCTTCTATATCCTCGTCAACTTTGTGGATGCGATCGAGGGCTTTGTTCCCCTGCGCATCTCGTCAGCGAGCGCGTGGGGTGCAGCGTATCAGCTCTTCGCCGATGTGCTGAGTGCGCTGGTACTGGTGGGAGTGGTGGCGCTGGTGGCGCGGCGGTTTCTACTGCCTGCGCGGCGGGATTTTCTCTTTAATGATCAGACGCTGTTACAGAACGATGTTCGCAAAGGGAAAATTGCGCGGGATTCGCTGATTGTCTCGGCGTTCATCCTCTTTCATGTGGGCAGCCGTGCGATGGGCGCGGGGGCGCGACTGGCGGTGGATGGCCCCGATCCCTGGGAGCCGTTTGCAAGCATGATTGCGGGGCTGATTCCAGCGCAGAGCGCCGAGGCATGGCGCGAGTTCGGCTACTGGGGCGCGCTGGGCAGCGTGCTGGTCTTCCTCGCATATTTTCCGTATTCGAAGCACCTGCACCTATTCCTGGCTCCGGTGAATTCGCTGCTGAAGCGTGAGGCTGGCTCGGGTGTGCTGCCTCCTGTGGAGGTCAATCTCGAAGCGGAGGAGGGCTTCCAGATTGGCGCGGAGCGGCTCGAAGAGCTGGGCTGGCCGCGGCTGCTCGATGCGTATGCGTGCATCCAGTGCAATCGGTGCCAGCAGGCATGCCCGGCGACGGCGACGGGCAAGTCGCTGAGTCCTTCCGCGATCGAGATCAACAAGCGTATGGAGCTGAATCGCCTTGCAGGGACTGGATTCGATAAGGGCGAGGCGAGTCCGCGGACGTTGCTCGAGTTTGCGCTGACGCCGGAGGCGGCGTGGGCGTGCACGACCTGCGGCGCATGCGTGGCGGTGTGCCCGGTGGAAGACTCGCCGATGCTGGACATTGTGGAGGTGCGGCGGCAGCAGGTGATGATGGCCGGTGAATTTCCCGCGCAGCTGCAGACGGCCTTTCGTGGCATGGAGCGCACGCAGAATCCATGGGGCATCAACCACGAGCAGCGCATGCAGTGGGCCGAGGGGCTGCGGGTGCCGACGGTCGAGGAGAACCCTGAGGCCGAGGTGCTGTACTGGGTGGGCTGTGCGGCCAGCTATGATCCGCAGGCCCAACGCACCGCCCGGGCGCTGGTGAAGCTGATGGGCGAGGCGGGAGTGAGCTTCGCGGTGCTGGGCAAGCGCGAGTGCTGCACCGGTGACAGCGCGCGGCGCGCGGGCAACGAGGTGCTGTACCGGTCGCTGGCGGAGAAGAATGTTGCGACGTTAAATAATTTTCGATCAAAGACGATTGTCGCGAGCTGTCCGCACTGCCTGAATGCGATCGGGCATGAGTATCGGCAGCTCGGAGGCGAGTATCAGACGGTGCATCACAGCGAGTTGCTGGCTTCTCTGGTAGCGCAGGGACGGCTGAAGCCGCAGGCGACGGGCGTCGACATCGCGTATCACGACCCGTGCTACCTGGGGCGCCACAACGGCGTGTACGAGGCGCCGCGCGAGGTGCTTCATCAGATCGGCAAGGTTGCGGAAATGCCGCGGGCGAGGGAGAACTCCTTCTGCTGTGGCGCGGGCGGGGCTCAGTTCTGGAAGGAAGAAGAGCCGGGCACTGAGCGCATCGCGACGAACCGTATGCGCGAGGCGAAGGAGACGCTGGCGGGCTCGCCAGGTGGAGTGCTCGCGGTGGGGTGCCCATTCTGCAAGAGCATGCTTTCAAGTGCGCCGGGCGGTGCGGAGACGGTTGTGGTGAAGGACATCGCCGAATTGCTGCTCGAGGCGGTGGAAAAGGGGTCGGGCATGATCGCTGCAGTTCCGGCGGCGGTTGAGGATGCCGCAGTTGTGCCCGCGCCCGCGGTCGTGGCGGTGGTGGAAGAGGCGGCCGCTGTGCCTGCTTCGTTCGTGGCGATCGAAGAGCCGAAGCCCGTGGAAATGGCTGCTCCGCGTAAGAAGTGGTCGCCTGCCGGAAAACCATCGCCGCCCGTGGATGAGGCCAGGACGGCTGCGTCTGCAGGGACGACGGCAGCGCCAACGGTGGCCGAGCCGGAAGTGCCTGTGGCTCCGCGTAAGAAATGGAATCCGGCAACGGCGAGAGAAGTTGAGAAGCCGGCGGTAGAGTCCTCAGTGGATGCGAGCAAAGGTGCAGTGACGGAGAGTTCTACGGGCACTGCTCAGGAGACTTCGTCCGCCACAGAGGCGTTGTCTCCGGCTGCCGCGCCGCGCAAGAAATGGCAGTCAAAATCTGGAAAATCCCTCAACTAAAACCTTTTTGCTCGTATTGTGATAGTTTTCGGGTGAAGGTTTCCGGAGTTCCGAATGAAGCGTTTTGTTTTCTCTGCCGCCCTCTCCGTTCTGCTGCCTGTTTCGTTTGCCGCTGCCCAGTCTCCGGCGACGCATGATCGCGTCGTGGTGACCAAGGGCAACAGCACCATTGTCTTTGAGCCGTATGCGCCGAACATTGTGCGTGTGACCCTGAGCCTGCTGAAGGACAAGGCAGAGGCCGCTCCGGGATACGGCATCACGGCGAAGCCCGATGATGCAGATTGGAAGATAGAGCATCGCGACGGTAACACGGTGTATGCTTCGCAGCGCATGACGGTGACGCTGGCCGGCGATCATCCCTGGAAGCCGGTGCAGACGCAGATCGATATCGGAAAGTTCTTCGGCGGCTCGACGCCGGGCGCGGACATCGATTTCCGCACGGCGGATGGCCGCGAGTTGACGCATATGCAGGGCTGGCAGCAATCGGTGCCGAATCCGAAGGATGGCAATGCCGAGATTCTGAACCAGCGGCGGCCGACGGACGATCCGTTCTTTGCGGTGGGCGCGAGCTTTGTCTCGCCCGAAGACGAGCACTATTACGGGCTGGGTGAGAACCAGGAGGGCTTCCTCGATCATCGCGGCCATGTTGTCCGCTGCTGGCAGGACTACAACGCGCCGGCGGGGCCGAGCTCTTGTGTGCCGTTCCTGGTTACCAATAAGGGCTATGGCATCCTGTGGGACAACCCGTCGCAGACGACGATCATGCCTGGCTTCAACGAGCAGACACGGTGGATGTCGCAGGTGGGCGACCGCGTGAGCTTCTTCGTGATTGCGGGTAAGACGACGGACGAGATTTACGAGGGCTACCGCCTGCTGACCGGCGCGACGCCGCTGCTGCCGAAGTCGGCGTATGGGTATATCCAGTGCAAGCAGCGCTATCGCTCGCAGGCCGAGGTGATGGCCGTGGCGAAGGGTTATCGCGACCGCGGGCTGCCGCTCGATACCATCGTCGTGGACTGGTTCTACTACACGAAGATGGGGCAGATGGACTTCGATCCGACACTGTGGCCGGACCCGAAGGCGATGAACGACGAGCTGCACGCGATGGGCATCTCGACGATGATCAGCGTGTGGCCGCGCTATGTGCCCGATTCACGCTACTATCCTCTGCTGCTGAAGAACGGATGGTTCGAGCACAAGGCGGACGGCACGCCGACCGATGGGCTGCCCTATGACAAGGCGGGCTCGGATATCGATACGACGAATCCGGCTGCGGCGAAGTGGTACTGGAACGCGATCAAGGACAACATCCTGAGCAAGGGATTCAGCTCGATCTGGGCCGATGAGACGGAGCCGGATCTTCCGCCGCAGGGCAGCTACTTCTTCATCGGGCCGGGCACGGAATTCTACAATCCGTATCCGCTGTTTCACACCGCAGCGATCGCGGACGGCTTCCGCCGCGACACGAATGAACGGCCTCTGATTCTTTCGCGCGACGCGTTCACGGGCATCCAGAAGAACGGCGTAATCGTGTGGTCGTCGGATATTTTTCCGACGTGGGACACGCTGAAGCGGCAGGTGCCGACAGGGCTCGATATGACGGCCTCGGGCATTGCGAACTGGAGCAACGACACGGGAGGCTGGCAGTATCTGCCAGGCGAGCATCATCCTGCGCACAAGCCGCTGCTCGATCCATCGGATGCGCGTGACAACGTGGGCGGTTACGACGATTATCCGGAACTCTACACGCGCTGGTTTGAGTACGCGACGTTTCTGCCCATCTTTCGCACACATGGCAGCAGGAACTTCAACGAGGTATGGTCGTATGGGCATGAGGCAGAGCCGATTCTCGAGAAGTACCTGAAGCTGCGCTACACGCTGATGCCGTATATCTACTCCACTGCTTACCATGTGTACCAAACCGGCGCTCCTTCCATGCGGGCGCTGTTTATGGACTTCCCGAAGGATGCGAAGGCCGCCGAGATCACGGACGAGTACATGCTGGGACCGGCATTTCTTGTGGCTCCTGTGACCGACCAGGGCGCGACGAGCCGCGAGGTCTATCTGCCTGCGGGCACGGACTGGTACAACTACTGGACGAACGAGAAACTGCACGGCGGGCAGACGGTGACGGTGCAGGCGCCGATCGATACGATTCCGCTGTTTGTGCGCGCAGGTTCGATTCTGCCGCTGGGCGCACCGATCCTGAGCACGGCGCAGAAGCAGGCCATTGCAGGAGTGAAGGTGTATCCGGGCGCGGATGCGACGTTCACGCTCTACGACGATGACGGCACGACCGAGGCGTATCTCAAAGGGAAGGACAGCGTTACCGAGTTGCGCTGGGATGATGCGGCGAAGAAGCTGCGGCAGTCGGGATCGAAGGTGGAACTGGGGAGCGTCGAGGTGGTCGGGGACTGACCGTCCAGGCCCTCCGCCTTCGGCTGGTTCGCGCCGAGCGATGCGCCTTCGGCACCCGCTCCCTTTGGCTGCGATCTGAGCGCTTCGGAGACCCACCCATGACCGAATGCCTGTCATGGGTGGGGCACCCGGATTCGTTACTATGCGAGGGCTTTGGGGATGGCTTCTTCCCAGCGGCCCTGGGACTTTAGGATAAGCTCGATAACTTCGCGGGCTGAGCCTTTGCCGCCGCCAAGTCCGGTGATGTAGTGGGCTGCGGCCTTGACCTCGGGAACAGCGTTCGAGACTGCAACAGCCAGGCCGACGCGCTGCATGACGGGGAGATCGGGCAGGTCGTCGCCCATGTATGCGACCTCATCCGCAGTCACGCCTGCATCTGCCATGCACTCTTCGAAGGCCTGGGTCTTGGTGGCCTGTCCGAGATAGACGTAACTGACGAGCAGCTCCTTGGCCCTTTGTTGCACGGCAGGAGATTTGCGGCCGGTGATGAAGCCGGTCTTGATGCCCATGATATGGGCGAGTTTGAGACCGGCGCCGTCCGCGGAGTTGAAGACTTTCATTTCGGCGAGGCCGGTGCCATCCGGGTGAGCGATGAGGCAGACACCGCCATCGGTAAGCGTGCCGTCGACGTCCATGAGGAAGAGCTTGATGCGTCGCGCGCGCTCGTGAAGCGCCGGATCGATCACAGTATCGGTCATGCCTTCATGATAGTGCGTGGCGCGTATGATTTTGTGGACTCCTGCTTTGTCCTGAATCCATCACGAAAGATGACACTGTGAAATTGATTCCTCGCTGTTTCGTTGCTGCCTGTCTTGCGCTGTCTGCCTCTGCCTCGCTTTCTGCCGCAACCACGGCGTGGTCGGGCAAGGAATTTGCTGTCGATGTGCCCGGTGTCGTTGGCCGTTCAGACATTATTCTGCACAGGCCGAACCTGCTGCCGCGTGCGGCGCTTCCGCTCGGCAATGGCCGGCTGGGTGTCGCGGTGTGGTCGGCGGATGGCTTTACGGCGCAGTTGAATCGGGCGGACACGCTGCCGCGGCGGCTCTCACCGGGGCAGATATCGATTCCGTCGCTGGCGGCGCTGACTTCGGCGAAGGATTATTCGGCGAGGCTCGATCTTTATAACGGCACATTCGAGGAGCAGGGTGCGGGCATTCACCTGAAGGCATGGGTGGAAGCGGAGACGGACGCGTTGGTAGTGGATGTGACGGGGCTCGATCCGCATGCTGCGCAGACTGCGGTGCTGGCGTTGTGGCCTCCGCGCGCGCCGCAGGTAGAGCTGCGCGATGGGTTGGGCACTCTGGCAGAGACGTGGATAGACAACACGGAGCCCGGCGCGACAGGTAAGCAGTTCGGATCGCTGGCGGCGGTGAGCACGGCGGGGCTGAAGATGATCTCGTCCGGTAAGGATGAGCGATCGGTGAAGCTGGCATTTCTGCCGGATGCGGCCGGGCACTTCACGCTGCGCGTGGCTGCGCCGGGCTACAAGGGCGAGGGCGATGCGCGGGAGATTGCGGCGAAGGCGCTTGTCCCGGTGAGTCCGGAGGCGCATGCGGCGTGGTGGCATCGCTTCTGGAGCCGGGCGGGGCTGATCAAGGTGACTTCCGCAGATGGCTCAGGTGAATACATGGAGAGCCTGCGCACTTTGTTTCTATTTACGTCGGCAGCGCAGAGCGGGAGCGAGTTTCCGGGCTCGCAGGCGGGGCTTGCGGATATGTTTTCGTCGGTGCGCGACAACCATAACTGGGACCCGGGCGCGTACTGGCACTGGAACCTGCGCATGCAGGTTGCTGCGAACCTGGGCGCTGGTCTTCCGGAGCTGAATGAGCCATATTTCCGGCTATATCGTGAGAATCTTTCGAATATCGAAGCGTGGACGAAGGCGCATATGGGCGGGCGTGAAGGCATCTGCGTGCCGGAGACGATGCGCTTCAACGGGCCGGGCTACGAGTTCGAAACGTGGGGGATGGATAAGGGCGGCAAGGGTGTGATTGGGCTGAACTGCGATGCCGGTTCGCAGCCGTATTACAACGCGCGGACGATCTCGACGGGCGCCGAGGTCGGCTACTGGATCTGGCAGCAGTATCTTGCTACGGGCGACCGGAAGTTTCTCGAGGAAAACTATCCGGTGATGGCTGCTGCTGCGCGTTTTCTGCTGAGCTATGAAAAGCCGGGAGCGGATGGGCTGAACCACACCAGTCCAACGAATGCGCATGAGACGCAGTGGGATGTGAAGGACTCGATTCTGGACTTGTGCGCACGGATGACTCTTTACCGGGAGACGCTGGAGGCTGCGCAGTTGCTGCACACGGACGCGGCGCTGGTGCCGACGCTTGAGGTGGCGCTGAAGAAGATTCCTGGGCTGCCTTTGACACAGGCGGGCAAGGCAGAGAGCCTGCTTGCGGCAGATAATAGCGAAGCGGTGATTGCAGATTCGTATGATCCTGCTGCGGAGAATCATAATGTGGAGAATCTCGGCCTGGAGCCGGTATGGCCGTGGAGTCTCGTCACGCCGGATTCGCCTCTGTTTGCGGTGGAGCGGCGGACCTTTGAGCAGCGGCCGTATCCGGTGAAGGAGGATTGGAGCTTCGATCCGATCCAGGCCGCGCGGCTGGGGCTAGGTAAGGATATGGCTTTGACGCTGGTGGCGCTGACCGAGGAGTATCAGCAGTATCCGAATGGCTTTGCGAACTGGGGTGGTGAGGGTGGTGAGTTCTACATCGAGCAGATCGGCGTAGTCACAACGGCGCTCAATGAGGCGCTGGTGCAGGACGTGGATGGTACGATCCGCGTGGCGTCGGCGATTCCGCCAGGGTGGGATTTTGCAGGCAGCGTGTGGGTGCGCGGCCGTACGAAGGTGGATGTAGAGACTCACCATGGCGCAGTCAGTACGGTGGTGATCGAGGCCGGGACGAATGGGCCGCTGATGATTGAGAATCCGTGGCCGGGTGAGACGCTTCAGGTGACCGAGCACAGCGAGCACGGGAACCATGCCATACAGGTTTCAGGCAAGAAGCTCACGCTGCATGCCGAGGCGGGTAAGGACTATGTTTTGACGCCGGAACATGCCTCGATGGAGGAATTCGCCGCTGTGAGTGGTTCGCCGGCAACGGCTCCGAAGCATCTCGGCAAGGTGATGCTGGGGCTGGCTGCGGGAAACTGATTTGTAGCAGAAGCAGTTCCAAATACAGAAGGGCAGCGGGCACAGCGGCTACGTGCTGTGCCCGTTCTTCTGCCTGGGTTTAGATCAGGCCGCCGTTGGCGCGGATGTTCTGCCCGGAGACCCATGCGGCTTCCTCGGAAGCCAGCCAGGTGACGACATTGGCGATGTCCTCCGTGGTGCCAAGGCGGTTGAAGGCGGCCAGGGATGCCATGCGTTTCCGGTCCTCTTCGGTCTTGCCCTGGTTAAAGAGCTCGGTGTCCACCGGTCCCGGCGATACAACGTTCACGCGGATTTTGCGCGGGCCGAGCTCCTTGGCGAGGACATGACTGAACTGCTCGACGGCGCCCTTGGTGGCAACGTAAATGGCATAGGTCGGCAGCATGAGAGCGGTGGTCGACGAGGAAAAGTTGATGATGGAGCCGCCGTCGTTGAGGCGCGTGGCGGCGAGCTGGCTGGAGAGGAATGTCCCTTTCACATTGACGGCAAAGAGGCGGTCGTACTCTTCCTCGCTGACTGCGGCGACAGGCTTGTAAAGGATGAGGCCGGCATTGTTGATGAGAATGTCCGGACGTCCGAAGTTCGATTCTGCCGCATCGAAGCTGGCGAGCGCGCCCTCGCGGGTGCTGACATCTCCCTGCACGGCAATGGCGCGGCCGCCGGATTGCTGGATGGAGGCGACGACGGCCTCGGCTTCAGCCTGGCTGCGTGCATAGTTGACGACGACGCTCGCGCTTTCTGCGGCGAAGCGGCGGGCGATGGCGGCGCCGATGCCGCGTCCGGCTCCGGTGATGATGGCGACCTTATTCTCAAGAAGCTTGCTCATGGTTTCAGATCCTTTCACTGCGTTAGAGGCGGGAGGAGTGACGAAGGGATCATGCATTGTTAGCATGCGTATCATGCGTCCAGTGCATCTTCGGAATCTCGATCTGAACCTGCTGATGCCGTTGTACGCGCTGTTGAAAGAGCGCAGCGTAACGCGGGCAGCACAGCAGGTAAATCTAAGCCAGCCGGCCATGAGCCGTGCCTTCGAGCGGCTGCGTGAAGTGCTGGGAGACGAGCTGCTGGTGGGCCGGCGCGGGCGTTATGAGCTGACGGCGCGTGGCAGCACGCTGTTGCGCGAATTGGAGCTGCTGCTTCCGCGGCTGGAGCGGCTGTGGGCAGGAGAGAGGTTTTCGCCCAGGCACAGCATGGAGCGGGTAAGGCTTTCGATGACGGATTTTGCAGCGTCATTACTGCTGCCGCGGCTGATGCTGGTGCTGGCGGAGCGTGCGCCTGGTCTGAGGATTGAAGTCGCGCCGCCTCGCGAAGGGAGTTTTGAGGATGCGAGTGCAGGACGGGTGGATTTCATCTTCAGTCCGCTTGCTGCGCCCTCGGCGTTGCGTGTGGAGGTGCTCTTCGAAGAGGATTTTGTATGCCTGGTGGCGAAGGCGCATCCCTTTGCCGGGAAGCAGTTCGGACTGCGGGAATATCTGGCGCAGGGGCACATCGTGATCGATACAGAGAATGGTCGGCAGACCCTGGTGGACCGGCCACTGGCCGAGGCCGGGCATCATCGCAGGAGCGTGTTGCAGGTGCCATTCTTTGTGTCGGGCGCGCTGGCGCTGGAGGGCACGCGGCTGGTGCTTACTGTGCCACGGCGGCTGGCCACGCTGGCGGCGCGGCATGCGCGGGTGAGGACCATCGAACCGCCGAAGGAGATCCGCGGCTTTTCCTACGCGATGAGCTGGCACCCGCGGCTGGAGCAGGAGCCGCTCCATGCATGGTTTCGCGAACAGGTGCGGGAGATTTGCGCGGATCTCTAGCCGGGGCTATCTGTCAGAATCTGCACCCTTGAGAACACTTTGCGGCAGGTTCCACTTGACATTCCAGTGAAGGTGGAGGATGCTGCGGGTGAGATCACTTGGATGCCTAGTAAAGATAAAAACTCGATGCAGCTGCTCCAGGGGACGCTGGACCTGATCATCCTGCGCACGCTTTCGGCGATGGGTCCGCGACATGCGTACCAGATCTCGACGCGGCTGCAGCAGGTTTCCGATAGTCTTCTGCAGTTGAACCAGGGGACGCTTTACCCCGCGCTGGTGCGGCTCGAGCAGTATGGCTGGATCAAGGGCAGCTGGGGGATGACGGAGAACAACCGTGAGGCGAAGTTTTATGCGATCACGAAGGCGGGCGAGAAGGCGCTGGCTGAAGAGAAAGCGCGGTGGAGACAGATGGCCGGGCTGGTGGAACGCGTGCTGCTCGAGGAGCACTGATCATGCGTGCGATACGGCGCCTTGTGATCCGCATGCGTAGCCTCTTTACGAATGAGAGGCAGGAGGCGGAGCTGGAGCGCGAGATTGCCGGGCATCTTTCGTTTCTCGAAGACGAATTCAGAAGCCAGGGGATGAGCGCAGAGGATGCGCGGCTGGCTGCGCGCCGGGCGTATGGAGGGGTCGATCAGGTGAAGCAGATGCATCGCGAGGAGCGTGCGTTCCAGGGCATGGCGCGGCTGACGATGGATCTGCGCTATGCCTGGCGGCAATTGCGGCAGTCGCCGGGCTTTGCGCTGATGGCTGTGCTGATGCTGGCGCTTGGCATCGGCGCGACGACGACGATCTTCTCGATCGTGGAAGGCGTGCTGTTGCGGCCGCTGCCTTTTCCTGAGCCCGGCCGGCTGATGATGCTGGGCGATGTGCTGGAGGGATCCAACTGCGCCTTCTGCAGTCAGCCACGGGTGACGGCGACAGATGTCCGCAACTACATGCGCGACTCGCACAGTTTCACGCACCTGGGCGGATATCAGGAAGTAGCGTACGAACTCTCCGGCAATGGTGAACCGCTGGCAATCGATGCGGCGCGCATGAGCGGAGAGACCTTTGCCGCGCTGGGCACGCAGCCGCTTCTGGGACGCGTGTTTACGCAGGCCGAGGACGATCAGAACGCGCCACTCGCGGTGTTGAGCTATGGCCTGTGGCAGACGCGCTTTCACGGGGATGCGGGCGTGCTGGGAAAGAAAATTCTTCTCGCCCGCAAGCCATACACGGTGATCGGTGTGATGCCGCGCGACTTCGCATTTCCTTTGATCCAGGGACGCCTGGATCAGAGCCAGTTATGGGTGCCGATGAGTCCTGAGCCGTGGGAGTTTGCCGCGGGATCTGCTGCCTCCTGGCGCATGCGCATGGTGGGACGGCTGGCGCCGGGTGTAACGCCGGAGCAGGCGCAGCAGGATGCAGAGCGCGTGGCGCAGGCGACGATGCGGGATTATCCGGCGTTCATGAGCAGCTTAAGAATTCGAGCTGTGGTGAAGCCGCTGCGCGAGGACACGGTGAACGGCGCGCGGCCATTGCTGCGCACATTGTTCTTTGCCGTGGTGGTGGTGCAGCTGATTGCCTGCGCGAACCTGGCGGGACTGCTGCTGGTTCGTTCGATCGGCCGCAGGCGCGAAATCGCCGTGCGCATGGCGTTGGGCGCGCGTGCCGGCGCGCTATTGCGGCAGGCCGTGGTGGAGAGCATGCTGTTGAGCCTGGCCGGCGGAGTTCTTGGCCTGATGCTGGCATGGATGGCGCTGCGCGTGGGGGTGAGTCTGCTGCCGGAAACATTGCCGCGTCTGCAGGAGATTGGCCTTGACTGGCAGGTGGCCATCTTTGCTCTGGCGGTCGCGGTGCTCACAGGGTTTGTCTGCGGCCTTGCTCCTGCGTTCGCGGCTATCCGCACCAGCGTGAACGAGACGCTGAAGCAGGGCGGACGCACGGGCACGGCGGGGGGAGGCCATACGCGTCTGCGGACCATCCTCGTAGTGGGTGAGATCGCGGTGGCGATGGTGCTGCTCACCGCGTCGGGGCTGCTGCTGCGCAGCTTCGAGAAGATGCGCGAGGTAGATCCGGGCTTTCAGCCGGATCACACGCTGGCGGCGTTGTATGTGCTGCCGCTGATGCATTACGCCACCCAGGATGGAATCGATCGCTTCAACGATCAGCTTCTCGAGCAGTTGCGTGCGCTGCCGGCGGTAAAGGCCGTGGGAATCAGCTCCATGCTGCCGTCTGCTGGGAACTCGATAGGGGTCTCGGTGATTCCGGATGGCTATGTTTCGGCGAAGTCGGAGGGGCTGCACATGGTGGCGCCCTCGATGGTGCTGGGCGATCCGTTCGCTGCGCTGGGGATTCGCATGTTGCGCGGCCGCGCGTTTACCGATGCGGACAAGGCCGGCGCGCCGCTGGTGGCTATCGTGAATCACAAATTCGCTGAGCACTACTGGCCGGGACAGGATCCGGTCGGCAAGCGGATACGGCGCGGGATGCCGGAGACGGTTTCGCCGTGGATGACGGTGGTGGGTGAGGTGGACGATGTGAAGCTGGGAGCTGCCGACGATAAGACGATGGAACAGTTCTATCAGCCGGCAACACAGCTGGTGGCGTCAGAAGGTGCGCTGGCCTCGGCTGGAGAGCTGGATGCCGACGATGGGTGGATCGTGGTGCGCTCCGCGGTACCGCCGCGGCAGATGGAGGATGCGCTGCGCAGCGTGGTGCAGCGCATCGATCCCCAGTTGCCGCTTTACCAGATGCAGGCGCTGCAGGATGTGGTGGCAGAGAGCGAAGCGCCGCGACGGTTCAATACCACGCTGATCACGAGCTTCGCGCTTGCGGCGCTGTTGTTGAGCGTGCTGGGGATTTATAGCGTGATTGCCTTTTCCGTGGCGGCCAGACGGCAGGAGCTGGCCATTCGCGTGGCTCTAGGCTGCAGGCGTACGCGCATCCTGCGGCTGGTATTGACTTCCGGCCTCAAGGTGGCCCTGGCGGGGTGCGCACTGGGTGTATTGGGTGCAGCGGCTGCATCGCAACTGCTGCGCTCGTTTCTGTTTGGTGTGAGCCCATTCGATCCGCTGGTGCTGGGGCTTTCCGCTCTGGGGATGCTGTCGGTTGCTTTTCTTGCTTCGGCGCTTCCGGCGAAGCGGGCTGCTCTGGTCGATCCGTTGCTGGCGGTGCGCAGCGAATGAGCATGCGTGAGAGAGAAGCAGCAGTGCTGCCGGGGAAAGGGGAATCGATGCCGGACTTAATTGACTGCCGGTTGAATCGCGACAGCTTTATGCCGCTCTATCAGCAGATCAAGAACTGGCTGCTGTACAAGATTGAGGCTGGGCAGTTTGCGGAGGGTGACGGCATTCCGTCCGAGGTGGATTTTTCGCGAAGCCTCGACGTGAGCCGCGCGACGGTGCGGCAGGCATTCTATGAATTACGCCTCGAAGGCCACGTGACGCGCGACAAGGGACGCGGCACCTTTGTGTCGCCGCGCAAGCAGCCCTGACGAAGGCGATCAAGATGGAAGCGGCAGGGCGCCATGCATGCCGCTTTTGCCATGTGGGTACCTCGACGGAAGATGGCTGCGAACCCACGTCTCAAGAGCGAGACGTGGGGCACCCGGGGTATTGTCCTGTGCTGCTCTAGCGTATTGCGGCCAGCGCAGCGGCGAGGGTCTCGGAGATCGGCGTGGTGGGATGGCCGATGATCCGGCTCAGCGTATGCGAGCTGTCATCGAGGGCATTGCCTGCAGCGCGTGCACTTGAGTCGGCGAGAAGATGCGCGATGGGTGGCGGTAGGAAGCCGGTAAGGATCTTCTCAAATTCGGCTTCGGTGAGGTTCTGGTAGCGGATGGACTGGCCGCTCTGGCGGCTGAGTTCGGCCGCGAACCCGGTGAGGGTGAAGGCCGAATCGCCTGCGAGTTCGTAGGTCTGGTTTTCATGGCCGCTGCCGGTGAGCACGGCCGCTGCCGCGACGGCGTAGTCGGCACGCGCGGCCGTGGCGATACGGCCTTCTCCGGAAGCGCCGAAGATGACGCCATGCTGCAGCGTGTTCTGGAGGCCGACGGTGTAGTTCTCGGTGTACCAGCCATTGCGCAGCAGCGCGTAGGGCAGGCCGCTGGCCACAAGATACTGCTCGGTGGCGAGGTGCTCGGCTGCCAGCAGCAGTGGGGATGTGTCGGCGTGGAGGATGCTGGTGTAGGCGAGCAATCCTGCGCCTGCGGCTTTGGCGGCATCGATCACAGCCTTGTGCTGCGGAATGCGCTGACCGATCTCGCTGCCTGAGATGAGCAGGACTCTGGTCGCGCCGGCGAAGGCTGTGGCGAGAGTTTCGGGACGCGCGTAGTCGGCCTCGCGGACCTGCACGCCCTTCGCGGCGAGGTCGGCGGCCTTTGCGGGATTGCGGACAGCGGCAACAATCTGGCCGACCGGAACTTTGCCGAGCAGTGCTTCGATGACGAGTTTTCCAAGTTGGCCGGTGGCTCCGGTGACGACGATCATGATACTTCTCCTTCGGGTGAGGTGTTCTACGTCATCCAGACTAGCGCTACAAGCTTACTTTTCGTAAGTACGTACCTAAAAGTAAGCGCCATGGAGTATGCTGGATGCATGGCCTGGCCGAAGAGTACGAAGACGGTGCGCGTCCCGAAGGGAAATCTCTTTGCCTCGGATTGTCCGACACGGATCATTCTGGACGATGTGACCTCGCGATGGGGATCGCTGGTGCTGGTGCTGCTGCTGGAGAGCAGCTATCGCTTCAGCGAGCTGGCCTACCGGATCGGCGGAGTGAGCGAGAAGATGCTGGCGCAGACGCTGCGGGCGCTCGAACAGGATGGATTCGTGTTGCGCACCGTGCATGCCACCAAGCCGCCGCGCGTGGAATACAGCCTGACGCCGCTGGGCCGCGAGATGGCGGAGCGGATGCTCGTTCTGACGGAGTTTATCGAAAAGAACCTGGGGAAGATCATGGCCAACCGGGCGCGCGCGGCGAAGCAGACGGCGTAGTCCTGCTACGCGGGACTGGCCGTCCGGGCTTCTGCTTCGCGTGCTGCTCCCTCTGGTCGCGATCCGATGGTTCTGCGAACCCACGTCTCAAAATCGAGACATGGGGCACCCGGGGTTTGTGCCTCCTGCTGCAGAATGTTCTGCATAGGATCAGGCCGGCTGCTCGTCGGAGCCGAGCCGTGGAATGGTCTCGACCGGTGTATTCGATCCAGCTTGGCTGTCGGTGTCGAAGCTGCGGGTGTCGGGCAGGAAGCCGGTGAGCAGGCCGAGCGCGGGCAGGAACGAGCAGACCTTATAGACAAAGTCGATGCTGGTGTGGTCCGCGAGCGTGCCAAGTATGGCTGCGCCAAGGCCGCCGAGTCCGAAGGCGAGTCCGAAGAACAGTCCTGAGACCATGCCCACGCGCCCGGGCAACAACTCCTGTGCGTATACGAGGATCGCAGAGAAGGCCGAGGCGAGGATGAGCCCGATCAGAATGCTGAGAGCGATGGTTACAGGCAGTGAGGCGTAGGGCAGCAGCAGAGTGAGCGGCAGCACGCCGAGGATCGAAACCCAGATGACTTTCCGGCGTCCGATGCGGTCGCCGACCGGGCCGCCGATGATGGTGCCTGCGGCTACTGCGGCGAGGAAGAAGAAGAGGTAGAGCTGCGCATTGCGCTGCGCGGTGTGGAAGTGCTGCATCAGGTAGAAGACGTAGTAGCTGGTGATGCTGGCGAGATAGAAATACTTCGACAGCGTGAGCAGGATGAGTACGGTGAGCGCGCCGCCGACCTGCTTCCGGCTCAATTGCAACGTGCTCTTCTTGGCATGCTTCTTCTGGATGGCGTGACCATGCTGTTTGTACCAGTGGCCGAGGCCGGTGAGCAGCGTGATGCCGAAGAGCGCGGCGAGCGAAAACCAGGCCAGGCTGTGCTGTCCGCGGGGAAGGACAAAGAAGGCGATCAGCAGCGGGCCGATGGATGATCCAAGGTTGCCTCCGACCTGGAAGATGGACTGTGCCATGCCGTGCGCGCCGCCCGAGGCCAGCCGCGCCAGGCGCGAGGACTCGGGATGGAAGATCGACGAGCCGACGCCGAGCAGCGCACCGCCGAGCAGCAGCATGGAGTAATGCTGTGCGAAGGCCAGCACCAGCAGTCCGCTCATGGAGATGGCCATGCCGAAGGGCAGCGAATACGGCTTCGGTTTGCGATCGGTATAGAGTCCGACCAGCGGCTGCAGCAGCGAGGCCGTGATCTGGAAGACCAGGGTGAGCGCGCCGATCTGGCTGAACGAGAGATGAAAGTTCCCTTTGAAGATGGGATACGAGGCGACAAAGAGCGACTGCAGCGTGTCGTTCAGCATGTGGCACAGGCCCGCTGTTCCCAGGACACTGTAGCTTGCGGAGTTTTCTTTCGTCGGCTGATCGGTCTGCTGTAAGGCTTCGCTCATGGCTTGGTTTGCACGCTTCTGTCTTGACGGCTCTATCTCGAACGATACAATTTCCGGAAATCGGCCCACCACCTTGGGTGGGACAAATAGTTACTTCATTGGGCCATAAATTTTATGCAAATGGGTTATCGACTCAGCGCAAAGATCGAGAAACACTTTGCCGATACCTCGCGCCCGGTGCTTGCTCTGGGCGGCATGTATCCGGCATCGCATCATGTGCGCCTGCATCGCCATTCGCGCGGCCAGCTGTTTTGCCCGCTGTCGGGCGTGGTCCTGGCCTCGACTTCGCAGGGCGCGTGGGCGGTGCCGGCCCGGCGCGGGCTATGGATTCCGGCGGGCGTGCGGCATGAGCTGCGCATGCAGGGCGTGGTGGAGATGCAGAGCCTCTACTTCGATGTCAGCGTGCTTGCCGGCATGCCGGAGCAGTGCCAGGTGGTGGGCATCTCTTCTCTGATGCGCAGCCTGATGACGGAAGCCGTGGCACTGCCGGTGCGCTATGACCGCGAGGGGCGATCCGGAGCGCTCATGCGCCTGATTCAGTACGAGGTGCAGAGGCTTCCGGCACTGCCGCTGGCGCTGCCTTTGCCTGCGGACAAGGCTCTTGCGCGGCTCTGCCGTCGGTTTCTGCTGCGGCCTGCGGCGACGTACAGCATCGACGACTGGGCGCGCTCGCTCTATCTGAGCCGCCGCACTTTCACGCGCCTGTTCCGCCGCGAGACGGGACTGAGTTTCGTGGCGTGGCGGCAGCAGGCCTGCATCCTGGCGGCGCTGCCGATGCTGGCCGCTGGGGCCTCGGTCACGCATACGGCACTGGAGCTGGGATATGAGAATCCGGCCGCATTTACCGCGCTCTTCAAGCGGATACTGGGGGCATCGCCGCGGGAGTATGGGACATCCGCGGCTGTCCCCGGAGCGAGAAATGGCCGTCCGGGGCCTTCGCTCCCCGCTCCCTCTGGTCGCGAGCCGGCGAAGTTTGACTGACCGGGGGGAGAACGTTCGCGCAGAGCCCGCAAAGAGACGCCAAGCATGCTATTTCTCTTAGGCAGACCTTTGCGGCTCTTCTTTGCGTCTTGGCGCGGAAGGGAAGCCTGTAGCGGCATGGACCTCTCTGTGCTCTCTGTGGTGAATTTTCTATGCCCCCGAGCAACACCGGCTTGGGGGGGGACCGTCGGGGTTTGTGCTCTCCCATGTCTCAGAATCGAGACATGAGACGCCCGGGGTTTTGCGGATGAGCCGCTGCACAGCCATGGAGGTTGTCGTTTACACTGGCCGCACTGTGAAAACCTTTACTTCGCGTTCTTGCTGGGTGCTGGCTGGTCTGCTGCTGAGTCTTGTGTCCCTCTCTCTTCCGCTGCGCGCGCAGCAGTTGCTGGCGGCGACTCCGCCGATGGGTTGGAACAGCTGGGATTCGTATGGGCTCACGGTGACGGCCGATGAGTTCAAGGCGAACGTGGACTGGCTGCATGCGCACCTGCAGCTGCATGGCTGGCAGTACGTGGTGGTGGACGAGGGGTGGTATCTCGATCATCCGGGCGCGGAGGGCGCGGCGCAGGGCTTCAACGTCTCGCCGGATGGACGCTATCTGCCGGCAGCGGGACGGTTTCCTTCGGCACAGCCGGGCGATGGTCTGAAGATGCTGGCCGACTATGCGCATTCGCTGGGGCTGAAGTTCGGTATTCACATCATCCGCGGGATTCCGCGGCAGGCCGTGGACCGCAATCTGCCGATTGCGGACTCGACCTTCCATGCGGCTGATGCGGCGAATACCGCGGATAAGTGTGAGTGGAATGGGGATAACTACGGCCTCAAGGACAACGAGGCCGCGCAGGCGTACTACGACTCGATTGCGAAGCTCTATGCCTCGTGGGGCGTGGATTTTCTGAAGGTGGACTGCATCTCGAAGCCCTACCATGCGGCGGAGATTCATCGCATGGCGGCAGCGCTGAAGAAGACCGGGCGCCCGATCGTGCTGAGCCTGTCGCCGGGGCCGACGCCGCTCTCCGAGGCTGACGATGTGCGGCAGTATGCGCAGATGTGGCGCATCTCGAACGACGTGTGGGATGTGTGGTCGAAGGCGGATGAGAAGCCGGGTGATTTTCCGCAGTCGCTCTCGGCGCAGGCGGGGCTCCTGGCGGACTGGGCGCCTCATATCGAGCGCGGGCACTGGCCGGATGCGGACATGCTGCCGATTGGCTACCTGGGACCACGGCCGGGCTGGGGCGAAGCGCGTGCGTCGCGGTTTACCCCGGATGAAACGCGTACTTTGCTGACATTGTGGTCGATTGCGCGGTCTCCGCTGGTGCTGGGCGCGAATCTGACGAAAATTGACCCGTCGCTCGAAGCGCTGCTGACGGATGACGAGGCGATTGCCGTCGACCAGCACTCGACGGGAAACCATCCCGTGGTGGCGACGAAGGAGCGTGCGGTGTGGCTGGCGGAGCTGCCCGGCGGGCGGAAGGCGCTGGCGGCAGTGAACCTCTCGGCGTCGCCGGTGGAGCTTGCGTACTCATGGAAAGACCTGGGGCTGGCGGAGAAGTCCTGGCGGCTGCGCGATCTATGGGAAAAAAAAGAGATTGGGGCGCAGAAGTCCTTCCATGTTGAACTCGGGCCGCATGCCTCGGTGCTCTACAGCCTGAAATAGAGCGCCGAAGAGGCGGTTCCAGGCCGAGATTGCCGAAACTCTGGTGAAAATTACCTCATCTGACGCTTCGTGGGCAACCGCCGGGAATTGGGCTGTACTTGCGGAGGGGCTGCGCCCACGTTCTACATGCCTAAAGTAATGTGCCTGGCCGCTGTGGCCCTTCCGGCCAGGCGCTGCGGGGAAAGGTGCGGACAACCATCAGGGAAACTTGCACGCTGGAGACGCAAAAAATGTTTCGAGGCGAGGCATCTTTTGGCAGGCTGATTGCTTCCGATATGGGTAAGAAATAAGAGGCAACCTCAGGCAAGTCACTCCTTCCGATTTCGTTGTTGTACCTTCCCGCGATTTACGTCTCTTCCTCTCGATCCTACCTTCTCTCCTCCCTCGCGCCTCTTGAGCGGGCCCGCTGGAAAGCGGGCCCACCAGCTCCCCTCCTATAATCCACCCATGACTGCGACTTCTTCTTCGTTGCGTGGCCCGGTGTTGGCTGTGCCGGCTGTCACTTCGCCGCTGCTGGCTTCGCTGCCATGGCTGATGCATGGCTTCAGTACCCGGCTGGGCGGGGTGTCGTCCGTGTATGGCCGGGAAGGCGATTGCAATCTGGGCTGGACGGCGTCCGACGAGAAAGCGCATGTGGCCGAGAACCGGCGGCGGCTGGCGATGGCGGTGAGCGGCGATGAGGCAACTCCCTTTGCCACGCTGAAGCAGGTGCATTCGGCGAGGACGGTGCGGGTGAGCGCATGCGATGCGCCGCCGCGAGCCCTGGTCGAGGCCGATGGCATGATGACGTCTGAGCCAGGCGTGCTGTTGGCGGTGCAGACGGCGGACTGCATCCCGGTGCTGGTGGCTGATACGCGCCTGCGCGTGGTGGCCGGCTTCCATGCAGGCTGGCGCGGAACCGTGGCGGCGATTGTGGAGCAGGGCGTGGCGCAGATACGCGAAGAATACGGCAGCCGTCCGGAGGACCTGGTGGCGGCCATCGGGCCGGGAATTGGACCGTGCTGCTACACGGTGGGTGATGAGGTGCGCGAGCGTTTCGGCGAACGCTTTGACTATGCCCCGGATCTGTTTACGGCCAAGGAAGACGGGGCGCTGCATCTCGACTTATGGGAAGCGAACCGGCGTCAGCTGCTCGCGGCAGGATTGCGTCCGGAAGCCATCTGGGTGGCGGGCGAGTGCACGAGCTGCCAGGTAGACCGGTATTTTTCCTACCGCAAGGAGAACGGCCATACGGGGAGGATGTTCTCGGTGATCGGGACTCGCCGTCCAGGCCTTTTGCCTTCGGCCTCCGCTCCCTTTGGTCGCGAGCTGAGATGAGTGTGGGGAAGGAGCGCATGACCTGTTGGTGAAACTTTCATCGACAGGGTGGTAGAACACTCGGATATGGATTCCGCTGCTTCGCCTTCCCGCCGCCGTTTTCTCCGCCAGAGTTTTGCCTTCAGCGCGCTGGCCTCGCTGGGCTCGTTCGAGTCGCTCGCGCAGGTGCTGCCTGGGAGCGGCGCGCGTGGTATGGCCGACCTTTTGATGATCGGCGATTGGGGTTATCTCGACGACCACAAGGGGCAGACCGCGGTAGCCGATGCGATGCGGGCGTACGCGGCAAAGAACCAGCTGCGTCCCGAGGCGCTGCTCTTCCTGGGCGACAACTGGTACGGCGACCTGCCGGGCGGGGTCGACTCGCCGCGGTGGAAGACGCAGTTCGAGGACCTGTATCCGGCGAGCGCTTTTCCTGGCAAGGCCTATGCCATCCTCGGCAACCACGATTACCAGGTGATGCCAAAGGACGTGAACAAGGTCGAGGCCGAGCTGGCCTATGCGGCGAGCGGCCGCTCGCGCTTCACCATGCCGTCGCGGTGGTACAGCTTCATCTTCCCGGAGAAGCAGCCGCTCGTGACCTTCATTGCGCTCGACAGCAATGTGCCGCATCCTGATGGGCAGGCGAAGGCGCCGAACTTTACCTTGACGCAGGCCGAGCACGAGCAGCAGCTGGAGTGGTTCGAGGGTGAGTTGAAGAAGCCGCGCGCGACGCCGCACCTGATCGTGATGGGGCACCACCCGGTCTACTCCGACGGGCCGCATGGCGACCATCCGGTGCTGACACGCGACTGGGCGCCGCTGTTCGAGAAGTACAAGGTGCCGATCTATCTGGCCGGGCACGACCACGACCTGCAGCACCTGGAGTTCGAAGGGCATCCGACGAGCCATTTCCTTTCGGGCGGCGGCGGCGCGGACCTCTACAACCTGAAGATCGAGCAGTCGGCACGCGGGCCGTTCGCGCAGAAGGTGTACGGCTTTAGCCATCTTGCCGTGACGCGCGAGACGATGATCTTCCGGCATATCGATCCGCAGGGGCGCGTGCTGCACTCGTTTTCGAAGACGGCGGACGGCAAGATCGTGATCGGCGCATGACTGCTGCGCGGTCCGGGTGCCCCATGTCTCGCTTCTGAGAGATGGGAGGCGATGCGCTCAGGTAGCCTGTTGGAGTGGATGTATATCGGAAGCATCGCTCCATCAAGGAAGAGATCCCACGTCTCAACTGCGAGACGTGGGGCTGCTGCGCGCAGGGCGGTACGCCTTTGGTTCCCACTCCCGTTGGTTGCGAGGTACGGTTATTTTTTGTAGTGATAGCCTGCCTGCTCTGCATATCGATAAGTGCGGCGGGGCAGACAGCACTCGCGTCCGTGGGCCAGAAGCTTGCTGCCGACCTGACTTGGATGCAGGCCGAGCGCGACCATCGCTTCGGGCACATGAATGAAGTCTTCCCGGTGCACATCGTACATCGCGGCACGGCGGTGCGGTCCCTGCTACGGGGTGCTGAACTGAAACTCCCCGCTGGAGCGCTCGATCGCTATATGGTGGGCGAGCATGTAGCAGGTGTACTCGTAATCGAAGACGGGCGCATCCGCCTGGAGCGCTATGCGCTGGGGGCCGATGCGGCCACGCGTTGGACCGGCTTCTCGATGACGAAATCGGTGACTGACACGCTGGTGGGCGCGGCGCTGCACGCCGGAAAGATTCACTCGTTAAGCGATCCGGTGACGCGCTATCTGCCCGAGTTGCGCGGCAGCGCCTATGACGGCGTGACCGTGCGGCAGGTGATGACCATGACCACCGGCGTCCGTTGGCATGAGGATTACACCACCGCCGATGCGGACAACGTGCGGCTCTATCAACAGCAGCCACAGCCGGGCGAGAACAGTACCGTCGCTTATATGCGCACCTTGCAGCGGGCAGCTATGCCCGGTTCGGTATGGAACTACAACACTGGCGAGACTGATCTGCTGGGTGTGTTGCTGCGGCGCGCTACGGGCGAGTCGCTTGCCGAGCAATTGTCTTCGGCCATCTGGCAGCATGCGGGCATGGAGCAGGATGCGACGTGGATTGCGACCGCGAAGGATGCGGAGGGCGAGGAGTTCGGAGGCTCGGGCCTGTCTGCCTCGCTGCGCGATTGGGGACGGCTGGGGCTGTGGTTTCTCGACGGGGGCAAGGGCGCGCTCGATCCTGACTGGATGACGGAGGCGACACGCGCGCAGGTCGAGGCAGGCAAGGCCGCCTATGGCTACGGCTGGTGGCCGCAGAAGAATGCAGCGGGCGCGTATGACGGATCGTTCGCGGCGCTCGGCATCTTCGGGCAGTCGATGCTCATCGACCCGAGGCGGAAGTTGGTGATCGTGACCGTGGGCGATTGGGCGCAGGCTACGGGCGCGGATCATAGCGCGGCGCGCGTTGCATTTTGGCGAGGGGTTGAGGCTGCGGTGGATGGGGAGCTGGCGCGGCGGTGAGGGTTCGTGCCTTCCCACCCAAGCGGAGCTTGGGTGGGGCACCCATGTTCGTTTTCACTGCGAGAATCCCGGGTGCCCCATGTCTCGCATTTGAGACATGGGATGAGTTCTTGGAGTTCGTGCTCCCCCACATCTCAGAATCGAGATGTGGGGCACCCGGCCATTTGCTTTACGTGTGAAGTACTTACTTCGCCGCCTTGCCTAGCCGGTCGAAGTTCTGGATCGCGTTGAAGACCAGGGCATACGTCCCCAGCGTTTCGCCGCGATAGACAGGGTTATTGGCAAAGAGCAGCACGTTGCCTTCGCCCAGATGGGCATCGACGACGATAGGCTTCTCTTCAATCGAGTTGCCGTTGTCGAGCAGGCCATCAAGCAGGAAGCCCTTTCCTGAGCCGAAGCGCAGGATGACCTGCGGGCGGTAGGCTTCGGGAATGAGGTTGATGTTGTCGCGGGCCTGATCCTCGTTGAGCGGCATGGCCTCCCACGGCTTCACGTGCGGTGTGGTCTCGGGCGCAACGAAGGCGCGGTCCTCGGGTGAGTCCTGCTCATCGGGTCCGCCGCGGCCGGTGGGCCGCTCTACACCCGAGCCGAGATGGCGGCGTCCGCCTCCGCCGATGGTGTTCGAGATCTGGAAGGCAAGACCGTCGGCGCTGTAGACGCCGAGATCGGCCGCAGTGTCATAGCCGTTGGTGATGGGGCCGTTCTTATCGACGAAGGCCGCGTTGAGGATGGTGCCGACGACGCGCACGTTGCCACCACGCGAGACGCTGACACCGGGCGCGAAGCCCATCTCGATGGCGAACTGCGCCGTGTCTTCGGAGGTGATGAGCAGACCGCCCTTGCTGATGAAGTCCTGCAGGTGCTGCACGCCGGCCCAGGTGAGGCCCGGACGCATGTCGGGCGTCGAGTCGATGCGGCCGAGGTTAGGAGTGAGCTCGGTCTTCTCCCACGGGATGGGGTTCCCATACATGGGCATGCCGTTGATGATGGACTGCGTGGAGGAGCGGCCCACGGGCGCGAAGACGATCACGTCATACTTCGCGCGCAGGTCCTCTTCTTTTGCTACGGTCTGCGTGCTGATGTAGTCGAAGGGTACGTGCGCGCGATCGAAGGCCTCGCGCCACCAGCCTTCCGTCTGCGTCGCGATCCACGTATGCATGAATGCGATGCGCGGCGCGGGCGCGTTGTGATGCGCGACTTCGGGCATGGCGCTGAGGCCGACAGCTTCGAGGCCCGCCTCGTGCACGGCATCCTTCACCTTCGCGCCGTCGGCGTTCTCGATCAGCAGCGAGCCGGCAGCGAAGTGATGGCCGCCCGCATCGAAGGCCGCATCGGCCACGGAGATGGTCGCGTCCTTGAAGGTGTAGCGCAGGCCGAGGAGCGTGACTTCGGAGTTGTTGTTCACGGCATAGATGCTGCCCGAGCCAGAGGTGGTGTCGATCTCGGCTTCAAGATCCTTCACAGGTGAAAGATTCACCTTCAGGATGGCGGGATCGGTGACGCGCGCGACCTTCACGTGGAAGAGATCGGGGAAGCTCCAGCCGGTGTCATCGTAGGGCGTCTTCTGCGGATCGTCCGGAGCCCAATACTGGCGGTCGAGCAGCGCGTCGGCGATACGCGAGTAGGGCTGATCCATGCGGATGACATAGCGGCCGGCGGCGAAGGTCTCGGTCTTGGGCTTGCTGTCCTTGTCGTCCTTGCCATCCTTCGACTCGGGCTTAGCAGGCGCAGGCACATTCACCGTCGTCGAGGCATCGAGCCTGCTGATCTCGACATGCTGCAGTGCGAGGGTGCGCAGCATCTGCGCTTCGCGGCTGGACATGGGCTCGTCGATCACGTAGGCCGCGGGGCCTGCATTCTCGGGCTTCTCGATGGAGCGCTTGCTCTTGGTGTAGTAGTTCGAGAGGAACTGCTGGCCATTCTGCGCAAAGAAGGAGATGGTCGAGAGCAGCGCGGTCTGCTCGTAGTTGTTGTTATCGCGCTGCGACCACACCACCTGCGGCAGTGGCGGGTTGGGCTTGTACCAGGTGCGTGCGTATTCGTCGGGAGAAAGGATGCGCTTCTCGGTGTCCGCGCCGCCGTTGCCGAAGGTTTCATACAGGCGGCTGATGCCATTGTGCATCGCGGCGATGAACATCAGGTAGCCGGGTGACCAGGTGTCGAAGTCGCCGTGGGTGAAGACGCCGGGCATCTTGAAGGCGGTCATCGACTGGATGTTGTTCCAGCCCAGCATCTGCCACTCGCCGTTGAGCAGCGGATCGATCCATGCGTTGTAGGGGCCGTCGCCGACAGTGTTGTCATAGAGGAAGGGCACGGACTCATGCAGATCGTGCAGCACCTGCGCGTGAAAGTTGATGTAAGTGTTCTCGACGTTGCGGGTGAGGTCGAGCGTCATGCCCATGGCATCGCGATTGTTGTCATGCGCGACGTAGTGGCCCCAGTAAACGAGGTGGGGCCATTGCTCGTTCGGGTGTGCGACGTGCCACTTGTAGATATCGACCATGCGGTCGCGCCCATCGACTTCGACGACCGGGGTGATGAGCACGATCATGTGCGTGCGGATGTACTGAATATAGGGTGAGTTGTCGACGGCGAGGCGGTAGGCCAGCTCCATCAGTGCGGTGGGCGCGCCGGTCTCGGGCGAGTGGATGGTGCCGGTGATGTAGTAGATGGGAAAGGATTGCTTCACAAGTTCAGCAGCCTTGGCGTCATCCATGCCGATGGTACGCGGGTCGGCAAGCTTGGCAAGCCGCGCATCGTTCTCCTGCATCTTTGTGATCAGCGATTCGTCGCCGATGGCGGCGGCGATCATCTCGCGGCCTTCTTCGGTGTGGCCGATGCTGAAGACCTTCACGCGCGGCGTGCTCTTCTCGAGCAGGCGGAAGTACTTGTAGACATCCTCGGCGTAAGGCAGCATGTTGGGCGCGCCGGATACGTCGCCGAGCACCTTGTCTGGCGTGGGGACGGTCTTTGATGCGGGTAGATAGCTCGTCAGCGGCGAGTTGAAGGAGGGATCGGTCGTGTACTGCTTGATCTTCGCCGTGTAGCCCTGGTCGATGGGCTGGCTCAGGTCGGGTTTGAGCTCGGAGGCGATGTTGGTCTGGCCGAAAAGCGCGCCGGTACAGGCGAAAGAGAGACACAAAGGGAGAAGCGATCTTAAGCGGGACATCTCAAGCATCCTTCATGATCGGGATTTCGTGGGTGATGCGGGTTTGAGGAAGGATAACAAAGGATCTTGCGAGAAGCGGCGTATCCTTTGCTTGTGTATGGTCACGATAGAGCAGAGCACGCTAATTCATGCACCGGTTGAGCGGTGTTTTGACCTTTCCAGGAGCATCGACGTGCATGTGCGCAGTGCGGAAGGCTCTGGAGAAGCGGCGGTTGCTGGAATTACTTCAGGGCTAATTAACCTTGGAGAGCAGGTGACGTGGCGTGCCCGGCATTTCGGAGTCTGGCAGGAGTTGACCAGCAAGATTACGCAGTATGAGCGTCCTGACTACTTTCAGGACACGATGCTGCGCGGAGCGTTTCGCTCTTTCCAGCACGACCATTATTTCCAGCAGGAAAATTTGGGCGCCACCATGATGACGGACGTCCTCCGGTTCGAAGTCCCTTTTGCGATTGCGGGCAGTATGGCCGAGATCTTTCTGCGGCCTTATCTTGCGCGGTTCTTGCGTGAGCGGAACGCTGTTCTGAAGAAAGTAGCTGAAGGAGAAGAGTGGAAGCAGTATCTCTTGTATTGATCAGGTGCAGAGATTCGATGAGGTGGTGATTCACTCGAGCTGTGTTGGCTTGGATCCTTACTCTTGTTCTGTGGAGATCGCAGAATTGCAGGTTCCTCCACTGCTCTCACGTCGTTCGCTTCGGTCGGGATGACAATCGGAAATGGAAAGGCGCGCCGAAGCGCGCCTTTCTTATGCAGCGAGGATGCCGGCTTGCGACCAGCGGGAGCAGAGGCCGAAGGCCCAACGCTCGTGACGGCAAGTCACTCCCATTCGATGGTGCCGGGTGGCTTCGAGGTGATGTCGTAGACCACGCGGTTGATGCCGGAGATTTCGTTCACGATGCGGCTGGAGATGGTTTTGAGCACCTCGTACGGCAGCGGCACCCAGTCCGCGGTCATGCCGTCTTCCGAGTGCACGGCGCGGATGGCGCAGGTGTAGGCGTAGGTGCGCTGGTCGCCCATCACGCCCACGCTCTTGACCGGCAGCAGCACGGCGAACGATTGCCAGATCTGCTGATAGAGGCCCGCCTTCTTGATCTCGGTAACGACGATGTCGTCGGCTTCCTGCAGCAGCGCCACGCGCTCGGGTGTGACTTCGCCGAGGATGCGGACGGCAAGGCCGGGGCCGGGGAAGGGCTGGCGCTCGAGGATGTCGCTGGGCATGCCGAGGTCGCGGCCGATGCGGCGGACTTCGTCCTTGAAGAGATCGCGCAGCGGCTCGATGAGCTTGAGCTTCATGTCCTCGGGCAGGCCACCCACGTTGTGATGGCTCTTGATGGTCTGCGACGGGCCTTTAACCGATGACGACTCGATCACATCGGGATAGAGCGTGCCCTGGACGAGCCAGGCCACTTCATCGGTACCTTCCTTGAAGATGCGCGAGGCTTCGTCGTCGAATACTTCGATGAACTCGCGGCCGATGGTCTTGCGCTTGGTCTCGGGATCGGTGACGCCGGCTAGCTTCGAGAGGAAGCGGCCGCTGGCGTCGACGGCAACGAGGTTGAGGCCGAGCTTCGAGCGCAGGTTCTCTTGCACCTTGAAGAACTCGTTCTTGCGCAGCACGCCGTTGTCTACGAAGACGCAAGTGAGGCGGTCGCCGATGGCCTTGTGCACGAGCACGGCTGCCACCGACGAATCGACACCGCCCGAGAGTGCGCAGATGGCGCGGCCGTTGCCGACCTTCTCGCGGATGGCGGCGACGGTGGTCTCGATGAAGTGCTTCGGGGTCCAATCGGCTTTGGCGTGGCAGAGGTTGAAGACGAAGTTGCGCAGCAGCGTGGCGCCCTGCCTGGTGTGGTGCACCTCGGGGTGGAACTGCACGGCCCAGATGCGGCGCTCGGGGTTCGCGATGCCGGCGACGGCGTTATCCGTCTTCGCCGTAAGATGGAAGCCCGGGGGCAGCTCGATGGCGCTGTCTCCGTGCGACATCCAGACGGTGAGATCGGCGGTCATGTCGGCAAAGAGCGGCAGCTCCTGGTCGACGACCGAGACTTCGGCGTGGCCATACTCGTGCTTGTCCGACTTGACGACTTTGCCGCCAAGGTGGTGGGTGATGTATTGCAGGCCGTAGCAGATGCCAAGCGTCGGCAGGCCGAGCTCGAGCACCTTGGGGTCGGCCGGGGGCGCGTCGGCGTCATACACCGAGCAGGGGCCGCCGGAGAGGATCAGGCCGAGCGGCTTATAGGCCTGGATCTCTTCAATAGAGGCGGTGCAGGGCAGCACCACGGAGAAGACGTTCTGCTCGCGGATACGACGCGCGATGAGCTGCGTGTACTGCGAACCGAAATCGAGGATGACGATCGAGGAAGTGTCCACTCTTCAGTTTACTTTGTCATCGCTTTTAGTGACTCGGGGATCGAGAATTTCGTTTCCCGAGCGTTCATCTTTTACTTTGTCATTCCGATCGGAGCGTAGCGCAGTGGAGGAACCCGCAGTGCTCTATCTCTGCCACGATTCACTGAGATCGGTCCACGAAGGGTTCATTCGAGTAATCAATGCCAGTTTTTTCTCTCTTCGCCAGCGCTTAATTTGTGTTTCGCGGTCGATGGCATTGCGGACGTCCTCAAAGGCTTCAAACCAGACGAGTCTGGTGCAGTGGTATTTAGAACTAAAACCTTCGAAAATCCCGTTCTGATGTTCGTAGGTTCTTTTTTCAAGATTGCCTGTGACTCCGCAATAGAGTACCCGCGTTCGGCTTGCGATGAGGTAGACGAAATAGCAACGGCTCATCACTGGCTATCCTCGATATGGCATCTTCTACTGAAACCATACTCGCTTCGCCAGTTACGAAGGTGATATGCCGACTTGAAGGGCACTGCAGGTTCCTCCACTTCGCTTCGCTCCGGTCGGAATGACAGGGTTTTCATCGGGAATCCCACTGTCTGAACAAGATCTGTCATTCCGGCCGCGCAGTGGGGGAGCCTGCAGTTTTGCTTTGTCGCGGGGCGTTCAGCTCCGCGGCGTGGAGTCCGGAACGGTAAACACCCGCCAAAGCTCCAGAAACGCCACCAGCCGCGCCACCTGGAAGAAATCCGCGGCGACGCAGTAGGCGAGGGTGACGGCGGCCCACCATATCCAGAGCGCCGGGCCGGTCATATCCGAGGAAAAGGGCAGAGGAGTGGCGGAGAAGACCGTGGCCAGCACCACGAGGATCACCTTGACGATGCCCATGATGAAGTTGACCTCGACCAGCTTGCCCTTGAGCGGGCCCAGGCGCAGGCTGCGCTTGAGGGCGGCGGTAATGCCGCGGTCCTCGAGCAACACCAGAAGTGGCGCAATCGAAAAGACCCAGCTGGCCAGCGCCCAGGCGACAAAAACTCCCAGTGAGAGGCAGACCACCAGCGCGAAGTAGCCGACGATGTTCGGCTCGCCGTCTGTCGGGACGTTAAGCGTGGCGGATGCGGCCCAGTGAATGCCGGCGAACCAGATCCAGACTGAGACAGCCAGCGCGGCCGCGCGGAGCAGTTGCAGCGCGGCGAGCGTTTCCCAGCGATTCGGCAGGGTGGGATCGTAGCGGCGCAGGACGGCATTGCGTCCGATCCCCGAGGCAACGGCCCAGGCGGCCATGGCCAGCGGTGCAAACCAGCCGAGGAACTGGACGATGGGCGGGGCGACGGCGGCGTAGAGGTTCGCCGCGATGGTCGCGGCCTGCGTGGGGTCAGTAAGGGTGAAGTCGCTGAGGCCTGCGGCGATCTGCGTGGATGCGACGCGGTAGATGCGCCAGGCCTCCCAGCCGAGGATCAGGGTGAGCGGCAGGCCGAAACTCCATCGCCAGAGCAGCTCGAGCAAGAGGAGAGAGGGCCGGCGGCGGCACTCCCCGAGCACGTGAACAAAGGATTGCGTGCCTCGGACTGCGCTCTGGACGGGGATCGCGGAACCGCCTTTTCGGAGACATACGGTGATCCCACGTCTCAAAAGAGAGACGTGGGGCACCCGGAGTCATTATCTCAGCCAATTCGCTTTCTTATCCTGCAAACCCACATCTCAAACAGAACGAGAGGTGGGCATCCGGGCTTCTTATCTGAAATAACTTTGCGATCTTCGCGGAACTTGGCGTTCTTCGCGCGAACCGGGGATACGTGTAGAGGTTCGGAAACGCTCGATCACGGCTCACTTCAAGGGTTTTCGGAGACCCACCCATGACCGACTGCGCGTCATGGGTGGGGCACCCGGATTTTACTTGCCCCACTCACGCCAGAACCAGACTTGCATGGGCCACCGTTGCGTCCTGCAAGCCCACGTCTCAACATCGAGACGTGGGGCACCCGCATCTTCGCTTGCGGAGGGAACTGCAGGTCCCTCCGCTTCGGTCGGGATGACACCATGCGGGAGGGGTGAGGGAACTACACCCTGCACCCTTGCTTACTTAACGACCAGGTTCACCATCTTATTGGGAACGATGATGACCTTGGCTACCGTGCGTCCGGCGAGCGAGGCCTGCACCTTTTCATCGGCCAGGGCGACATCGCGCAGGGTTTCCTGCGAGGCTCCGGCGGCTACGCGGATCACCGAGCGCAGCTTGCCGTTGATCTGGACGGGGATCTCGGCTTCATCTTCGCGGGCCAGCGCTTCGTCGTACTTAGGCCAGCTCACGCGCAGGATCGCTCCGCTCTCGCCCAGCTGCTCCCAGAGCTCGCAGGCGAGATAAGGGGCGAAGGGCGCGAGCAGCAGGACCAGCTTTTCGAGCGCGTCGCGAAGCACGGCATCGGACACTTCGCCTGCGGCAATCGCCGGTTCGGCTGCGTAGAGGGCGTTGACCAGCTCCATGATGGCGGCGATGCAGGTGTTGAAGTGCCAGCGGCCGGCGAAGTCCTCGGTGATCTTGCGAATGGTCTGGTGCAGCTTGCGCTGGATGGCCTGCGCGGCGGGCGTGGTGGCCGTTGCGTCGCCTCCGCGGGCGGCGCGGGCGCGCTCGGCATACTGCATCACCAGGCGATAGACGCGGCCCAGGAAGCGGCTGACGCCGGCTACGCCGTTCTCCTGCCAGTCGAGATCGCGGTCGGGAGGCGCGGCGAAGAGCGCGTAGGCGCGCGTGGCATCGGCGCCGTAGCGGCCGATCATCTCGTCGGGCGAGATGACGTTGCCCTTGGACTTCGACATCTTCGCGCCGTCCTTGATGACCATGCCCTGGGTGAAGAGTCGCTCGGCGGGCTCGCTGTTTTTGATGAGGCCGAGGTCGCGCATCACTTTGGTCCAGAAGCGCGAGTAGATCAGGTGCAGGATGGCGTGCTCGACGCCGCCGATGTACTGGTCGATGGGAAACCAGTAGTCGACCGCGTTCGAATCGAAGGGCGCTGTCGCGTCCTTCGCGCTGGTGTAGCGGTAGAAGTACCAGCTCGAGTCGACGAAGGTGTCCATGGTGTCGGTCTCGCGCCGGGCCGGGCCGCCGCACTTCGGGCAGGTGGTGTTCAGGAACTCGGGTACGTGGCTGAGCGGCGAGCCGTTCTGCTGGGTGATGGCGATGTTCTCGGGCAGCAGCACGGGGAGCTGATCGTCAGGAACAGGAACAATCCCGTCCTTCGCGCAGTAGATCATCGGGATGGGCGTGCCCCAGTAGCGCTGGCGGCTGACGCCCCAGTCCTTGAGGCGGAAGGTGACCTTGGCGCGGCCGAATCCATGCTCGTCGGCGAAGGCGGCCATCTTGTGCTGCGCTTCTTCGTTGCCCAGGGTGTTGAACTCGCCGGAGTTGATGAGCAGGCTGTCCTCGGCGGTGTAGGGGAGCATGGGCTCCTCTTCTTTGCCGGTGCTCGGATCAGTCACCCGGCGCGGCAGGATGACGATGCGGACTTCGAGGCCGTACTTCTGCGCGAACTCGTAATCGCGCTCGTCGTGCGCGGGCACGGACATGATGGCGCCGGTGCCGTAGTCGGCCAGGATGTAGTTGGCTACCCAGATGGGCAGGCGCTCGCCGCTGAAGGGGTTCACCGCGTAGTGGCCGGTGAAGACGCCGTGCTTCTCGATATTGCCGATGTCGCCGACCTCGCGGGCCAGCGCCTGCTGCGCGATGAGGTTCTCGACCGACGCGGCGAGCTCGGCGTCCGCGGCGGCGAACTGCTTCGCAACCGGGTGCTCGGGCGCGAGCTGTACGCTGGTGGCGCCGTAGATGGTGTCGATGCGCGTGGTGAAGACGGTGATTTTTTCCTGGAGCAGCTTCACGCCTTCGAGCGCAGGCAGCACGGACGTGCCTTTGCGCGGTTCATCACCGGGCGCGCTCGATGCGTCCTCGATGCCGAACTCGACCTCCGCGCCTTCGCTGCGGCCGATCCAGTTGCGCTGCATGGTGCGCACCTTCTCGGGCCAGCCTTCGAGCTGGTCGAGGCCGTCGACGAGCTCCTGCGCGTAGTTGGTGATGCGGAAGAACCACTGCTCGAGGTCGCGCTGCTCGACCAGCTGGTCCTCGTGCCGCCAGCAATAGCCGTTGATGACCTGCTCATTGGCGAGCACCGTCGCGCACTGCGGGCACCAGTTCACCTTGCTCTGCTTGCGATAGGCCAGGCCCTTCTCATACATGCGCAGGAAGAACCACTGGTTCCAGCGATAGTAATCGGGCAGGCAGGTGGTGACTTCGTTCTGCCAGTCATAGCTCAGGCCGAGGCGCGCCATCTGCTCCTTCATGGCGGCGATGTTCGAGAGCGTCCACTCGCGCGGCGGGGTGTTGTTCTTGATGGCGGCGTTCTCGGCCGGCAGGCCGAAGGCGTCCCAGCCCATGGGATGCAGGACGTTGTAGCCGTTCATCCACTGGTAGCGGGCCAGCGCGTCGCCGATGGAGTAGTTGCGGACGTGGCCCATGTGCAGCTTGCCCGAAGGGTAGGGCAGCATCTCGAGCACGTAGTACTTGGGCTTGCCGCTGGCGGCGGGCTCAATGGCATAGAGTTCGGTATCTGCGGCCCAGCGCTCCTGCCAGCGAGGCTCGATCTCGGCAGGGTTATAGCGGGTTTCGCGGCTGGTTTCCTCCGCCTGGGGGGCGGTTTCCGGGGTGTTTCCGATGTCAGACATGTCAGGTCTGATTGTACTGCTGCGCGCAGGGCGAATCGCCTTCGGCCACTGCTCCCGCTGGTCGCAAATTGGGTCCTTTGTGGTGGAGACGAACCCGGGTGCCCCATCCAGGACGGCCTCATTGTCATGGGTGGGTCTCACAAGAATCCGAAAGAAAGCCACCAAACCGGGTGCCCCACATCTCGTTCCGTTCGAGATGTGGGTTCGCAGAATGAAGGATCGCGACCAAAGGGAGCGGAAGGCGAAGGCAAAAGACAGCACGAAGTGCCTCTAGCGTCTGAGCGGTGGACCGCCCAAACTACTCCGGGCACGAAACCGGGTGGAGCACCTCGGTCTTGATCTCGTAATCCGCGGGCGGCTGAAACAGAGCCGGATCCGGATCGCCGAGCTTCAAATTGGTGACCTCCCGGGTCGAGGTTCCGGAGCGTGGGTCTTCGGTGACGGATTTGAGGGGCAGGTTAAGGTTCTTCGCCGTCCAGCTCTCCGTATGAATGACCAGGGGCTTATCGTTGCCGTCCGCTTCCGCCGGGATGATCCGCGTAAATCGGACCCCCGTAGCTTCGACGCCATCCATGGTCTTGATGCCAAGATCCTCTCGCGGCTGGGGTGCGCCCGCCGAGGCAAGAACGGTCGCTCGCGGCGTGGGAGGCACCTTCCCTTCGAAGTCCCAGCGTATTCGTCCCGTTTCTGTCGCCCAGCATCCGTGACGCTGATCCTGCTGCGGCTCATGCAGGAGCGTGACGACCTTCTTGTCCGAACTCCAGGTAAGAGTCGTCCCCGCTGCGGGGTCGCTGACGTGGTAGGCAGTGATCGCGAGACCGCCCGGCAGCCCTGTATCGACCGCGGTGTAGGAGCGGCTGCGGGAGTCGATCGCCAAAGTCTCATGGGTGACGTGGGTGATCGTTGTGCCATCGGGCAGTGTCTGGACCCGCGTCATTTTGATCTCGGCGGTGTAGGGCTGGCGCGGGCCGGCGGGTGCCGCGCCGCTGCCGAAGGCACTGAGCGTCTGATTGATTTGGACTTGCGCGCGCAGCTCGCCAGGGGTCGGAAGAAGAAGGAGAACGAACAGCAGGCGGCGAACTGCCATGCGCATAGCGCACCTCCGGAGATGGAGCCCGACGAAGCGCTCCCATCTTATCCCAATTGGGTAGTATCGCCGCGTGAAAGGCTCATACTCCTCCGCAAGGCCGGGTGGTCCACCCAAGCAACAGAAGCCTGGGTGCGCCACCGTCGGGGTGGGTACCTTCCCGTCCAAGCAGAGCTTGGACGGGGCACCCGCATCACTCGATACTTCTATCCCCCTGAGCCCTGCTACTCCACCAGCGCCTTCAGAGCATCGAGGTTCTTTCGGTCGTCATCCGGCTCGTCGACCGGGGTTTCGGCGATGAAGGCGGCGTGGGCGAAGCGCTTCTCGTTGAGCAGGCGGCGGAAGGGCTCGAGGCCCATGGTGCCCTGGCCGATATTTTCGTGGCGGTCGAGCTTCGAGCCCAGCGCGGCCTTGGCGTCATTCATGTGCCAGACGCGGACGTTGTCGAAGCCAATGGTGTTCCCGATCAGGCCCATGGTCTCGGCGTAGCCGCCTTCGCTGACCAGATCGTAGCCGGCGACGTGCGAGTGGCAGGTATCGAGGCAGGCGCCGACGGGGACGACCTTTTTGAGCCGGGCGATGAGCTCGGCGACCTGCTCGAAGCTGCCGCCGAGCGAAAACTCGGCTCCAGCCGTGTTTTCAATGAGGATGCGGAAGTTGGAGCTGTCGAAGGCGATGCCCTCGGTGGCCGCGGCAATGGATTCGGCGGCCAGCTCCAGGCCCTGGTCGCGGGTGAGGCCGCGCCAGGAGCCGGGATGGAGAACAAGATACTCGGCGCCGAGCGCGAGCGCCCGCTCGACCTCGCCGCGAAAGGCGGCGATGGATTTCTGGCGGGTTTCGTCGGACTGGCTGCAGAGATTGACGAGGTAGCTGGTGTGGATGACCAGCGGCGCGCAGTCGTAGAGCGCGCAGAGGCGGTGCATCTCTTCACAATCTTTTGGCGCGATGCGGGTGGGGCGCCACATCCGCGGGCTGGATGAGAAAATCTGAAAAGTGTTTGCGCCGATCTCATGGGCGCGCTCGGCGGCCTTGAAAACGCCGCCGGAAGTGGAGAGGTGGATGCCGATACGACGAGACTTCATCTCCTAGCAGTGTAAGGTTTTTTAAGACGCGATTTTTCCGGCGCCTTGCAGCGCCGGTGCGATAGCTGGGAGCGCTCTGGCTCCGGAGAGATGAAGCATGCAGACAGTGATTACGGCCTCGCGGCTGATTGCCGCGGAAGAGGTGATTGAGAACCCGGTTGTCGTGGTGGAAGACGGTGTCGTGACTCGGATTGCCACGCGCGGTGAGGCAGCGCTGCCGGAAGGCGAGCATGTGGACTTTGCCGGCTGTACCCTGGCGCCAGGGCTCTTCGATGTCCATATCCATGGCAGCGTGGGGCACGACATCATGGAGGCGACGCCGGAGGCATTCGGGAAGATCGGCAGCTTCCTCGCCGCGCGCGGCGTGACCAGCTACCTGCCGACAACGGTGACCGCGCCGCTCGATACGACGCTGCGCTCGCTCGAAGGGCTGGTGAAGTTCATGGGCTCGACCGAGTATGGCGCGAAGCCTCTGGGCATCCACCTGGAAGGGCCGTTTCTCTCGCCGCACAAGAAGGGTGCGCACGCGGCGCACCAGTTGCTGGAGCCGACGGTGACGATGTTCGACCGCTTCTGGCAGGCGGCCGAGGGGCATATTCGCCTCATGACCATCGCTCCGGAGTTGCCCGGCGCGCTCGAGGTCATCGAGCACGCGACGAAGCTGGGCGTACGCATCAGCATGGGGCACAGCGATGCCAATTCCGAGCAGGCGGCGAAGGGCACGGCCGCGGGCGCGGTCTCTGCGACGCACACTTACAACGCGATGCGCGCCTTCGATCATCGCAGCCCGGGGCTGCTGGGCGAGGTGCTGTCCAACGATCATCTCTACGGCGAGCTGATCTGCGACGGTCTGCACGTGGCGCCGCAGGCAGTGAAGATCTACTGGAAGTGCAAGGGGCCGGAGAAGGCGATTCTCATCACCGATGCGATGGCGGCCACCGGCATGCCCGACGGCAACTACAAGCTGGGCGAGCTCGATGTGCGGGTGAAGGACGGCGTCTGCCTCATCGGAGAAAACACCCTCGCCGGCAGCACGCTTACGCTCGATCACGCGGTCAGAAACTTTGCCGCGTTCACCGGAGCTCCGCTGACGGAGGTAGCCAAGCTGGCCAGCCGCAACCCGGCGCGCATGACGGGCTTCGCCGATCAGGTAGGCACGCTGGCCGCAGGCCGCAGCGCGGATATGACGGTGCTGAACGCGAAGAACGAAGTGGTGGGGACGATTCTGCGCGGGCAGGTGCGAGGGTAAGCGTGTTATCCCACGTCTCATCATCGAGACATGGGGCGCCCGGAGTTGCCAGGTGTGAGTCCCCAGTCCCCAGTGACTGAAAACTGACAACTGGGGACTGACAACGAAGGGGCTGGGTGGGGGAACAGAGACATGCAGGAAGCATTCTGGCAGGACCGGTGGAAGAACAACCAGATCGGGTTCCATACCCCACAGGCAAATCCGTTGCTGGTGCGGCATTTTGGACAGCTCCAGATGCCGGCGCCTGCGCGTGTCTTTATCCCGCTGTGCGGCAAGAGCCTGGACATGCACTGGCTGCTGAGCCAGGGCCATCGCGTGGCCGGCGCGGAGCTGAGCCCGATCGCCGTAGCGCAGTTCTTTGAGGAGCTTGGGCGTGAGCCGCGTGTCACGGCCATGGGTTCCTTGCAGCGTTATGACGCGGAAGGCGTCTCCATCTTCCAGGGCAGCATCTTCGACCTGACTCCGGAGATGCTGGGCCCGGTGGATATGGTCTATGACCGCGCCGCTCTGGTGGCTTTTCCCGAAGAGATGCGCGACCGCTATGTACCGCACCTGCTGCGACTGACGGACTCGGCTCCGCAACTGCTCATCTGCTTCGAGTACGACCAGGTTTGCGACGACGGGCCTCCCTTCTCCGTAGACGAGACAGAGGTGCGGCGGCTTTATCCGGCGGCTGCCGAGCAGCGGCTGCTCGAACGGCAGGAGGTTGCGGGTGGTCTGAAGGGAAAATGCCCGGCAATGGAAGCGGTGTGGAGACTTCGGCCGGAGTTTTGACGTCCATCTTCAGACTGCTGTCGAATCTGGGCGGCGGATGAAAGAGCACGGACCCATTCCGGCGCATTCCGAATTGTTCGGAAGGAAGAGATTTCGATGACAGCACGCTCTGGCCGCTCCCGGCGGCAGTTTCTCTCTACCGTGGCCATGACCGCCGGAGCTGCGATGACGCTCGGCCAGCGTTGGGCCTGGGCTGCGGATGCGGCCGGCGAGGGGGTTGACCCGCGGGTGAGCAGGACTGTCGCGAAGACCCTCGGTATCGATACGCACAACCACATCGATGTGCCCATGACTGCGGACGAGGTGCCCGGCCCGGATATCGATCTCTCCGGTGAGATGAAGCGGTCAGGGCTTACGGCCATCTGCATGACCTTTGCGACCGACTATCAGCAGGGCAATGCCTATGAGCGCTTCAAGAATGCCATGGCTTCGATGGATCGCCAGCTGGAGCGCAATGGCATGAAGCGGTCTCTCACTCCGGACGACGTTCATGCCGCGCACAGGAAGCATCAGCCGACCGTGATTCAGTCGGTCGAGGGCGCACACTTTCTCGAAGGGCACCTGGATCGGGTGGAAGAGGCCTATCATCGCGGGCTGCGTCACTTCGGGCTGCTGCATGACAGCGACGCTACGCCGCCGCTGGGAGATGTCTACACGAGGCCCCCGCAATACGGCGGTTTGACGCCGTTCGGTGTCGATGTCGTCCGGGAATGCAACCGGCTGGGCATGCTCATTGACTTGGCCCATGCCGACATGAAGACGACGCAGGATGCGCTCAAGATCTCGACGAAGCCCATGGTCATCTCGCACACCGGACCTGACTGGCGGCTGGGCAACGATCCACGCATGGCGCAGATGATGCGGCCGCGGCTCATCAGCAAGGAACAGGCCAAGGCTGTTGCGAGTGCCGGAGGCGCGGTCGGTGTGTGGACGCATCTTGCCGATACCCCGCTAGACTATGCGAAGAACCTGCACGCCCTGGCCGATGTGATCGGCGTCGATCACGTGTGCATCGGCACGGATACGAAGCTCACGCCGCCCACCCCATGGCATGGCGGTCCTCCGCCGGGTACTCCTCATCCGGATGGCCCGCATGCTGGTGGTCCTCCTGGTGGTCCGTCGCAGGTTGGGCAGCGTACGAACCTTGCCTGGGCGGATCAGAAGACCGGCTTCTACTATGCCGTCGTCGACGCGATGCTGAAGGTCGGATTCGCGACAGACGAGATTGGCAAGATTGGCAGCGGGAATTATCTGCGCATTTTCAGCGCCGTGGTTGGAGAGTAGATCCCGAAGAGAGCCGGCATGCTTCCATGGCATGCCGGTCTCTCCGGCTTGCGCTCTTCGGAGAATTACTTCTTGGGCAGGGTGCGGGTGAAGGCGATGGCCGCTTCCATGAGTCGCTGGAAGGTTGCGTCGTCGGCGTAGGCCTCCGGCAGGGCGCGCACGTAGCCGGACATGCGCCGTCCGCGCGAGACCATGGGCGCCACTCCGGGAAGGGCAAGCGCCCAGGCCTCATTGTCGCGGCCGATGCGCAGCATCAGGCTGCCGGTGCGGGCTCCGCAGAGAAGATTGCCGTGAAGCAGGTACGCCCATCCGCCGAACATGGCCTTCTCGGTAAGGCCGGGTGGTTCGCCGAGAACGCTGTGGATGAGTTCTTCGAGTCCAGGATCACGGGGCATGGATCAGTTCTCCTCCGGCAGGGTCGCGCTGTCGATGACCAGTTTTTCTATGGTGCCTGTTCTCTTGCTCCGCTGCAGGACTGCCTCCGAAGTCCTCTTTCCGGAGGCGCCTTCGTGGAGAGGTGCGACGGCTCCTGCTGATTGCCAGAGTCCACTTTTAGACCGCCGGAGCGACCGCAAGCTGGCGGGCGCGCCATAGAGCTCCGCGGATGGCGTCGGAGACTTCATTCGCAATGGGTGCGGTGGGCAGCTCGCGGCGGATGGTGGCGATTACGCTTTCTCGCATCGGCGCGATGCGCTCGAAGATGCTGCCGATGAAGGCAATGCCGGGCTCTTTCGCCTTGGGCTCGAGAGCGCGGACGCGGCGGTGCGCCTCAAGCGCATCTTCGCCCAGGAGGCGTCCGCCTTCGGCGAGGATGCGGGCTGCGACGGCATCTCCTTCGAGCGCGCAGGCGAGCACGATCGGAGCGAGCTTGGAAAAATCAGGCGGCGGTGTGGCGTTGGCGATATTCACGACGTCGCCGACGGTAGCCGCTCCCCAGAATGCGCGGACGCGGTCGAGCAGCAGCGTCGGCTGGCTGAAGTCGAGGGCGTGAAAGGCGGCGCGGAGAGCCTGGTGGCCGATCCAGTGGCCAGACCCCTGATCGCCGAGGGCCGGGCCCCAGCCGCCGACATGGATCAGCTCGCCGGTGGAGGTCCGGCCGAGAGTGTTCGAGCCGGTGCCGGCGATCATGAGCACGCCTGCCTGGCCGGGGAAGACGCCGTCGAGCGCGACTTCTTCGTCGCCGACGATGGTGATCTCGCCGCCGGCGTGAGGCTGGAGAATGTCGCGCATCCACTGCTGGGTCTGGGGCAGGCGAACGCCTGCGGTGCCGATGCAGGACGCGGTGACCTGACGCAGATCGACGCCGGACTGCGCGGCGATCTCTGCCAGAAGGGCGCGCATGTTTTCCGCGGCTTCCTCGAAGGTTACGCGGAGGGGCTTGATGCTGCCGCCGGTAAGGCGGAGGAGCTCGCGGTGGTCATCGCCCAGAGCGCAGGTGGTCTTGGTGCCGCCTGCATCGAATCCCAGAAAAAAAGCCATCGTTACTGCTTAACCTCGTTGCTTGAAACTACGTCGCTCTTGAGCGCTCCCGAGAGCACGTTGGGGCTGCCGTCGATGGGCGGATTCTCGAGGCCGAGAATTGCGGTCACGAACGGATACACATTGATGTTCTCAAAAGGTTTGAGGGCGACGCCAGCGCGGATGTCCGGACCGGCGGCGAAGAAGATGGCACGCATTTCGGGCATCTGGGCCGGATCGTAGCCGTGCTCGCCGGCCATGGGCGGATGCACGGGCTGTCCCGGGTCAGGCGCATGGGCGCGGATGAGATAGGGTCCTTTGGGCACGATGACCGGGTCGCCCTCGCGGGCATTGCTGTCATAGTGCAGTCCGGCGGGCATCTTCGCGCGGCGATAGACCTCGAAGCGGGCATCGGCGGCCTTCAGTTTCTGATAGACGCGGTTGGCTTCAGCCTCGCTTGGCGCGTAGAGCAGAGGGCCGGCAGTCTCAAAGCCGTCGAGCGAGACGTATTGGTCGAGGTCGATCCAGTTGCCCTGGACGCGGGTCATGCCGTGATCGGAGACGACAATCAGATCGATGGGCAGGTGCAGGGCATCGAGCTTGCGATGCAGCTCTCCGATCAGTTCGTCGACACGGTGGACGGCCTCGGCCACCTGCTTTGAGTCAGGGCCGTATTCGTGGCCGGCATGGTCGACATCGGAGTAGTAGAGAGTGAGGAAGTGCGGGCGCTTCTCGGCGGGCAGCTGGAGCCACTGCACGATCTGGTCGATGCGCTGGTGCTCGTCGATGTGGTCGTCGAAGTGGAGGTAGTAGCTGGGGCGTTCGCCGGCGATTTCGGCCTCGGAACCGGGCCAGAAGAAGCAGGCGGAGCGCATGCCCTGTTTTTCTGCCAGCGACCAGAGCGGCACGCCGCCGTACCAGGAGCCGTCGGTGACCGCGTCCTGCTTGCCGAGGGCGTAGCGGGCGTTGCGGGCCGGGTCATAGAAGCTGTTGGCGACGATGCCGTGGTGCTCAGGATAGAGGCCGGTGACCAGTGTGTAGTGATTGGGAAAGGTCAGCGAGGGGTAGGACGGGATCATGCCGTCGGGCGCGCTGGCGCCTTCCTTCGCCAGCTCGAGAATGTGCGGGGCTCCATAGCGCTTCGCGTAATCCCAGCGGAAGCCATCGAGCGAGACCATGACGACATAGTGCTTCTGCTGCTGAGCTTCGGCCTCAGGACCGTGATCGGCAGTGACCACGGGAGTAACGAACTGCTGGGCATGGGCGAGGCATGCGGGTGGAACGAAAAGGAGCGCGGCGAGCGCGGCGCGGCGAAGGGCGGAGAGCATCAGGATATGCGACCTTTCCTCAAAAGCTTACAGGGCAGGGACCTGTGAGGAAAGGCCACTGCGTGGGGCAGATCGCCTTCGGCCTCCCGCTCCCGCTGGTCGCGATTTGGATGTGCTTTCCTGGCTTGAAAAAGAAGAAGGGTGTCCCACCCAAGCGAAGCTTGGGTGGGAAGGCATGGTCTTCACGGCTCCGTGGAGATTCCTGTTCCCCACTCAAACTAACTGCGGGCTTGAATGGGCCACCCGTGGTCACCGTGCGCGATCACGCGGGAGCGGAGGCCGAAGGCGGATTGCCCTGCGCGCAGCAGCTAGGTCAGGTCTTCGATTTCGGCTTCCGGTGCGTTATGCTTCACCGACTCGATGCCGTGCTCGCGCGCCTCGACGCTGTGGTAGCTCTGGCTGGCGCCGATGACCTCGCCGTTTCCGGCCTTCAGGTTGAAGCGGGGATGGCCGTTCTTGTCTTCCTTGCGTTCATAGTGCGCGTCGATGTGGGCATTCTTCTTGATGGAAGCGATGCCGTTTTCGGCACTGGCCTTGGCCTTGTAGAGCTCGCTGACCAGAATGGTTTCGCCGTTGCCGGCCTTGAGTACGAAACGGAACTCTCCGTCCGATGCTTTGCTCAGTACGAACTTTCCTGCCATGTCTTCTCCTTGAGAGTGGAATGATGGAGCAGCGTTCTGCGTACCTGGCTTACATTTTCAGGCTCTAGAGCAGCTTTCCGAGGACCGACTGCAGCATGGCGGCGGGATCGGCGCTGCCGCTGTTGGCTGCCGGCTGCCCGTCTTCGGTGACCACGCCGTTCGAGGTGGCATGGTGGACCAGCAGAGGCAGGACCGTGGCCAGGCTGGACTTCACCGTGTCAGGCGCGATGCCGGTCTTCTGGGCGATCGTGTCGATGATGCCGGAATTGCCGAGGCTGTTTTCGATCGCGGATGGATCGGCGGACTGAGTCTGGCCGCCGGCCCACTGCGAAACCAGCCCGCCGGCTCCGTTCTGCTGGAGAGTCTGCAGCAGAGAGCCCACGCCTCCGTTGTTTTGCACGACTTCAAGAAGACTGCTGGTGACAGCGGCGTGATCGCCATTGCCGGTATAGCTTTCTGTCACGGACTTCAGTGCATCAAAAAATCCCATTTGCCCTCCAGGCGTGAAACGCCAGAGAAATTCTCAAAGCTCCTCGCCAATTTGTCCAGCCGAATGTACGATGCCCTTGCTGCACGCACTTCACTTCAAAGTGATTAACAAGGTATTTACATGACAAAACGGAAAATGTACCTCGTAGTTATGCTGGCGGCGCTGTTTTCCACTCCGGCCCTGATGCACGCCCAGGCTCCCGCGGGATCTACCGGCCAGTGCAAGGACGGCACCTACACCAGCAATAAAACCAAGCGTGGCGCCTGCGGCGGCCACGGAGGAATCGGCACATGGTATGCCAGCTCCACGTCTTCGACCGCGGCTGCGCCTGCCAGTACTCCAGCCCTGGCCGCAAAGCCCGCTGCAGCCAGCACGCCCGCTCCGGCTGCAGCGGCTCCGGCTCCTGCCGCGGCTGCGAAAAGCAGCGCTGCAGCGAGAACCACTCCCGCTCCGGGCGGCGGTAATGGCCAGGTATGGGTTAACACCGACAGCCACGTTTATCACTGCTCCGGCACCCGGTGGTATGGCAAGACCAAGGCCGGCAAGTATGTAACCGAGGCGCAGGCCAAGGCCGAGGGCGACAAGCCTGCCTCCGGGAAAGCCTGCTCGGCGAACTAGGCGGCATTCGGGCAGGGAACTGCCCGCAGCTCTGTAGAGGATGAAAGCTGCGAAGGGCGGCAGATGCGATGCGTCTGCCGCCCTTGCTGTTTTTGCTTATCAGGAGAGATCGTATGCGGGCTTCAGCGAACCAGGAAGGCCCAGGCGGCGATGATCATGCCCGAGATGCCGAAGGCCATGCCCATCCACCAGTAAAAGCGCTGGCGGGTGAGCAGAGTAATTGAGGTGACAACCAGACCGATCTCGAGCAGCGCCTCGCCGAGATCGAAACGGTTGGCGTGACGCTCCAGGCGATGGACGGCCTCTTCGTGTTCATGAGCCTGGGTCTGCTCTTCGTTGAGGTCGTCGTTCCATTTCTCAAGATGCGACTTGTAGCCATCGACAATCTTCTTTGCCGCGTCGGGGTCGCGGATGGTGATTGCCGAGAGCATGTCGGCGGTGAGCTGGGTGTTGTACTGGCGGTTCTTCTTGGCCTGGTAGAGATTCCATTGATCGCTGGCACGGGCCTGCTCGAGGACCGCTTCCGTATGGGTGCGATGGCCGAGAACGGTGGTGATGGCGACCAGCACGGCCAGCACGCTCATGGTGAAGCTCACCGGGCGGAGGCTGGGATCGTGGGCGGCGTGTTCGTGCTCTTCCTGTAGTTCGTGCGCTTCGTTTGGTTCCATGACTGGTCGTATGGGCTGGCCGGGCGGGAAAAGCGCGGCCAGTCTTCCAAGCTCACCATATCAAACACGCGAGAATGTGGCCGGGCCTGTGGAAACGCTGCAGTTTCGGTGCAAAATCACAAAAATACGATTGTGTATTCATTTTCTGTTGACACCGGTTGGGAAAGTGGGCAAACGTAGTTGTACCCAAAACTGTATTTATTGCTGGGTCTCCTGAGGAAAGGTTTTCTGATGAGCAGCATCTTCCTGAGGCACGGCAAGCAGAGCAGGCAGTACGACTTCATTCAGGAGAATGACGCTATGCCCCGGAGCCATAACCGGACCTCAGATCCGGCAGCCGGTCTTACCCGGCCTTCGCAGGTCTCTCTTTGTCGGCTGGAAGATGCAAGCCGCCGGCAGTTTCGTTTCCCTTTCGTAATTCTGGCACTGGTGGCAGCCTGTCTCTGCTTGTCCGACGTTTCCGCCTGGGCGCAGGATATGGCCACCGGTGCACTGAATGTGACGGTACAGGATGCGTCGGGTGCGGTGGTGAACGGAGCGCAGCTGACGTTGCGCAATCTGGGCACCAACGACACGCGTAGGTCGGTAACCAAGGGCGATGGCAATGCTGTTCTTCCGTCACTGCCTCCAGCGCAATACACGCTGAGCGTTTCGAGGGACGGATTTGCGACCAGCGAGTATCCGCAGGTGACGATCCAGACCAGTCAGGTAACGAACCTGCGTGTGACGCTGGCTGTCGGGTCCTCGACACAGACGGTTTCGGTGAACAGCGATGAGACACCCCTGCTGGATACGACGAGCAATACGATTGCTACGACGGTGAACCTGAAGCAGGTGGAAGACCTGCCACTGCAGGGCCGCGATGTTACTTCGTTCGCGTTCATGGTTCCGGGCTCAGTGGACGGAGCGAACTTTAATAACCTGCCGGGTGGCGCCTTTAGTGCAGGCGCAAACGGATTTTCGATTATCACCAACCGCGATAAGAGCGCCGGCTACAGCGGCAATGGTCCGGTGATTCAGAACCGCATTGAAGATGTGCAGGAAATGACGGTGCAGACCAGCGAGCTTGATGCCTCGCAGGGTGGCACGGCGGCGATGAATATCAACTTCACCACGCGCAGCGGCACCAACCAGTTTCACGGCCGTCTGTTCGAGGATTACCGCAATGACGCTCTGAATGCGAACAGCTGGTACAACAACTATGTCGACCAGAACCGCTCGAAGGAGATCATCAACGACTTCGGTGGCAGCGTCGGCGGTCCCATCATCAAGGACAAGGCGTTCTTCTTCGTAAGCCTTGCCAACTTCCGTGAGCCGTCCAAGTTTACTGTCAGCACCGAGACTCCCACGGATGCGGCGGCGGCAGGTCTTTATTCGTATTACCCGGTTTTGGCCGACGGCTCGCAGTCGACGACGGCGAAGACCGTCAATGTGCTCGAAGGCGGCGCCTCTTCTGGCTGCTCTACCTGCACGGGCACGATCAATACGCTGATCGCACAGGACCTTGCCAACATCAAGGCGAGTGAGAGCGCGACAGGCGCGACGATGACGAACAACATCGATCTGAATCACAACCAGGTGAACTTCGCGAACAAAGAAAATATTGTCGAAAAGTTTCCGACACTGCGTCTGGACTACAACCTGACGCAGAACTTCCACCTGACCGGTGCGGTGAACGAATCGAACTACTACTCCACAGATTCGGGCGCGCCGCCGTATCCGGGTGCCTACTACGCAAACCAGGCGTATAGCTATCTGAACCGCAACTATCAGGCTGTAGCGGGCTTCGACTGGACGCTGAAACCGAATATGATCAACTCGTTCCGTGTTGGTTACCTCTATACGGCCACAACATGGAACTCACAGGGCATCGATACGCCGACAGCAAGCATGCTGGAGCAGGGTGACCTGGCCTTCGGTTTCGGGCTGACCTCAGGTGTGAACGGCTTCAACCAGCTCAGGCTCGGCTCGCTGTACCCGGTGCTTGGCGTGAAGGATGACACGACCTGGATTCACGGTAAACACTCGATCAGCTTCGGCGTGGAATCTTCGACGGAAATCGACCACTACTATAACCAGCAGTTTGTTCCGTACATCGGTGTCGACAGCATGGTGACCGGTGATCCGGCGCAGGATGGGGTAGACAACCTTGTCGCCAGCGATGGTCCGACTGGCGCGACCTCAGACGTGGAAGGTCTGTACGCTACTTTGACCGGTCGCATGACCTATTACAGTCTGGGCGAGTTTGTGAACGCCAAAACCAAGCAATTTCAGACAGGCCAGGCATTCAACCTGCACGAGCGTCTTAACCAGACTGCTTTCTTTATTGAGGATCAGTGGAAGGCGATGCCGACCCTGACGATCAATGCAGGCCTGCGCTGGGATCTGACCGGTACTTCAAAGGATGAGACCGGTTTCTATACGCATCCGGACATTCCTAACCTCTGGGGCCCGACGGCCGTGGGCGATATTTTCGATCCGGGCTCTTTGGGCGGTGTGCAGAATCCAGTGGAAGGACCGCACGCGACGGCCTACGCAGCTACCTATGTGCATCCGGAGCCCAATTTCGGCTTTGCGTGGAACCCGCGTGGGAACTCGGATGGCTGGCTGGGCAAGTTCCTGGGTGACGGCAAGACGGTGGTCCGCGGCAGCTTCACCTTCAAGAACTACACAGAAGGCGCGCAGAACTTCTGGAACTTCGGCTCGAATAACGGCGCGAATTTCAATACCTATTACTACGCGTATGGCAACACGCCTACGTCCAACGGTGTTCAGCCTGCAGGCTATTACACGGCCGGTACGGTTTCGCTGGGTGGCACGCTGCCGTCGTTGATTTCGACTTCGCCTTCGCCCTTCCAGTCGGTGATTCCGATGTCGTATCAAGCCTTCAGCGATACGTCATACTTCACCTTTGATCCACATATCCAGCAGCCATACGTGGAGTCCTGGACACTGGGCATTCAGCGCGAGCTGAACCATAACAATGTGCTGGAAGTGCGCTACCTGGGCAACGTGGCGAAGCGCCAGTGGATGCCCTCGAACTACAACGAGACCAACATCTTTGAAAACGGTTTTCTGTCCGAGTTCAAGAAGGCGCAGGCCAACCTGGCTGCGTCGGGCGGCACCAGCTTTGCAGGGAACAATCTGCCGATCATGACCCAGGCTTTCGCGGCTGCGGGCGGCAGCTCAAATTTCACCAGCAGTGCCTTTATTACAGACCTGAAGCAGGGCCAGGTGGGTGCCTTTGCCGGAACACTGGCAGGTAATGAGACCTACCTCTGCTCGCTGGTGGGTGCAAGCTGGAGCCCGTGCGGTAGCACGGGCGGCAGCTACCCGATCAACTTCTTTCAGGAAAATCCCTTCGCCGCCGGCGCTGAGATTCTGGAGATGAAGGCGCAGGGATTCTCCAACTACAACTCGCTACAGGTGGACTTTCGCCAGAACGCGTGGCATGGCATGCAGTTCGATGCCAACTACACATTGGCAAAATCGCTGGGTACCAGCATCCAGGGCAGCTCAGCTCCGGGTGTATACGGTGGGCGCTCGAACAGCGCACCTGCCTACTACACGGAGCGCAACCATAGCCTGAACTACTTCCCCAGCTCCTTTGATGTGCGCAACATCCTTCACCTGAGCGGCACCTACGACCTGCCATTCGGTCGCGGACGCCAGTTCTTCAACAATAACCGCCTGCTCAACAGCGCTATCGGCGGCTGGACAGTGGGCACGATCCTCACCTATTCGGGCGGCGATCCATTCCTGTTCACCGGCGGCACCTACACCTTCAATAGCCAGAGCGATTCGGGTATCGACCTCACGAACGTGACGGTGAAGCAGCTGCAGCACCAGATCCATCCCCGCTACAACACGGGACATCCGTGGGTGAACATGTTCGACTCGAAGTACATCGCGTCGTCGGGCATTGCCAATGGGGAATACATCAGCCCGCATGAGACGGCCGGTACCTTTGGTCAGTTTGTGTGGCTGCATGCTCCGAAGTGGATCAACACGGATATGTCGGTGAACAAGACGATTCCGCTGACGCATGGCGTGACCTTCAAGATGCAGGGCGAGTTCCTGAACGCCTTCAATCACACGGCGTGGGGCGGCATGAACACCGCGGTCCAGAGCACCTCCTTCGGCAGCACCACGACCACTATGAACAATCCCCGTAACATCGAACTTCGAGCTAACTTCGAATTCTGATGCGTCGGGAGTAACAAGGCCGCAATCACTGCAAGGTGGTTGCGGCCTTTCTTTTTACTTCTTGTCTTTTCCTTGTTGTGTTCAGCGATTCGAGGTGCTGCCGCAGCTTTCGGAAGCGGTGGGCGGCGCAGGGAGTTGGCTGTGCGGGATTGCTTTGGGCGCCAGTGCTTCCCACTCTTCGACCGCTACGGCGGCGTGTTGCTGGTCGTCTCCGGAAGCATCGAAGATAGCGCGGAGGCAGCGGGTGGTGACGGGATCGAAGCCGACGGCGGCGAAGTGGCCGGGATCGGCCGTGTAGGCGGAGGGATGCGGAACAGGATGCCATGCACCATCGCGCCAGTATTCGAGATGCCAGGCCTTCGGCGGAGCGACGCCCTCGTTCGCGCCGGCGGGGTGATCGGTCCAAAAGACGATGCGGCTGCCGTTGAGGGTGACGGGCGCGGCCCAGGTGTACTGGAGCCATTGCTGCGGCGGATTGTGCGGCGTCCAGGTGGCCCACATGTCGGGCGGGAGCGGGTTCTCGCGCACGATGCCGTCGTTGACGGCGGCGATCCAGTATTGCAGCGGCACCGGTTCGTTCGAGGCGCTGGGATGCGCGGCGGGCGCGAGGTTGCGGCTGGGCGCGGGCGGCGCCGAGGGTGCATGCGTGGGCATGACCTTGAGGATGCGTGGTGGCGTGACAGTGTCATCCCACTGCATCTTGTCGATGGCGACGCTGCGGCGGAAATGGCCGCCTCCTTTGGCGTCTGCCGTGTGATAGATGAGGTACCACTGGCCTTTGAAGGCGATGGCGCCGGGGTGCGAGGTGGTGGAGGAGACGGGATCGAGGATGACGCCCTGCCAGGTCCACGGGCCGGTGGGCGCGGGCGCGGTGCCGTATTCAATGCATGCGTGATAGACGGCCGGCGTGCAGGGCGAATCCGGGCCTGCCTGGTTGCCGGCGTAGATCATGTAATAGGTACGGTTACGTTTCATGATCCATGGCGCTTCGAAGAAGCCGGTGAGTCCATGAACAGGGAATTCCTTGCCTGCGGGCGTGATCATGTCCGGCTTGAGCTCCATGCCGAGCAGGCGGCCGAAGGTCCCCCAGTAGAGCCAGACGCGGCCATCGTCGTCGATCATGATGGTCGGGTCGATGTTCTGGATGTGATCGGGCTCGGGCACGGACTGGCTGACGATGGGGCCCGAGGGATGTGCATCCTTCCATGGGCCGAGCGGCGAGTCCGATACTGCGACGCCGATGGCGAAGGTGTCTTCATTCGTACTGTTGGCCTCTTGCACCGGAGCATAAAGATAGAAGCGGTGATCGGGCCCTTCGATGATCTGGCCGGCGTAGGCGCGATCAGGCGCGGCCCAGGCGAAGACCTCGTGCGGCCTGAGGATGCCGGGGTAATGAAGCCAATGGCCCGATGCCACATCTTTGGTAGAGAAGATCTGCCACTCGTTCATGATGAAATCATTCACATTTGGAGGGGCCTCATCGCGGCCGGCCAGGATGTACAGCGTGTCGCCGGCGACCAGCGGGGCCGGATCTGCGGAGTAGTAGGAGCCATCGGAAAGGATAGGGTTTCCGCGGCTTTCGATTGGCTGCGGTGCGGGCACCTGCTGCCCGAGAGCCGTAGCGGAAAGAGGGCTGGCAAGCGTTGCAGCCAGGGCCAGTGGAAGCAGCGCGGGGCGAAGCGGGATGGGTCGTCTGGTCATGATTTCGTGTGGGATCTCGCGCATCGATATTCGGTACGAAGAATTATCACAACAATGTATTCAAAATCGTAGACAATTTCAGTTAGGATTCTCGATATGGCTTTGCCAAAGATGGTTCATGTTGTTGACTCTCATACAGAGGGCGAACCCACCCGTGTGGTGCTGGACGGGGGGCCTGATTTGGGCGGTGGGCCGCTCGCAGAACGGCTGCGGCGCTTTCGCGAGGAGTATGACGGCTTTCGTTCCGGTGTGATCTGCGAGCCGCGCGGTTCTGAGGTGGTGGTGGGCGCGCTCTTGCTTGATCCTGAGCACGCAGACTCGACCGCAGCGGTGATCTATTTCAATGACGTGGGTTACCTGGGTATGTGTGGACACGGCACGATCGGACTGGTGACGACGCTGGCGCACCTGGGGCGCATCAAGCCTGGCGCGCACAGAATTGAGACCCCGGTGGGTACGGTCCTGGCCTGTCTGCACGAGGATGGATCGGTGACGGTGCAGAATGTGCCGAGCCGGCGCTATCGCGCGGCGGTGCCGGTGGACGTGCCGGGATATGGACGCTTCGTGGGCGATATCGCGTGGGGTGGAAACTGGTTTTTCCTCATCGGTGATCATTCCTACGAGATCAAGGCTTCGAACCGCGAGCAGCTGATGGCGGTGACGACGGCGATCCGCACGGCGCTGCGCGAGCAGGGTATTACGGGCGAGGACGGTGGTGAGATCGACCACATCGAGTTGTTTGCCGAACCGGGCGATGCGGCGAACTCATCACGGAACTTTGTGCTGTGTCCGGGCGCGGCCTTCGACCGCTCACCATGCGGTACGGGGACGAGCGCGAAGATGGCCTGTCTTTATGCCGACGGCAAGCTCAAGCCGGGTGCCATCTGGCGGCAGGAGAGCGTGCTGGGCACAGTCTTCCAGGGCGCGGTGATCGAGGGGGAAGACGAACAGGTGATCCCGAGCATTCGCGGGCGGGCGTGGATTACGGCTGAGTCGAGGCTGATCTTTGCCGATGACGATCCATTTGCACAGGGGATTTTGTTTTAGATCGCGGTATACGACGGAATTCAAGCTGCAATCTTTGACATAAAAGAGAAATGGCAATTTTTGATGTAGTGATAGTTGGGGCCGGAATTGTGGGGTCGGCGATTGCGCGGGAGTCTGCGCGAGCCGGCCTGCGCACGGCGGTAATCGAAGAAAAGGTGCCGGGCTCGGGTATTACAGCCGCGGGCATGGGGCACCTTGTCGTGATGGACGATTCCCCGGCGCAGCTTGCGTTGACGACATTCTCGCGCGAGCTGTGGCAGCAGGAGCGGGAGACGCTGCCTGCTTCGATCGAGTTCGAGTCGCGCGGGACATTGTGGGTCGCATCCGACGAGGAAGAGATGAAGGAGGTCCATGCCAAACGCGCCACCTATGAGAAAGCGGGTGTGGCGAGCGAGGTGCTGGACGCGAAGACAGTAGCTGCGGTTGAGCCAAATCTGCGCCCCGGTCTTGCCGGTGGGCTGCGCGTGCCGGAGGATGCGGTGGTCTATCCGCCTGCGGCAGCCGCGCATTTTCTCTCGGATGCGCAGCATCACGGAGCGAAGCTGGTGCAGGGCCGCGCAGCGGCCGCAGGCAAGGGTGAAGTTGTGCTGGCCAACAGCGCAAAGCTGCAGGCCGAGCGCATTGTGCTGGCAGCGGGTGCGGATATTTCGCTACTGCCACAGTTACCGATACAAAAGCGCAAGGGGCATCTGCTCATTACCGACCGCTATCCGGGGTTTGCGCATCATCAGCTCGTGGAGCTTGGATATCTGAAGAGCGCACATAAGCTCACGGATGAGTCGGTGGCGTTCAATCTACAGCCGCGGCAGACAGGGCAGATGCTGATCGGCTCCTCGCGGCAGTTCGGAAAGGTCGATCCTGCAGCGGAGCCACGCATGTTGCGCCTGATGCTGGAGCGGGCGATTAAATATATGCCGAAGCTCGCAGCATTGTCGGCAATCCGCGCGTGGACGGGCTTTCGCGCTTCTACTGACGATAAGTTGCCGCTGATCGGTCCTGCCGAGGCGATTACGGATGATCCTTCACTGTGGCTGGCAATGGGCTTCGAGGGGCTGGGCATCACGAATGCTCCAGGCGCGGCGCGGCTGCTGGTAGATCAGCTGCTGGGGAATCATTCGGCGCTGGATGTGACGCCGTTTCTTCCGGCGCGTCTTGCTGTGAAGAAGGAGACGGAGCATGCCTGAGACGGTGAGGCTGACGATCAACGGCGAAGCCGTTGAAGTACCTTCGGGCACGCGTGTGGCCGCGGCGATGTTGCTGGCCGGTGCGGTGTGCCGCACTTCGGTGAGTGGGGAACCGCGGACGGCGCTCTGCGGCATGGGTATCTGCATGGAGTGCCGCGCAGTAGTGAACGGCGTTCCACAGACGAAGACCTGCCAGCTTGCCTGCCAGCCTGGCATGTCTGTCGAAACGCAGCAGGGGGAGACATGGCGATGAGCGATGAGCTGAACATGTTCATCAAGCCTCAGCCTCTGACGCAGATTGCGGACGTTGTGGTGGTGGGCGCGGGGCCGGCAGGCATCGCTGCTGCTACCGCTGCTTCACGTTGTGGGCGCAGCGTGCTGGTCATCGACGATAACCCGGCACCGGGTGGACAGATCTGGCGGCAGGGGCTGCCGTCGCAGCGAAAGTTCGACGCTGATGGCGTGACGCGGGATCGCGCCGTGGAGCAGATGCTTGCGGCTGGCGTGCGCGTGGCCAGCGGCTGCCGCGTGATCGATGCACCGGATCGTGCGACGCTGCGGGCCTATCGGGAAGAAGATGGCGCTGTGCTGCATGTGCTCTACGGCAAGTTGATTCTTGCCACGGGCGCGCGCGAGCGGTTTCTGCCGTTTCCGGGATGGACGCTGCCGGGTGTCTTTGGCGCAGGCGGATTGCAGGCGCTGGTGAAGGGCGGCTATGAGGTCGCGGGTAAGCGCGTCGTTGTTGCCGGTACCGGCCCTCTGTTGCTGGCGGTTGCGGCGCATCTGCATGACTACGGCGCAAAGGTGGTCGCGATGGCCGAGCAGGCTCCGGCGTGGAAGCTGGCGGCTTTCAGCGCGACGATGCTGACGAATCCATCGAAGCTGATGCAGGGCGCGGGCTATCGCGGGCGTGTGATCGGCACGCCGTATCAGGCAGGCACGTGGCCGATGGCGGCTATTGCCGGCGAAGGTGGCCTGCTGCGCGCGGTGAAGCTGAGCAACGGCAAAAAGACATGGGAAGTCGCGTGCGATATGCTCGCGTGCGGCTTCCATCTGGTGCCGAACACCGAACTGGCTGCGCTGCTGGGCTGCGAGCTGCGCGGTGACTTTGTGAAGGTCGATGCGAACCAGCAGACATCGCAGCAGGGAATTTACTGCGCGGGCGAGCCGACGGGTATCGGCGGTCTTGACGCCGCTCTGGCCGAGGGTGAGATTGCTGGTCTTGCGGCGGCTGGCCAGCCGACGACGCATCTGCAGAAGCGTGCCGAGGCGGGACGGAAGTTTGCGGCGGGACTGGAGCGCACGTTTGCGCTGCGGCCCGAACTGCGCACCCTGGCCGCGCCGGATACGGTCTTCTGCCGTTGCGAGGATGTGCAGACAGCGAGCCTGGCCGGGCACCATAGCTGGACAGAGGCCAAGCTGCAAACGCGCTGCGGCATGGGGCCCTGCCAGGGCCGCATCTGCGGTCCGGCCGCGGAGGTCGTCTTCGGATGGAAGAACGCCTCGGTGCGGCAACCGATTTTTCCCACACCCGTGGGAGCACTTTGTTCGAACGATTCGATTGAGGAGAACGCATGAACTGGTATGGCGTAATGCCTGCAATGACGACTGCTTTCACGGAAGACCTGAAGGTCGACCATAAATTTCTGGCGCGCCACGCTGCATGGCTGCTGGGCACCGGCTGCACCGGCCTGGTGATGCTCGGCTCGCTGGGCGAAGGTGCGACGCTGACGCATGAGGAGAAGGTTGCGATCCTGAAGACGGCTGTTTCCGTCGCCGGTGACAAGCCTGTGGTTGCGGCGATCTCTGCGCTTTCGACTGAGGCTGCTGTTGCTCTGGCGAAGGACGCCGAAGCTGCCGGCTGCTCGGGCCTGATGGTGCTGCCGCCGTATGTGTACACCTCCGACTGGCGCGAGATGAAGGCGCACGTGGTTGCGATCCTGAAAGCAACCAAGCTCTCGTGCATGCTCTACAACAATCCCATTGCCTACAAGACGGATTTCCTGCCCGATCAGATCGCCGAGCTGGCTGCGGAGTATCCGAACCTGGCCGCAGTGAAGGAGTCGAGCGCGGATGTGCGGCGCGTCTCCTGGATCAAGGCGCTGCTGGGCGATCGCCTCAAGATCTTTGTCGGCGTGGATGACGCGCTGGTCGAGGGTGTGGCAGCGGGTGCGACCGGTTGGGTTGCGGGCCTGGTGAATGCGTATCCGGCCGAGTCGGTCGAGCTGTTCAACCTCGCCATTGCGGGCAAGACGAAGGAAGCCTTCGAGCTGTACAAGTGGTTCCTACCGCTGTTGCGCATGGATACCGTGCCCAAGTTCGTGCAGCTGATCAAGTGGGTGCAGGAGCAGGCTGGCGTGGGTTCGCAGGTAGTGCGTGCGCCGCGTCTGGTCATCACAGGCGCAGAGCTGGAAGAGGCGACCGCGACCTACAAGACTGCCGTGGCCGCTCGCCCCAAGGTCGAAGAGAAGCCGCTTTCGAGCTTTTAATTTGTAACGATAACCCGGAGGTATCTCGCTGCCTCCGGGTTTCCATTTCTTTGTTTGAGTAAGGATCTGCATGCGCGCTGTAGCTCTGCTCTCTGCCTTTGTTCTGTCTTCGGCTGTGATGACGACACTGCCTGCCACGGCCGCGGCCGACACCACGTTGGCGGCCACGCCGCCGATGGGTTGGAACAGCTGGAACCACTTCGCCGATAAGGTCGACGACAAGACCATTCGCGAAACGGCGGATCTGATGGTCTCAACCGGTATGCGCGATGCAGGCTACGTGTACGTGAACATCGACGACACGTGGGAGGGCGAGCGCGACGCCGAGGGGCACATCCATCCCAACAAGAAGTTCCCCGACATGAAGGCGCTGGCGGATTACGTGCATTCGAAGGGGCTGAAGCTCGGCATTTATTCTTCGCCGGGCATGAAGACCTGCGCGGGCTATCCGGGCTCGTATGGGCATGAGCAGGACGATGCGAACACCTACGCAGCGTGGGGCATCGACTATCTCAAATATGACCTGTGCTCCTATACAGAACAGCTCTCCCAGCAGGCCGGGCACGATCATGACAAGTCGCGCGAAGTGATGCTCGCGGTCTACACGAAGATGCATGACGCGCTCCAGAAAACCGGCCGCCCCATCGTGCTGAGCCTCTGCCAGTATGGCTGGGAGGCGGTGTGGCGCTGGGGTGGAGATGCGGGCGGCAACCTGTGGCGCACTACCGGCGATATCGAGGATAACTACGATTCGATGGCGAAGATCGGCTTCGGCCAGGCGGGCTTGAGCCCCTTCGCGGGGCCTGGGCACTGGAACGATCCGGACATGCTGGAGATCGGCAACGGCGGCATGAAGGATGCGGAGTATCGCACGCATATGAGCCTGTGGTCGCTGCTGGCCGCGCCGCTGCTCGCGGGCAATGACCTGACGAAGATGACGCCGGAGACGAAGGCGATTTTGTTGAATCGCGAAGTAATTGCGGTCGATCAGGATGCGGCAGGACACCAGGGTGACCGCGTGTATACCGAGGGTCCGCTAGAAGTATGGACGAAGCCGCTGGCTGATGGCAGCAAGGCGGTTGCGGTCTTCAATCGCTGGACAATGCCGCTGAAGCTCGACGTGCCGCTGGAGCGGCTGGGCTTCATCGGTACCGTGCAGGCACGCGATCTGTGGGCGCACAGCGATCTGCCTGCGATGACTGGCACCTGGCATGCCGCAGTGCCACCGCATGGCGTGGTCATGCTGCGCGTTCGTCAGTGAATTTTGGTTCTGAACTACGGGGTTACGCACGTGATGATTCCTTCCCGCCGATCTGTTACTCACGCCAGCGCCGTACTCGTGCTGGCTGCCACGTCTGTCCTCGCTCATGCACAACATAAACCTGCGCCTCCGCCGCCGGGGCCGATGTTCGCGAGCGACCGTGTCACGTTGACGTCGTCTTCGCTGACAGTGAAGCTGTTGTCGTACTCGGGCACGGTGGCACAGTTGTCTCCGCAGTCCGCGCCTGCGTGGGATTACACGCCCGGCGATCTGCTGAAGGAACGCTCTGCCGATACCTTCTATCATCTCGGTGATCTCGACCTGCGCTTCCGCGTGCAGGGTGCGAGCGACTGGACGACGGTCTCGACCGCGTTCCATCGTGAACAGGTGAAGGTTCTCAGCTCGAATGAGAAGACGTTTTCAGCGGACGTGAGCTCGTCATTCCCTGAAGGCACACCGCTCGGCGTGGTGCGGACGTGGGCTGTCGAGAACGGCGATGTGGCGCTGCACTTTACGCTGACCAACAAGGGCTCGCAGCCGCTCGAGCTGGGCGGCATCGGCATGGCCATGGTCTTCAACAACATGATCAACACGCGCACGCTGGAGCAAGCGTATGGTGCGTGTTCGTTCTATGACCCGTACATCGGTGAGGATGCGGGCTACGTGCAGGTGTCTCCGCTGAAGGGTACAGGGCCGGTACTGCTGGTGGTGCCCGATGGCCACACGCCGCTCGAGGCGTGGAAGCCGATCATGGACAAGCGCGATCGCAAGACCGGGCTGGGTGAGTTGGGCAATGATCCTGAGGGCCACTGGACGACGTTTGAAGGCTCCTACGATTGGATGGTGAACTCCAAGGCCTATGCCGATACGGAGTGGCATGGCGCGCAGGAGTGGAACACTCCGACGGAGCAGATGCTGGCTCCGGGGAAATCTGTAACCGTGGGTGTACGTTTTATCGTCGCGCCGGGGCTGCGGCAGATCGAATCGACGCTGGCCGCACATCGGCGACCGGTGGCCGTGGGCGTGCCGGGCTACATCCTGCCCGAGGATATCGACGCGAAGCTCTTCCTGCGCTACGACAAGCCGGTGAAGGTGATGACGGTCGAGCCGGAGGGCGCGATTGCGATTCATGATGACGGCAGGCTCAAGAGCGGGCTGCATGCATACACGCTCGAGGGTAAGACGTGGGGCCGCTCGCGGCTTACCATTACCTACGCCGACGGCACGGTGCAGACGATTGGCTATCGCACCATCAAGCCGGAGCGCGAGACGCTGGCGGATCTCGGGCACTTCCTGTTCAACGAGCAGTGGTTCGACGACAAGAAAGATCCCTTCCATCGCGGGCCTTCGGTCATCAGCTATGACGACGAAGCGCACAAGCAGGTGACGCAGGAGCCGCGCGTGTGGATTGCGGGCCTGAGCGATGAAGGCGGATCGGGCGCATGGCTGGCTTCGGCGATGAAGGAATATCTGGAGCCGAATAAAGACGAAGTTGCAAAGCTCGAAGCGTTCGTGAATCAGACGGTGTGGGGGCACTTGCAGGTCGCAGAAGGCGAGCACAAGTATGGCGTGCACAAGAGTCTGTTCTTCTATCAGCCCGACGCGATGCCGAATTTTCAGTACGACAAGGACATCAACTGGAAAAGCTGGACAAGCTGGAATAAAGAAGGCGCGGAGGATGTAGGCCGCACCTTCAACTATCCGCATGTGGTAGCGGCGTACTGGTCGCTGTATCGCATTGCGCGCAACACGAACGGTCTTGCGGCGGAGAAGCCGTGGTCGTGGTATCTCGACCAGGCGTATGAGACGACGATCGCGATGCAGACGCAGGCTCCGTACTATCTGCGCTTCGGGCTGATGGAGGGCACTGTTTTTTTGCGGCTGCTCGAGGATTTGAAGCACGAAGGCCTGCAGGACGCACAGTGGACGGTCAAGGCAACGAAGCTTGAAGCGATGATGCGTGAACGCGCTGGTATCTGGAAGGATGAAGCGTATCCCTTCGGCAGCGAGATGGCGTGGGATTCGACCGGTCAGGAAGAGGTCTATGACTGGACGAACTACTTCGGCGACAAGGACAAGGCCGAGGTTACGCTGAACGCCATCCTCGCGTACGATCCGACGATTCCGAGCTGGGGCTACAACGGCAGCGCGCGACGCTATTGGGATTTTCTCTATGGCGGTAAGTATCCACGCGTGGAGCGGCAGCTGCATCACTACGGATCGGGGCTGAATGCAATTCCGCTGCTGGCGGAATATCGCACACATCCGGATGATCTCTATCTGCTGCGCGTGGGCTACGGCGGCGTGATGGGACCGCTGAGCAACATCAACCAGGAAGGCTTTGCCTCGGCGGCGTTCCACTCGTTCCCGGATCGCATGGCCTTCGATCCTTACTCGGGCGACTATGGTCCGAACCTGCTGGGCCATGCGCTGAATACGGGCGTTTATGTGGCGCACAATGATGCGATGGGATGGCTGTGTTTCGGCGGCAATCTTATCGAGCATGGCGACACGCTGCATGTGACCGTGCTCGACTCCTCGCGCAAGCGCGTCTTTCTTGCGCCTGCGGGCTTATGGATCACGCTCGATGCGGGACAGATTGCATCTGTGGACTATGACACGAAGCGCGAGACCGTGCGTGTGCACCTGGCTGCGGCGACAGATGCGGTGAAGTCGGCGCGTCTGCGGTACGAGGCGACGGTGGGTGGTCATACCTGGACGCTTGCAGGCAGTTCCGGTAAGGATGGCGGCGCATCGGTGATTGCTCTGGGCAGAGGTGAGACGACCGTCGAGCTGCGGCAGCAGTAAACAGGGTGCTGCCTCATGTCTTGAAATCAAGACACGAAGTTTCCAGCATTCTGAACAATTTCCTCCTTGCTCTCCTTTGATTTGCCGGCGCAGCGAACGCGCCGGCATTTTTTTCGCTTTGACAACCGTGTGAAAGTGTAGTCCACTCGACGTACACGAAATTGTATTTTTGATTCCTTGCGGAGATTGCCGGTGTTCCGTTGCTGCTTTGACTCCCGTTTGCTTGCCGGACTTGTCCTGTCCTCGGCGCTGGCTTCATCCCTTGCCGCGCAGCCCGCAAAAGAAAAGACTGCTGCGGAGAAAGTGGCTGCAGGCCCGTCCCTGTCCGCGCCTGCGGTGACGCGTGCGGACTTTGAGCATGCGCTGGGCATCAATGTGGTGTATCGCAAGGCGGCGGGGCTGTTGCCCGCGCAGGCCGAGTGGATCGACGGCCCCGCAGGTACGAATGCAGAGAAGCTCTGGTTTCAGGAGTCGGATGGGACGCAGCACAAGTACATCCTGGTCGATGCTGCGACCGGACAACAGACGGCGCTCGAGAATGCAAAGATTGCGGCCTCGATCAGCAAAGGTTTACCTGAACCGGTGAAGGCGGAAGAGTTGACGCTGCCAGACCTGCGCTTCGAGGATGGTGGCGCGAAGTTCAGCTTCTTCACCAAACGGGGACGCTGGAGCTGCACGCTCGCTGATTACGATTGCAAGCAGGATGGACATCCGCGTGAGCCGTTCGACTGGTCGCGTGCGCCTTCGTTCGACGGAAATGATGCGAATAAGGGGGAAATTTCCCCGGACAGCAAGTGGGAAGCGACGATCCAGAACTTCAACGTCTTTATTCGCGCCGTGGGTGACAAGAAGCCGGCAGTGCCATTGAGCTGGGATGGCAGCGAGGGCGACTACTACCAGCGCAGCTCGCTTGAGTGGTCGCCGGATTCGAAGCATCTGCTGGCCATCCGCACGCGGCCGGGATACCGGCGCATGGTGCATTACGTGGAGTCGTCACCCGAGAGCCAGCTGCAGCCGATTGCGTCGGAACACTTCTATGCGAAGCCGGGCGATGTGCTCGATCGCGATCAGCCGGTGCTCTTCGATCCTGCGACGAAGGGCGAAATTGTCATCGCCGATGATCTTTTTCCGAACCCTTTCGAGTTGAACAGCTTCGAGTGGCGCAAGGACAGCTCGGAGTTCACCTTCGTTTACAACCAGCGCGGGCATCAGCGGTTGGACGTGCTTGCCGTGGATGCGAAGACGGGCGGCGTACGGCGCGTGATCGATGAGACGAGCAAAACCTTCATCGAGTACACGGAGCTGAATCCTGAGGCTGAAGGCACGGGTAAGTTCTACCGGCACGACATGAACGACGGCCACGAAATTCTGTGGCTCTCGGAGCGTGATGGATGGGCGCACCTGTATCTCTATAACGGCCGCACCGGACAATTGGAGAACCAGGTCACGCATGGCGACTGGGTGGTGCGCGGCGTGAATTATGTGGATGAGAAGAATCGCGAGATTTACTTCGAGGCCAGCGGTGTCGATCCTAAAATTGACCCGTACTTCACGCAAGGTTATCGCATCAAGTTTGATGGCACAGGCATGGAGCCGGTAACTGCGGGCGCGTCTACGATGGAGCCTGCAAATCATCAGCTTGCCTATTCCGAAGATGGCCAGTACTACACCGACCTGTGGTCGCGCGTGGATCTTGCGCCCGAGCTTGACCTGCGCAAGACCAGCGACGGCAGCCTGGTGACGACGTTGGCCAAGGGCGATCTGACCGCGCTCAAGGCTGCGGGCTGGGTTGCTCCCGAGGTTTTTGTCGCAAAAGGGCGCGATGGCAAGACGGATATCTGGGGCTTGATCTGGAAGCCGGCGAACTTCGATGCGAAGAAGAAGTATCCGGTGGTGGAAGATATCTATGCCGGGCCGCAGGGCTCATTTGTGCCGAAGAACTTCTCGCCGCGTTCGCAGCCGCTTACGCAGCTGGGCTTTGTCGTCGCGCAGATTGACGGCATGGGCACGAACAATCGCTCGAAGGCCTTCCACGATGTGATCTTCCAGAATCTGAAGGACGGCGGCTTCCCGGATCGCATCCTGTGGCACCAGGCCGCGGCGAAGCAGTTTCCCTGGTACGACGACACGCGCGTGGGCATCTTCGGCACTTCGGCCGGAGGGCAGAATGCGCTGGCGGCGCTGCTCTTTCATCCGGAGTTCTACAAGGCCGCGGTCGCGAATAGCGGTTCGCACGACAACCGCATGGACAAGATCTGGTGGAACGAGCAATGGATGGGCTGGCCGCTCGGTCCGCAGTATGCGGCGTCCTCAAATGTGGACAATGCGTGGCGCCTGCAGGGACGTCTGTTGCTGGTGATGGGCGAGATGGACACGAACGTGGACCCCTCGACTACCATGCAGGTAGCGAATGCGCTCATCAAGGCCAACAAGGATTTCGAGTTTCTCGATGTGCCGGGCGGCGGCCACGGCGCAGGCGGCGAGTACGGCCAGCATCGCCTGATGGACTTCTTTCTCCGCTCGCTGACCGACGAAAAGACTGTGAATTGGAACGACACTTCCGCGTCTTCGGCTCCGACAGACGCGACTCCAGCAAAGGATCACACACGATGACGAAGATGGGCTTCACCCGCAGGGGATTCCTTACCAGTGCTGCCGCTGCAAGCGGCGCCGCATTGCTCGCGCGCTCTGCTACCGCACAACAGGCTGCAAAGATTGCAGGTCAGGATGTGGCGACGAAGGACCTGATCGCGTCGTCGGTCGAGAAGGTGCAGTGGAAGGCCCAGCCGTTTCCGATGACCGATGTGCGCCTGCTGCCGAGCGAGTGGAAGGACATGATGGAGCTGAATCGCGGCTTCCTCTACTCGATTCCGAATGATCGCCTCGCATATAACTTCCGCGTGACGGCGGGCCTGGAGACGGACGCGACACCGCTGGGCGGATGGGAGGCTCCGGACTGCGAACTGCGCGGCCACTACGTAGGCCACTATCTCTCCGGCTGTGCGTTGCTCTACGCAAGCACGGGCGATGAAGAGATTCGCGGCAAGGCCAACGCGCTGGTAGCGACCCTGGCTGAGACGCAGGAGAAGAATGGCTACCTTGGCGCGTATCCGGAGAAGTTCTATGACCGGCTGCGCACGCACGAGCATGTGTGGGCGCCGTTCTACACGTACCACAAGATCATGGCCGGCCTGGTGGATATGTATGAGCACACCGGCAACCAGCAGGCGTTGCAGATGGCCGAGAGCATGGCCGACTGGGCCGCTGCTTATTCTGCGACCTTCAAGGACGATGAGTGGCAGAAGGTGCTGCTGGTGGAGCACGGCGGCATGAACGAGGTCTCGTTCAACCTGTATGCGATCACAGGCAAGACCAAGTATCGCGACCTGGGCTACCGCTTCGAGCACCACAAGATTTTCGATCCGCTGGCCGAGGGTAAGGACGAGCTGGGCGGCAATCATTCGAACACGAATATTCCGAAGATCATCGGTGCGGCACGCGGCTATGAGCTGACCGGCGATGAGCGTTACAACAAGATCGTGCGGAACTTCTATCGCGACGTCACCGAGCATCACGCGTACTGTACCGGCGGCACCAGCAACGGCGAGTTCTGGCAGAAGCCGGATGAGATCTCGACACAGCTTGGCCCCGCTGCGCAGGAGTGCTGCTGCAGCTACAACATGATGAAGCTGACGCGGCATCTCTTCGGGCAGGAGCCGGACGCGGCGCACTTCGACTACTACGAGCGGCTGCTCTTCAACGTCCGCGCAGGGACGCAGGACCGCAACGGCATGCTGATGTACTACGTGCCGCTGCAGCCGGGCATGTACAAGACTTTCGGCACTCAGTATGACGCCTTCTGGTGCTGCACCGGCACGGGCAGCGAGGAGTACGCAAAGCTGAACGATTCGATCTACTTCCACGATGACGGCTCGGTGTACGTGAATCTCTACGTGCCTTCGAAGCTCGATTGGAAGGAACGCGGATTCAAGCTCGAGCAGACTTCGAAGTTTCCTGAGGATGAGAAGATCACCTTCAAGATCACGGGTGCGCCTTCGAAAGCCACGGCGCTGAAGTTCCGCATCCCGTACTGGGCGACGAAGGATGTGGCGATCCGCGTGAACGGAGCGCCCGTCACCGCGACGATGACGCCTTCAAGCTATGTGACTGTCGATCACGACTGGAAGGTGGGCGATGCGATCGAGGTCACGCTGCCTCTGACACTGCACATCAACTATGCGAATGATGACAAGACGGTGCAGGCGGCGATGTACGGACCGCTGGTGCTGGCGGTCACGCTCGGGACTGATGGCCTGACAACAGGCATGATCTACGCGAGCAACGGTCCTGCCGGACCGGACGGCATCCCGATGCCGCACATCCGCAGCGAAGGCATCTGGTTCGAGCCGGCCGAGGCGAACGAACGCTACTCGATCCGCTTCAAGAGCAAGGGCGGCAACGGCGTGCAGCATACGCTGGTTCCGCTCAAGGATATCTACGATGAGCGTTACTCAACGTATGTGAAGAACTTTGCGTAAAGATATAGTGCCATTGTTGGGCGCAGGTGTTTTTTTGCACTCAACAATGGCTAACGAAATAAGTGCGGTACGAAGCGGCTGGTGTTGGTGACGATGAGTCCGTCGGACTCGCGTATCCCAATACCGGCCGCTTCGCCGTGCCGACATAGTATTTCTATGTGGGTTTGTTGAATAGTGGATCGTAATTCCGAAGCATGCGATTAAGCTGGGAGCTGAATTTTATTCAGAGTAAAGAGTGAAAGGCGAGCTCGATTTATGCCTGTGCGTCTCGTGGTTCGGTCTGTAATTGTTGTTTTGGTGCTGGCCTGCTGTGGTTCTTTGCTTGCAGTTGCCGAGGACATCTCCAATGACATCCGGCATGCGGTCGAAAGAGACACGCTCGATCAGCCGGGGACGAAGCCCTTTCATCTGAAGGCGCAGTTCGCGCCCAGCTTCGAACGGGATAAAGGCACACACCGCGAGGGCGAAATCGAACTATGGTGGGAGTCTCCGAGCCAGTGGCGTCGCGAGATTCGAACGGCTGACTTTCACCAGGTTGCGGTGATGGATGGGGCTCACCAGTGGCAGAAGAACGAGGGGGATTATTTCCCTGAGTGGATTCGAGAGCTCGTTCAGGCTATCGTTCGGCCGGTACCTTTGCCGATGGATGTGTTGCTCCAGCACGTAAAGGGCGGCGAAGTGCGCAACATGCGTTTTCCGATGCGCACTGGTGGCTTTATGCAGCAAACGAACGTGAATTGGGAAGCGACAGAAGCAACTGGCGACGAGATTGCCAACGGCAAAGGTGGAGTCGCGCTTTTGAACGGCGAGCTGCTGGATAGCGATGGTCCGGGATGGTCAGGGCTGTATCACGACTTCCAGAAGTTCCATGACAGGAATGTCGCTCGTACGGTTGCTTCCGGCCGCATCGAGGTGACGGCGAAGGTCACGGTGCTGGAAGACCTGGGAGAGGTCCCGGCGGGTTTCTTCGATACGAATGCTCCCGGTGGAGATAGCCATCCTATTGAGACCATTGTGCTGAGCAATGCGCAATTGCAAGCCAACCTGCTGCCGGATGCTCAGCCTTTCCATTGGCCTGCTCTGAAGGATGGGCCTCTGGAAGGTGGCGTTGGAACGGAGATCGTGGTGGACAGGGAAGGGACGATCCGGGAGATGAGCGATCCTATCTCGGACAATCCCGGTGTTCGCGACGCGGCTGCCGAAGGGTTCAAGACGTGGCACTTCAAACCGTTTTTACGAGACGGCGAACCTGTGCAAGCTGTAGGAAATATCTCGGTGCGATTCAAGACGGTGAGGCCGGCTGGCGTTGAGAGCTTCGAGAGCGCACGCTCCTACTTTGATCGCGGGCGTAAGGCCAGCTTTCTTGCCTGGGGGGCTACTTCTCCGTATGTGTTGAAGGCCGAGTTTCAGGTAGGGACGTCGAGCGGTGTGCAGACCGGTCGCTATGAAGATACATGGGTGAGCGATACGGAGTGGAAGCGGGAGGCATGGATCGGCGCCAGCCATTTCGCGCGATCCCGCAGCGGCGATCACTGGTATCTGCTCTCGGAAGGGTCGGATGCCGGGATCTTGCGCACGGTGTTTCTTGCCCTGGAGCCTATCCCCGCGGATGACACGATGACCGAGTCGGATTGGAGGATCAGTCGCGACGTGGTGGGCAGCGGCAACGATATCCGGGTGTTCCGCGGGCCTGAAGGGCAGCACGGAGAGCTCGACCCCGTGCAGTCACAGGGCTATTGGTTTGGTGAGGGCGGCGTATTGGACAAGGCTTATATCCATGGCCTCGCCATACAGCCATCTGCGGTCCAGCCGTTCAGCGGAGTGCAGATCGCAAGACAGGTCGATGTTCTCCAGGGCGGAAAACTTGCCATGCGTATTTCTGTGACGGAGGTGGGCTCTGCCGATGCGTCTGCTGTGAAGGGCTTCCAGATCAAAGGACACGAGTGGAAGCGGGCATTCACTGCGGAAGAGCGGTAGTGCTTATTTGTCGAGCCCAAGGCGGATGAGGCCGCCGTTCTCATCGAAGAGGAGCGAGGCGCTGTCGCTGTCGCCGCAACCGATACTTGGGAATTTGAAATAGATTGCGTTGACAATCTGTTCGCATTCTTTGCGATTGAGCTCCGGTATGAGGCATTGTTGTGGCGTTCCTCGCCATGCGTAGAGGCCTGATGGGGCATTATCTTCTGCGTCTCCGGCCATGTATCCGAGAGATTGAAACGAAGATGATTTCAATACGACATGTTGCGATGACAGATTGCCGAGATCGCCTTCCGCGCTAATCCTGTCTCGCCACGCAGTAAGAATGGTCTTTTTTCCGCGAAGGATCTGTTTGACTAGCGCCGCGGCAAGAACAATGGCTAGAACAAAGGCTATGAAGAAGGCCGTTATATTCGTAGCTCTAAAGAATTGAGAAAGCGTAATGAGGAAGAGCAGGCACAGCACGCCAGGAATAGCCCACCCATTGCTTCGCCTGACGATGAACTGGATCTCGTCAGCTGTTTCTACTGTTTCGATCGTTCGCTTGTCGAAGGCGTGCATCAGTTCACGAGGCTGAGGCCATGGTAGCGAGGGCCGCCGATTTCGATTCCTGGAAACTTGCGGTAGATGGCATCGACAACCTGCCGGCATTCGGCTTCGGTGAGGCCGGGCATGAGGCAGTGGAAGGTCCATCCCTGCGTGGCGTAGAGACCGGAGGGGCGTCCGGCAAGGCCGTCCGAGTAGCCGATGGCGTCGAGCGAGGCCGGCTCGAAGGCAACCTGCTCGTTCGGAGGTTGGCCGAGGTCGCCGTGCGCGGTGATGAGTTCGCGGGTGACCTGGAGCAGCGTACGGTCGCTGCCGATCCAGCTGGCGAAGGCGATGAGGGCGAGGATCCCGGCGCCGAAGAGGGCGGCGAGATCGAAGGATCCGGAGGCCTGCCAGACGAGCAGGGCTATGAAAGGGAGTGGGATTGCGTATCGGAGCCAGCTCGGACGCTGGACGAGAAGGAACTGGATCTCGTCCGCCGTGTCGATGGTCTTGAGAGTTTTTTGCGGTAAGAATCTCATCGTCAATCTCAGGTCCGTATCCTCTCACCCAAGCGGAGCTTGGATGGGGCATCCGTTTCCTCGCTTATTAGAAGAACCGCAGGTTCCTCCACTGCGCTTCGCCTTTGGCTCGCTCCGGTCGGAATGACAATCGAATATTAAAACCTTCGCAGACACGAAGAGCGCCTTGCGGCGCTCTTCGTGTCTGGTTCTAGTGTTTGGTTAGGCCTTGGCGGCGTCGATCTTTTCGGTGTCGATGCCGAGTTCGGCGAAGGCGGCCTGGGCTTTCTTCGCGTCGAACTTGCCGTCGCGGGCCAGCTTCGAGAGCGTGGCGGCCACGATCGACGGGGCATCCACTTCGAAGTGACGGCGCAGGTGCTCGCGGTTGTCCGAGCGGCCGAAGCCGTCGGTGCCGAGCGTGACGAGGCGGTCGAGCAGCCAGGGCGCGAGCGAGTCGGGAATCGACTTCATGTAATCCGAAGCCGCGATGATCGGGCCCTTGGCGTTACCGAGCGCTTCGAGGATGTACGGCTTTTTCGCCGGCTCGGCCGGATGCAGGCGGTTCCAGCGCTCGACCGAGAGGGCGTCGCGGCGCAGCTCGTTGTAGCTGGTCACGCTCCAGACGTCGGCCTGCACGCCGTACTTGTCGGCGAGAATGGCCTGCGCCTTGATGACCTCGTTGAGGATGGGACCGGAGCCGAAGAGCTGTGCAGTTGCCTTGCCCTTCGGCGCGGCCTGGAACCTGTAGATGCCGCGGAGGATGCCTTCCTGCGAGCCCTCGGGCATGGCAGGCATGGCGTAGTCTTCGTTGTACATGGTGATGTAGTAGAAGACCTGGTCGTTGTCCTGGTACATGCGCTTGATGCCGTCCTGGACGATGGTGGCCAGCTCGTAGACGAAGGCCGGGTCGTAGCTGAGGCAGGTGGGCACGGTCGAGGACAGCACGTGGCTGTGGCCATCCTGGTGCTGCAGGCCCTCGCCGAGCATGGTGGTGCGTCCGGCGGTACCTCCCATCAGGAAGCCCTTGCCACGCGAGTCGGCGAAGGCCCAGATCATGTCTCCGATGCGCTGGAAACCGAACATCGAGTAGTACATGTAGAAGGGAATGGCCGGGACGCGGTAGTTGGCATACGCGGTGCCTGCGGCGGTGAATGATGCCAGCGAACCGGCCTCGGTGATGCCCTCTTCGAGAATCTGCCCGTCCTTCTCCTCGCGATAGCTGAGCAGCATGTCGGAGTCGTGCGGGGTGTACTTCTGGCCTTCGGGCGCGTAGATGCCCACCTGGCGGATGGCCGATTCGAGACCGAAGGTGCGGCCTTCATCGGGCACGATGGGTACGACGTACTTGCCGAACTCCGCGTCTTTGAGCAGGTGGCGCAGGATGGAGACGAAGCCCATGGTGGTCGAGACCTCGCGGCCCTTCGAGCCGCCGGTCCACTCGCCGTAGTAGTCGAGCGCGGGGGCCTTGAAGTTCATCGGGGCCACGGTGCGCTGCGGTAGGTAGCCGCCCAACTCGGCGCGGCGCGCCTGCAGGTACTCGATCTCCGGCGCATTCGCTTCCGGTTTCCACGGTTTGCCGGCCGCGGCCTGCTCCTCGGGAATCGGGATGTTGAACTGCTTGATGAAGGCGGTAACGCCGTCATCGCTCAGCTTCTTTTCCTGGTGCGAGGCGTTGCGGGCCTGCGTGGTGCCGATGCCGTAGCCCTTGACGGTCTTCGCCAGGATGACGGTCGGGCTGCCGGTGTGTTCGATGGCGCGCTTGTAGGCGTTGTAGATCTTTTGCGGATCGTGGCCGCCGCGGTGCAGGTTCGCCAGCTGCTCGTCGGAGTAGTCCTCGACCAGCTTGAGCAACTCGGGGTACTTGCCGAAGAAGTGCTGGCGCAGGTAGGCGCCGCCCTTGGCCTTGTAGGCCTGGTAGTCGCCGTCCACGCACTCTTCCATGCGCTTGAGCAGCAGGCCCTGGTGGTCGCGCTCGAAGAGCTTGTCCCAGTCCGCGCCCCAGACAACCTTGATGACGTTCCAGCCGGCGCCGCGGAAGACGCCTTCGAGCTCGTCGATGATGCGCTTGTTGCCGCTGACCGGGCCGTCGAGGCGCTGCAGGTTGCAGTTGACCACGAAGATCAGGTTGTCGAGCTTCTCGCGCGTGGCGATGGGCAGCGCGCCGAGGGTATCGACCTCACCCGTCTCGCCGTCACCGACGAAGGCCCAGATCTTGCGGTTGGTCTTCTCGATGAGGCCGCGGTTCTCGAGATAGTGCATGAAGCGCGCCTGGTAGAGGGCGTTCAGCGGGCCAATGCCCATCGAGACCGTGGGGAAGCGCCAGAAATCGGGCATAAGCCAGGGATGCGGATAGGACGAGAGTCCCGGCGTGTCGCGCAGCTCGTGGCGGAAATTCTTGAGGTGCTCCTCGGTGAGGCGGCCTTCGAGGAAGGCGCGGGCATAGACGCCCGGCGAGGCGTGGCCCTGGAAGTAGACGAAATCGCCCGGCTGGCCGTTGTAGTCGGCGCGGAAGAAGTGGTTGAAGCCCACTTCGAGCAGGGTGGCCAGCGAAGAATAGGTGGCGATATGGCCGCCGATGCCGGCATCCTTCTTGTTCTGGCCGTGCACCATGGCCATGGCATTCCAGCGGATGAGGGCCTCGACGCGCTGCTCGAGGTTACGATCGCCCGGGTAGGTCTCTTCCTCGTGCCTGGGGATGGTGTTGAGGTAGGGGGTGGTGATCTCGCTGGCAGCCGTCACTCCGGCTTCGCGCGCGCGGCGGCGGAGAGCGTCGAGCAGCTCCGCGCCATGTTCGGGGCCTTCGCCGACTACGACTTCGTCGAAGGCTTCAATCCACTCCTGGACCTCGGCGAGGAAGTCCGGCTGAACGGGAATTTCTGCTTTTGTGCTCATAGGGAGAATCCGCCTGCGCGGAACATTTCAGTATACAGAGCGCAGGGCACAGAGCTCAGGGGTCAGGGGGCTGAGTCACGATTTGACTGGTTTCCTCTTGAGCTGCACCAGATATGAGGCAAAGAGCGAACTTCTTCTATGCCCTACCCTCTACCCTCTCTACCCTGTTTTCCCTGCATTTGTTGATATACTCCAGTCCTTATGCGCGTCTTCGTCATTCTTCCCGCGGCCGGTTTGGGCACGCGGATGGCAGCGGGGCAGGCCTCGGCGGCTCCGAAGCAGTTTCTTGAGCTGGCCGGCACGCCGATCCTGATCCACACGTTGCGCGCCTTTGCCGATGTTCCGGCGATCGCGGGCATTTATGTGGCCGTGCGTCCGAACGAGGTGGAGCGGGTCAAGGCACACGTCGCCGAGCACGGCTTTGCCGGTCGCGTGACGGTCGTCGAAGGCGGCGACAGCCGCCAGGCCAGCGTGGCAAATGCGCTGGCGGTGCTGCCCTGCGAGGCGGACGACATCGTGCTGGTGCACGATGCGGTGCGGCCGCTGATCGATGCGGCGACCATCCAGCGAACGATCCAGGCTGTCGAGAAGCATCACGCGGCCATTGTGGGCCTGCCCGCGGTCGATACCATCAAGCAGGTGGAGCGCACCGCCGACGGCGCGTTGATTACCTCGACGATTCCGCGCGAGTACATTGTGCAGGCGCAGACGCCGCAGGGCTTTCGCTGCGGGCTGCTTCGCCGGGCTTTTGCCGAGGCTGCAGCCGACGGCTTTGTGGGTACCGACGAGGCCAGCGTAGTCGAGCGCGCCGGAGCGGCGGTAGCCGTGGTTCCGGGCTCGGCGGCAAACTTCAAAATCACCCAGCCGGGCGATTTGGAGCTGGCAGAGTTTTACCTGGCGCGGCGCGCGAAGGCTTAGGTTCTTATGGGTGCGGACATCACGTTCGCGCCAAGACGCCAGGATCGCAAAGAAAAGCCGCAAAGGGATGCTAAGAGCGTTTTTGCGCTGTTTTCGCGGACTTGGCGTTCTTTGCGTCTTTGCGTGAAAGGTTTTCGAGATGCCGCGCGTGGGAACCGATTTTTGATTCTGAGGAGTGCTCTATCCTGTTAGGGACAGGGCTGTCATCCGAAGGCCCCAACGGACAGGAAATAGATGAACATCAGAATTGGATATGGCTGGGATTCGCATGCCTTCAAGCCGGGTGTGCCGCTCAAGATCGGCGGCCTGGCGATTGATCATCCGGAGGGCCTGGCCGGTCACTCCGACGGCGACGTGCTGCTGCACGCGCTCACCGACGCGCTGCTCGGCGCGGTCTCGGCCGGTGATATCGGCAGCTTCTTCCCTCCGGGCGATCCGCGCTGGAAGAATGCCGATTCGGCGATCTTCCTCAACCTCGCGCTCGAAGAGATTCAGAATGCGGGCTATCGCATCGTGAACGTGGACACCACGCTGGTGCTGGCGCAGCCGAAGATCGGCCCCATCGCTGGAGAAATGCGCGAGCATGTGGCCGAGCTGCTGGGTGTGAAGCCGGCGGATGTCGGCATCAAGGCCAAGACCCCCGAGGGTCTCAACGTGGATCACGTAGCCCAGGCGCATGCCGTGGTGCTGCTCGAAAAGGTTGAGAATCCGCTCGAGCTCAAGAGTATGAGCGAGGTGATCGAGAATCAGAAGCAGCTCGAGGACGTGGTGAAGGATTTGGTCAGCCAGGTGCACGGTGTCGAGCCGCGGCGGGTGATCAAGCCGGTCTTCAATACCGAAGACATCACCTAGGACTGGCCGTCCAGGCCCTTTGCCTTCGGGCCTCCTCTCCCGTTGGTCGCGACACTGGCCGTACGGCACTGGGCTTCGCGTGGCGCTCCCGTTGGTCACGAGTCAAGAGCTTCGGGTGCCCCATCCAAGCTTTGCTTGGGTGGGAGGGTACGAACCTCCGAGTCGCATGCGACACCCGCTGTTTCACGTATCATCAGGCTTTCTGCGCGCAGCGATGCGGGCGGAAAGCCTGTTCGCTTTTGGAGGCAAGATGGTTTTGCGCGTAATTGCGGCTGCGGTTTTGGCTGGAGTGTTTATGACGGGCGCGGGTGCGTGCTTCGCGCAGGCATCAGGCGCGGAGTGGCAGACGCCGGCCGAGGCTTCGGCTTATAAAACAACGCCCGACTATGCGGCGACGATGGCTTATCTGCGGCACGTAGAGGCAGCGGCTCCGGGCCAGGTGAAGATCGAGCCCTTTGGCGAAACAGGCGAGGGGCGTGAGCTGGATCTCGTGATCGCATCGAAGGACGGCGTCTTTGATCCGGCGAAGCTGCACGCCGCCGGACGGCCGATTGTGCTGGTGCAGAACTCGATCCACGCCGGCGAGATGGACGGCAAGGATGCCTGCCTGGCGCTGCTCCGCGACATGGTGATGACGAAGACGCAGGCCGCGCTGTTGGACAAGGCTGTCTTCGTCTTTATCCCGATGTACAACGCCGATGGCCACGAGCGGCGCTCGGCCTACAACCGCATCAACCAGAATGGTCCCGAGGAGATGGGCTGGCGCGGCAACGGTACGAACATCAACCTGAATCGCGATTACCTGAAGGCTGACGCGCCGGAAACGCGCGCGTTTATGAAGATGTTCCACACGTGGCTGCCGGACTTCTTCGTCGATGACCACGTGACCGACGGCTCGGATTATCAGTATGACGTGACCTTCACCATCGACGATGGGCCGAATGTGCCGCGGCCTATTGCCCGATGGGTGGACGAGACGGTGACGCCGACGCTGGAGAAGGATGTGGACGCAACGCCTGGGCACCTGGCATCCCCGACCTACATCACATTGAACGACGATACCGATCCTGCGAAGGGGCTGGGCTTCAACGACGATCCGCCACGCTTCTCGACCGGATACACCATTCTCGAGAACCGGCCAGGCATGCTGGTGGAACTGCACATGTTAAAGGATTATCGGACGCGTGTGACGGGGAATTATGCCATCCTGCGCAGCCTGCTGGCGCTGGTCAATCGTGACGCGGAGAAGCTGGTTGCCTTGAACAAGGCGGCCGATGCCGAAGCCGAGCAGCTGGGAGCGCACCCGCTCGGAGACCAGCAGTTTCCGCTGGCTGTGGGTTGGGGTGGACAGACGACACCCTTCCTCTTCCATGGTTACAAGTACACGCGCCAGCTGAGCGAGGTTTCGGGGACGATGTGGGTGAAGTACTCGCACGAGCCGTGGGATGTTTCGCTCCCGATGGCGACCGGCTTCAAGATCACGGCGTCGACCACGCCTCCGGCGGCATACATCATTCCCCGGCAGTGGACGCATGTGATCGATGTGCTCGCCGCGCACCAGGTGGAAATCAAACGCACGACCGCGGCATGGACCGGCAAGGTGGATACCTATCGCTGCAGCGGCATGCAGTGGAACCGCGCGCCCTTCGAGGGGCATCACCCGATCTTTGCGGGGGAAGGGTCAACGGAGCCGGGCAAATTCGGACAGTGCGATCTTGTCACTGAAACGATCACCTATCCGGCCGGTTCGGCGGTGGTAGAGCTGAATCAGCGGCTCTCGAAAGTGGCGATCGAGTGGCTGGAGCCCGCAGCGCCGGATTCAGCCATGGCGTGGGGATTCTTCGATCCGATCTTCGAGCAGAAGGAATACGGCGAAGCCTACGTGCTTGAAAAGCTGGCGCGGAAGATGATGGCGGAAGACCCGAAGATCAAGGAGGAATTCGAGCGCAAGGTGCAGGCCGATCCGATCTTTGCAGCCGATCCTATGGCGCGGCTTGAGTTTTTCTACGAGCGCTCACCGTATTACGCAGCAAATCGTGTGGGCCAGTATCCGGTAGGGCGGCTGCTGAAGGTGGATGGAGTGCCGCTGAAATAGAGGGTGTGCCAGGGCGCAGCTTGACTCCCCTCGGCGCTCTCCCTAGCATCGGAAGTTGGTTCCCAGGAAAGAAATGTCATCCCAGAGCACACCTCGCGTACGCATCGCTCCGTCTCCTACGGGCGATCCTCATGTCGGCACGGCTTACATCGGCCTCATCAACTTTCTCTATGCGCGCCAGGGCGGCGGGCAGTTTGTCCTGCGCATCGAGGACACCGACCGCACCCGCTTCGTCCCCACCTCCGAGCAGATGATCTTCGACGCGCTGCACTGGCTCGGCCTTACCTGGGACGAAGGCCCGGATGTGGGTGGCCCGTACGGCCCCTATCGCCAGTCCGAGCGCACCGAGATCTATCGCGAGCACGCCGAGATCCTGCTGAACAACGGCACCGCCTATCGCTGCTTCTGCACGGCAGAAGAGCTCGAAGCCTCGCGCAAGGCGCAGATGGCAGCCAAGCAGCCGCCGAAGTATGCCGGCACCTGCCGCCATCTCACGCCGGAGCAGATTGCCGCGAATATCGCCGAGAGCAAGCCGTTCACCATCCGCATGCTGGTGCCCGAGGGCTCGACCACCTTCCGCGACGAGCTGCGCGGCGACATCGTGATCGACCACGCCAACGTGGATGACCAGGTGCTGATGAAGTCCGACGGCTTCCCCACTTATCACCTGGCCAACGTGGTGGACGACCACCTGATGAAGATCACCGACGTGATCCGCGCCGAGGAGTGGATCTCGTCCACACCGAAGCACGTGCTGTTGTATGCCTCCTTCGGTTGGGAGCGGCCCAAGTTCTGGCACATGCCGCTGCTGCGCAACCAGGACAAGAGCAAGATCTCGAAGCGCAAAAACCCGGTCTCGCTGGTCTACTACCGGCAGGCGGGCTTTGTGCCCGAGGCGGTCATCAACTTCCTCGGCCTGCTGGGCGGCGGCATGCCGCAGGAGGTGGTCGGGGTGAGCGAGAAGTTCTCGCTCGCCGAGATGCTCGAGAAGTTCAGCGTGCCGAACATCAGCCTGGGCGGACCGGTCTTCGACCTGACCAAGCTGAAGTGGCTGAACAGCGAGTATCTGCGCGCCATGTCGCTCGACGACTTCTACACCGCGCTGCGTGCGACCGTGCTCTCGGACGAGTATCTGAAGGGCGTGGCGGAGCTGGTGCAGACGCGCATCGAAACACTGGGACAGTTCGGCGACCTGACGAACTTCTTCTTCGCGGATAACATTCTGCCCGCGCAGGAGGTCTTCCTACCCAAGAAAAAGACGCTCGAAGAGACGCTGGCCTTTGCTGCCGAGCAGCTGACGGTGCTCGAAGCTGCGGACTGGACAAAAGAGGCGCTCGAAGGCGCATTGAAAGCGCTGGGCGAGGCGCATAGCTGGTCCGTGAAAGAGAACTTCATGCTGCTGCGCGCCATCGTGACTGGCAGCACCATGAGCCCGCCACTGCTCGAGAGCATGATCGTCTTCGGCAAGGCGAGAACGCTCGACCGCATGCGCCGCTTCCTCGACGCGCAGAAGAAGCTGGCTTTACAGAAGAAGTAAACGAAGGCTGCACATGGAAAAGAGCCTCCCGGATGGGAGGCTCTTTTGCTTTACGTTTTCTATTCATGCAGTTGCCGGCTGTGGGCTCATTCGCTTTCAGGCTGCGGCGCGCTCTCATCCGCTGCCTTCGCCTCACCTTTGCGCTTGTTCACCGCCTGCCGCAGGATGTACTCGATCTGCCCGTTGACCGAGCGCAGTTCGGCCTGGGCCCAGCCTTCGAGCTCGGCCCAGAGCGTGGGATCGATGCGCAGCAGAAATGATTTGCGTTCAGCCATGCTTTGCTAGTTGTACAGAGTTCCCGCGTTCACGACCGGGTGCACCTCGCTCTCGGCGCAGAGCACCACCATGAGGTTGCTGACCATGGCGGCGCGGCGCTCGTCGTCGAGCGAGACGACATGTTTCGCGGCCAGTTCGCTGAGAGCCATATCGACCATGCCGACCGCGCCCTGCACGATCTTCTGGCGCGCGGCGATCACGGCATCGGCCTGCTGGCTGCGCAGCATGACCTGCGCGATTTCGCTCGCATAGGCCAGATGCGTGAGGCGCGCTTCGTCGACGGCGACACCGGCTTTCGAGAGCCGGGCTGTCAACTCACTGCATAGCGCGGCAGAGACCTCATCGACATTGCGGCGCAGCGTGGTGTCGTTAGGATTGTTGTCGTCATAGGCATAGAGGTTGGCGAGGTGACGCAGCGCCGACTCGCTCTGCGTGGCGACATAGTTCTCAAAATTGTCGACGTCGAAGAGGGCTTGCGCGGTGTCTTCGACGCGCCATACGACGACTGCGGCGATCTCAATGGGGTTGCCGCGCAGGTCATTCACCTTCAGAATGTCGCCATTGAGCGTACGGGCGCGCAGTGAGATCTTGTTGCGGCCTGAGGAGCGCCTCACCGTCTGTGCGACCGCTGCCTTATCCGCCAGCGTGAGCGGAGTGATGGTCTGCCGCGCGCCGTTGGAATAGAAGGGATGGCCCCAGAAGAAGCCGTCGGCGCGGACCGTGCCCTTGTAGGAGCCGAAGAGCACGAGCACGCGCGCCTCGTTGGGCTGGAGCGTATAGAAGCCCGGCAGGATTCCGATGAAATCGAAGAGGAAGAGTAGTACGGCCGGAAGCACGAAGATCGGCTGCTCGTTTGCGGCGGCGTAGACGATCAGCGCAATCACGGCGATCAGCAGCACGAAGAAGAGCAGGAGCATGGGCGCGCCCTTTTTCGGAGTGACCATGCGCTCTTTGTGAAGTGTTGTGGGGGAGATGGCATTCGATGCAGCGTTCATAGCTGTAGCCTCGGGCATCGCAGCACGCGATGCTATTGAAGTGATATCATTTTAATATCTAAAATGCAAGATCGTTCTTATCCCCCATCTCGAAATACATGGGATGAGGGCACCCGAGTGTTTTTCTGAGCCCTGAGCTCTGAACCCTGACAACTCGACCAGGAGCTATACTTGTAAGGAGAATGCTGAAACCGAAGCTCCCGTCCGCCGCCGCGTCTGGCGGCAATTCTGTCTCCGCGCTCCCTCCTGCCGCCGAGGCCTCAAGCCGCCCTCGCATCCGCTCGACCACCGTTATCTGCGTCCGCCGCAACGGCAGCGTGGTGATGGCCGCCGATGGCCAGGTGACCATGGGCGATTCGGTCATCAAGCACTCAGCCAAGAAGATTCGCCGCCTCTACCAGGACAAGATTCTCGCCGGCTTTGCCGGTTCGACCGCCGACGCCTTCTCGCTCTTCAGCCGCTTTGAGTCGAAGCTCGAGCAGTATGCGGGCAACCTGGGCCGTGCTGCCGTCGAGCTGGCCAAGGACTGGCGCACGGACAAGAGCCTGCGTTCGCTCGAGGCTCTGCTGGTGGTGAGCGATCCGCATCAGACCTTCCTGCTGAGCGGGACAGGCGACGTCATCGAGCCGGACGAAGGCATCGCGGCCATCGGCAGCGGCGGCTCGTACGCGATCGCCGCTGCGCGCGCGCTGATGGAGAACACCGAGCTCTCCGCGCGGGAGATTGCCGAGAAGGCGATGAAAATCGCCGGGCAAATCTGTATCTACACCAATGACAAGATCACGATCGAAGAGCTGAAGGGTTAAGTAGAAACCTCGCTCGTCGAAACTGCCGGAGGCAGGAAACCATGGCCATTTATTTACCCGGAACCGCGGAAGACCAGGAGCTGGCGCTCGAAGAGCTGACCCCGCGCGAAATTGTTGCTGAACTTGATAAGTATGTCGTGGGCCAGAAGGCGGCCAAGCGCGCCGTGGCCATCGCGCTGCGCAACCGCTCGCGCAGGCAGAAGCTGCCGCCCGATATCGCCGACGAGATCATGCCGAAGAACATCATCATGATCGGGCCGACCGGCGTGGGCAAGACCGAGATTGCCCGCCGCCTCGCGAAACTGACCAACTCGCCGTTCCTCAAGGTGGAGGCCTCGAAGTTTACCGAGGTGGGCTACGTGGGCCGCGATGTCGAATCGATCGTCCGCGACCTGGTCGAGATTGCCATCGACATGGTGCGCGAGGAGAAGCTCGAAGAGGTCGAGGACAAGGCGGAGCTGAATGCCGAGGAGCGTCTGCTCGATCTGTTGTTGCCTCCGTCTTCGGTAAACGTGCCGACGGCCGCGGCGACTGCGAGTGCGACGGAGGAGAAGGAAGCAAGGGCCGAGGATGAGGTAAAGCCGGCAGCAGAAGCTCATCCGTTGACGACGCCCGATCATTCTCATGATTCTCACCACCGCACGCGCGAGAAGCTGCGGCAGCAGTTCCGCGAGGGCAAGCTTGACGACCGCATGGTCGATATCGACGTGCGCGAGAAGAGTGGGCCGTCCTTCGAGATCATCTCGAACCAGGGCGCCGAGGATATGGACATCAACCTCAAGGATGTTCTGCCCGGGCTCTTCGGTGGCCGCACCAAGAAGCGCAAGATGAAGGTGGTCGATGCCTTCGATTACCTTGTTCAGGAAGAAGAGGGCCGCCTGATTGATATGGATCAGGTGACGCGCACGGCTGTCGAGCGTGTGGAGAACTCGGGCATCGTTTTCCTCGACGAGATCGACAAGATCGCCGGACGCGAGGGCGGTCACGGTCCGGATGTCTCGCGTGAAGGTGTGCAGCGTGACATCCTGCCCATCGTCGAAGGCACCACGGTGAACACGCGCTACGGCATGGTGCGCACGGACTACATCCTGTTCATCGCTGCAGGTGCGTTCCATGTCTCGAAGCCGAGTGACCTGATCCCCGAGCTGCAGGGCCGCTTCCCCATCCGCGTGGAGTTGCAGTCGCTGACGGTGGAGGATTTCATCCGCATCCTCACTGAGCCGAAGTCGTCGCTGACCAAGCAGTACGCGGCCCTGCTCGACACGGAAGGACTGAAGCTCGAGTTCACGCGCGAGTCCCTGGAAGAGATGGCGCAGTTTGCTTTCCGGGTGAATGAGACAACGGAGAATATCGGCGCGCGCCGTCTGCACACCATCATGGAACGCGTGCTTGATGAGATCAGCTTCGTCGCGCCGGATATCGTGAAGGCTGCGGTGAAGGATGGCGAAAATGGTCTGCAGCTGGCTGCAGCCACGGATTTCGGCGCGACCGTGCCGCTGCCGATAAGCGAGCGCGAGAATGGCTCAGGTGCGAAAGAGAAGGTCGTGGTGATCGATCCGGAATACGTGCGCCAGATGGTGGCCGACGTGGTGAAGGATCAGGATCTCTCGAAGTACATTTTGTAGCTTTTAGCCGCTAGCTACTAGCTTTTAACTAACTCCAGAAGCGACACCCCGCGTTTCGATTCCGAAACGCGGGGTGTCGCTTTTATGAGCCTCAATAAGCGTACGAAGCGGGTGCCCCCACATCTCGTGCTGTTCGAGATGTGGGTTTGCAGGTAGCTGGAATCGGTCGAGAAGCTCAGAACCTTCCCACCCAAGCGAAGCTTGGATGGGGCACCCAATTTTGTGCGGCTGCGCGCAAATCGCAGGTCCCTCCACTTCGGTCGGGATGACACTGCGAGGACGACGCGCTGTAAGTGCTACGGCAACCGATCGAGCATCACTGCGCGCAGCCGTGCCGTGTTGATCTTTCCATCCATGTTGGTGTCCTCCGGCTCGAATTTCAGCGCGGCGGTGTGATGCCCCGGGGCAAGTGTAAGCGCCTGCCCGCTCGAGCGTCCGTAGTTGTCCCACTCGTCCTTGCCGCGCTGCGGCATCACGATCGGGCCGATGCGCTTTCCATCGATATAGAGCGTGCGGATGGCGCACTTGCTGTTGTTCTCGATGGAGTCGTTGCCGTTGGCATATTCGACCGTAAGGTAGAACTTGCCAGAGTGGTCCACGTCGAAGCCCACCTCTGTGTCGGGCATGATGTCCTGCCTCGTTTCTACGTAGCCCGCCTCGCCGCCGATCCTTACCGTCTGGGAGGGTGCCGGATTCACCGGCGCGCTCAGGAACGACGGAATGCTGGTGCTGCCGATAGCCTCAATCTGATAATCGGCGCGCGTGTCGGACGGATCGAGCTTGAGCGTTGTGCCGGAAAGCTTCTGCCATGGTTGGCCGTTGCGATAGACCTGGTAATGATCGACGCCGTCGGCGGATGTCCAGTGCAGTTCGGAGCCGGAGAGTTCGAGCTTCGGCGTCTCCGGAGTTATCGCGTCTTCGACCAGGTTCATGCGTTGCGAAGTCGCGCCCTTGTCGTCGAGCTCAAGGACGAGCGTGTGTGCGCCTTTCAGTCCTGCAGGGATGAAGGGGAGCGACGGCTTGCCATCGAGCGTCGCATGTTTCACATGTGCACCATTGCCCTTGATCTCGATGGAAAGGACAGCTTCGCGATAGTGAAAGCCGGTCAGCGAGCGATGCTGTCCCCAACCCTCGGGAAGCACTGGGCTGAAGCGCAAGCCGTCCGTCTCCATGCGCATGCCGAAGAGCACGCGATAGGTCATGGCCAGGTTGCCAGCCACGCTCCATAGCTGGCGATCGGAACTGATTGCGGTGCCGTACGGCGTGCCGGTCTCGAGGACGAAGTTTTCCTTGTTGGTGAGGAAGAGTGCACCGGCACGATAGATGACGGCGAGCCCCTGCGCAACGGCTGCTTCGTCTTTGTGATCGGCGGCGGCCATGCTCCACAGCGCCTGCACGAACGGCCACACCGAGCGGTTGTGGTAGGGTCGCATGTCAGGAATTTGCGGGTACACGGTCGGAATGCCGTAATCCATGACCGGAACGGAAGCGAGCAGCGCTTTCTGTCGTTCTGCGGGCGCGAGTCCGGTCAGAATGGCAAGGGCCTGACCAAGCGCGTCCGAACGTGGCGACAGATTCTGCCAGACGGGACCATAGAGATACTCTCCGTAGAAACCCCTCTCCGGTATCCAGAATTTTGCGTTGATAGCCTGCTGCAGGTGGTCGGCCTTCTGTTCCCACAAGGTGCCTGGAAGGTTCTGCTCCTTCGCCATCGCGGCAAGCACGCGGTAGACGCCGTAGAAGACAGCATTTGTGCTCAGACTCTTCGACTCGTAGATATCGACCGGCTGCATCCAGCGGGGATGCGTCTGGTCGCGCCAGTCGAGAAACGATGTCTCACCGCGCACCAGCCCATCGTGGGGATCGACCGCGACCGCTTCGTCATCGGTGATGGAGTTGCGGATAATGCTGTAGCTCTCGGTGAGCCAGTTGCGGTCGCCAGTTGCAAGATAGATCTGCCACGCGGCCAGTGCCCAGCATTCTCTGTCGCTCGAGACCGGCCAGCTTCCGCCTGTGCCTGTGTCCTGCACGATACGATCCCGGCGAACCTTGGCCATCAGGCTTTTCTTTGCTGCCTCGGGATCGATCATCGCCAGCGAAAGAAAAATGCTGTAGCTGATGTCTCGCGTCCAGACCCCAGGCCAGTCCGCGCCGGCACTGAATGCGCCGTCCTCCCGTTTATCCTTCTCCAGCTCGTTTAAGGAAAGTGTGTAGAGGGCATTGGCGAGCGGCAGGTCAGACTCGAGTCTGGGAAAGCGATCGGAAGTAGTCTCGGGCGACCAGGTGCGCTCTCCGGCTGCATTCTCGGAGATCGGATAATTCGACTGGATGCCACCGTTTGCGGTTACCTGTGCCGTATAGGCGCCTTCCACGACGCGGTCCGCATAGATGTCGAATTTGTTCGAATGGTAGATCGGTGTTTGTCCCAAGAGAGAACCGCAACAGGTGAAGAGCAGACCGCAAGCGTAGACAGACCAGTGGGGGAAAGAGAGAGGCATGCGCTCAGGATACTGCTTGGCGCAGGGCGATTCGCCTTCGGCCTCCGCTCCCGTTGGTCGCGCGCAGGCAGAGAGGGGAAGCTTGTGCCCTGCGTCTCGTCCGATGGGAGATGCGGAGCATCTGTATTTGTGCTGCTCGCAGCTACATCAAATGGACCGGAGCCCCCAGGCGATCGAGCTCGCCGCGGACCTTTGTCAGCCCGTACATATAGGTTTCGAAGTCCTCGGCAAGACGGCCGAAGAAGGCAGCTTCATTCTGGTATTCGAAGAGATTGAACTGGGAGACGATGGAATAGCTCTCCTTGCCGATGCGCACCATGTCGAGCAGACCTGCGTCGCCGGTGAAGCGGGCCCGCTGTGCGGCCTCGGGAAACATACCGGTCGAGAAGAGCGCGAAGTCGCCGATGTGCTTGCGGACGCGGCGCTCGGCGTCGAAGGAGTCCGCCGTGCCGTGCACGGGGTCGGAGGCGGCGAGCATGCCGTTTACATCGCGGATCGGATGGCCTTCGGCGTCATGGATGGGATAGAGCTTGTCCGCAGCGCAGAATTCGGTAAGCAGATCGGCAACGTAGGATGTGACCTCGAGGTCGTGGATGCCGAGATGTTCGGAGTAGCATCCGGAGACGACCTGGTGAAAGAGCTGGCGAAGCGCGTGCTGCTCGGGAATCATGGCGCCCTCCCCTCCTGCCGGCGTGAAGCCGGCCTTTCAGGCTTGCCTTGCTGTCGCGGCGCTGCCTTTCTGGTGCAGATATCGGCAGACCGCGAAGGTTCTTTCATCGTGTTGTCACAAATCTACGGAAAATCCGTAGCAAGGCAAGTACCGAATCGGATTCAGGGGATAACTTTCTTAGCACTCACGCCCGGCTATTGCGAAAGCCCTGCTGCTTCGAGCGCAAAGCGGTTCACACAGCGTGCATCGAATAGGACTATGCTCCGCGTGCATGGCCCGGTTCAGCCGGTCAGCGCACGCACCATTCGATAAGAGGACCCCCATGAGTGAGAAGCCGCAGAAGCCCAAGACGCCGACACCTACCGCTGCAACCTCGCCGCAGCCGGTCTTTGCCCAGCCGCAGCCCTCTCCCGATCCCACCGGCTTTAAGACGCCGGTGACCGATCAGAGTGACAAGGAACTCGCCCAGATCCAGGCAGTGCCGCAGACGGTGGGCAATGCCGTCGAGCCGATCCTGACCCTGGCGCAGGTCTATGGAGACGCAGGGGCGGCCAAGGTGGCGGCCATCACGCAGGCCGGACAGATCGTCTTCCATTCGGTGGGGGACACGGGCAGCGTCAAGGGTCCGGAAACGCAGTCGCTGGTGGCCGACAAGATGGTCTCGGATTTCGACGAGGCGATTGCGGCCGATGTGCCGAGCTTCTTCTTTCACCTGGGCGATGTGGTCTATTACTTCGGCGAAGCCGCCTACTACTACGACCAGTTTTATGAGCCGTATCGCTCCTATCCGGCCCCGATCGTCGCCATCCCGGGCAATCACGACGGAGTGGTTTATACGGGTGACGGCGAGACCTCGCTGGAGGCTTTCCTGCGGAACTTCTGCTCGGCAACGCCGGTGGTCTCGCCGGATGCGGGCGGCCTGGTGCGAACGGCGCAGATCCAGCCCGGCGTGTACTTCACCTTCGACGCGCCTTTCGTGCGCATCCTGGGGCTTTACAGCAATGTTCTGGAAGATCCGGGCGTGATCTCGGACCAGGGCGGCACTTATACGACGCTCGATCAGCGGCAGGTGGAGTTCCTGACCACGGCGCTCAAGCGGATTGTGTCGGAGAAGTACGCCGGAGCGGTCATCATTGCCGTGCACCATCCGCCATATACCGGGGGATCGATCCACGGCGGCAGCCCGAACATGCTGGCCGATATCGACAGCGCCTGCACGGCGGCGGGCTTCTGGCCGCATGCGGTTTTCTCCGGGCACGCGCACAACTATCAGCGTTACACGCGGACGGTCAACGGCGGCAGCACGCCCTACGTGGTCGCCGGATGCGGCGGCCATGCGCCGCTCTCCACCATGCGCGGGACCTACCGCACGCCGTACAAGATCGACGACACGCTGACGCTCGAGAGCTACGACGATACCGACTATGGTTACCTACGTGTTGTGGTAACCAGCGAAGAGATGACGATCGAGTTTCATCCTGAGGCGGACGGAGCCGTGACCAAGACGCCGGATGACACCATCACCATCAATCTGGCCACGAGGGTATTGAGTTAAAAGAACTTCAAAAAGGAGCGTTACTGCGTTCTCGCGAATGTAGTAACGCTTACGGGTAACCAAATTCCACGGAAGTGGTATATGCTGCTCGCAAAGAATGCAGGATTCTGGATAGGACAGCGAACGGGCTGAATCCAGATTGGAGACAAAAACATGTTTCAGATCATTTTGGCTCTCATCTTCGTCGGCATGATCCTTACCCCGGCCCTCGTGGCCGCTCGCAGCGGAAAGAAAGAAATGGATGCCGAAGTCGAGGCTCCCGCTGAGGATCTCCCCACTGTGACTGCTCGTGTCGCGCAGCGAACGGATGCCCGCAACGCCGATCTGTCTTCTGCGGCAGGCACGCTTCCGCTGCATCGCACCCTCGGCCTTTCCGGCCGCTAAGCGACCTCCAAGTTTCCTACTGACGTCCCGGGCTTCGGCCCGGGTCTTTTTTTGTGTGGGGAGTCTGAAGAGGAGGCACGTCGGACTCGACGAGTTCCTGGAGACGGACGAGGGCGGCATCCCACTGCGTGGAGACACGCTGGAGGTAGGCCTGCAGGGTCATCAGCGGCGCAGGTTCGAGCGAGAAGAGGCTTTCCCGGCCGCGGCGGGTGCAGCGCACCATCTTCGCACGCTGGAGCACCCGGAGATGCTTGCTGATGGCCTGACGGGTCTGGGGCAGGCCATCGGCAAGATCGGTAATGGAGCGCGGCTCGCCGCAGACGAGGCGGTCGAGGAGCGCGAGACGCGTCTCGTCCCCGAGGGCGGCAAAGAGCGTGGCGGGCGCGATGAGGCGGCGAGCCGTGCCGGCTCCGGAGGCAGATCGATCAGGGGTGCGCGGCGACATATGCCTCGATGTTCTTGATTTGCTGGCTCCAGCCGTTGTTGTTGCGCAGGAAAGCCTCGGCTCTGCGGTGTGCGGGGACGTTCTCGAAGCCGGATTCGGTGACGGTGAGCCGCGTGCCGGTAGTGCTCGGCTCGAGGCGGAACTCAACCAGCGTAGGTATTTCTTCGGAGTAGTCCACGCTGGGATCGAGGGCATAAGGATGCCAGGTGAAGGAGAAGTAGCTCTCGGGCAGGATCTCCTGAACGACGGCTGTCCAGCGCAGGTGTTCATAGCCGGGCCAGGTCATAAGGCCGGTGGATGTCTCGCCGGGCACGAAGGGCGCGTCAAGCTTGACGCGGAACCAGGTGCCGAACTGCTCGTGATCGGTGAGCGCCTGCCAGACGCGGGACTGCGGAGCGCGAAGCTCGATGGTTTTTTCAATGCGGTCGGAAGTGACGCTATTCGTCATGGGCAACCTCTGGGTTGCATATTAGCCTCGGCCTGCTGAAATACGCAACCAGAATGTTGCATGTTTCCAGCGGTCATTCGCGTAACTTGGCACTTATGGCGCGAATCCTGGTGCGAACCAGGGATGCCTGCAGAGGCACGGAACCCTCTGTGCTCTCTGTGTCCTCTATGGTGAGTTTTGTCGAATGTGGATTACTTCGAGATGTTTCGGAGACCCACCCAGGACCAAGTTCGTCATGGGTGGGGCACCCGGCTTACGCTCTCTCCTAAGCCCTGAGCCTAAGCCTTTTCTTTGAGCCTTTCGAGCACCTGCGGCGCGATAGCCGAGACATTGCCTGCGCCGAGGGTGAGGATCACGTCGCCGGCCTGAGCGCGTGCGACGACACGCTCGACGGCCTCTTGCGCGGAGCCGGCGTATTCCACGCCTTCGCGTCCGATGGCCTTGACCAGAGACGCAGCGGTCACGCCGGGGATGGGCTCTTCACTTGCGGCGTAGATGTCGAGCATCTCGACGGTCGTGGCGTCATCGAAGGAGGCGACGAACTCGTCGAGCAGGTCGCGGGTGCGCGTGTAGCGATGCGGCTGGAAGATGACGTGCACGTGGCGATAGCCGCAGTCGCGTGCGGCGCGCAGGGTGGCGCGGATTTCAGTGGGATGATGGCCGTAGTCGTCGACGACGGCGATATCGTGCACGCAGCCTTTGACCTGGAAGCGGCGGTCGACGCCGCGGAAGTTGGCCAGGCCCTGGGCAATGGCTTCGGGCGCAACCTCGAGCTGCGTGGCGATAGCAATGGCTGCGGTGGCATTGAGCACGTTGTGCTGGCCGGGGACATGCAGCTCGAATGGCCCGAGGACTCCACCGGTGGTGGCGACCTCAAAGCGCGAACACACGCCTTCGGTGGCGGCGAGCATGCGCACCACAAAGTCCGCGCGCGCCGAGGTGCCATAGGTGAAGACGCGGCGGCGGACGCGGGGCAGCACCGACGCGAGCAGTGGGTTGTCGAGGCAGGCCACGCAGGCGCCGTAAAAGGGCACCTTGTCCATGAACTCGACAAAGGCGCTCTCGACGTCGGCCATATCGCGGTAGCAGTCCATGTGCTCGCGGTCGAGATTGGTGACCACGGCGAGGATGGGCGAGAGCTTGAGGAAGGAGCGGTCGCTCTCGTCGGCTTCGGCAACGAGGTATTGCGACTTGCCCAGGCGGGCATTCGAGCCGAGCGCATCGACGCGGCCCCCGACGACGACGGTCGGATCGAGCTCTCCGGCGGCGAGCACGGTGGCGATCATCGAGGTGGTGGTCGTCTTGCCATGCATGCCGGCCACGGCGATGCCGTACTTGAGGCGCATGAGCTCGGCGAGCATTTCGGCGCGGGCGATGACGGGAATTTTGCGCGCGCGGGCCTCGATGACCTCGGGATTGCGCTCGTTCACGGCAGAGCTGGTGACGATGACCGTCGAGCCGACGACGTTGGCCGCGGCATGCCCCTCGAAGATGGTGGCGCCAAGCGCGGCCAGCCGCTCGGTGATGGGCGTGCGGCGAAGGTCGGAGCCGGAGACGGGATAGCCGAGGTTCAGCAGAATTTCGGCGATGCCGCTCATGCCGATCCCGCCAATGCCAATGAAGTGTACGCGCTGTGCTTTTGCAAACATGATTCGCTTTTTAGGTTATCAGCGGGACTGGCCGTCCCGGCGACTGCTCGCTTCGCTCGCGCTTGTTCTGCTGCGAGGAGTCTCAACGCTCCCGCGGGTCGCGATCCGAGGTGTTGCAGCCGGGTATTCCACGTTTCGAAGTGGAGACGTGGGATTTTTGTCGGGGCGTCTCCACCATCAGGATGGATACGGCTACCCGGGCCCAGTGCCGCGACCAGCGGGAGCGGGTGCCGAAGGCGCAAGGCCTGGACGGCCAGTCCCGCCCTGCGCGCAGCAGTGGTAGAGTGGCTGGCGATGAAAAAGCTCTGGTGCTCATGGCTGATGTTGCTGGTGTGCGGCATGCAGCTAGTTGCGCGGACGAGCGCCCTGCTCGCGCAACAGGAGCAGCTGGGCTTTCCGAAGACCATCGTTCATGTCACGCAGGGAGAGCTGGCCGGCGAGCTCGCCGAGGCGTATGCCCCGGTCCTGGTCTTCAAGGGGATTCCTTACGCAGTACGGGCCGGCGTGTGCGCAGGAAGGCTTTTCCAGCCGCACGGCGCGCAGCCAGATGAGCGAGGACTGCCTGACGCTCAATGTATGGACGCCATCGCTCAAGCCCGCAATTCCGGCGCCGGTGATGGTCTATCTCCACGGCGGGGGCTTTGTGCATGGCACGGCAAGTGGATCGCCGCTGAGCGGCATGGCGCTGGCGCGTCGCGGAGCCGTCGTGGTTACGCTGAACTACCGGCTGGGCGTCTTCGGATTCCTCGCGCATCCGGACCTCACGCGGGAGTCGCCGCAGCACGCCTCGGGCAATTACGGCTTAATGGACCAGGTCGCAGCGCTGCGCTGGGTGCGCGAGAATATCGCCACGTTTGGCGGCGATGCGCGCAATATCACGGTGTTCGGCGAAAGCGCAGGCGCAACCAGCATCGGTTATCTGCTTGTTTCGCCGCTGGCTGCCGGTGATGCGCATACACCGCGGGCCTTCGACAAGGCCATCCTCGAGAGCCCATCGTCGCTGTTCACGCCGGACCCGGAACTGCATGCGCCGTATCGAGGTCTTACCGGCATGGAGAGTGTTGGCGTTGCCATCGCGCCGACCATTGCCGAACTGCGCAGGCTCTCGACTGAGGCAGTGCTTGCACGCGCCGCAGAGGCAACGGCAAAGCTCTTCGGCACGGGCGGCAGTGGACAGGCGCGGCTGAGGCCTGAGGGCCATGCGCAGTCGCCGCAGGGGATCGATCATCCGTGGTGGCCGTTTGTGGATGGCTGGGTGGTGCCGGAGCAGCATGCGCGGCTCTATGCCGAGGGCCATGGGTTGCGTGTGCCGGTGATGGTGGGAACAAATACGGATGAGGCTTCGGTGTTTATCCGTGCGCTGCCCGCGCACACCCCGGTGGAGTGGTCGCAATATGTAGAGCGCACCTACACGCCGTGTGGACGCGAGCTTTTGGCGCTCTATCCGGCAACGACGGCGGAGCAGATACCCGAGTCCGCCAATCATCTGGTCACCGACGCACTGTTTCTCTATGGCGCCTTCGAAACGGCGCGTGCCGAGCACGCCTATCTCTATCGTTTTGCGCGTGTGAGTCCGGAAAACGCGAAGACGAAAACGGGCGCGCGGCATTCGGCCGAGCTCGACTATGTGTTTGGGCTGACGCATACGCATCCGGAGGAGTACGAAGCTGCGGATCACCGGCTCTCCGACCGGATGATGACGGCGTGGCTGCACTTTGCGCGTACCGGCGATCCGCGTCTGATGGAGAGCTCGCTGTGGCAGCGCATCGGCTCAAACGGCGAGACGCCCTACATGGAATTCTCGGATACGGACACGGTGCGCGATCTTCCCGATACCACCTTCCGTGTTTTCGAGAAGCTGTGGCCTGCGAGCGGCAAACCTGCTGCCTGCGCTGGTCGCTGAGCATCCTGGATCGCGACCATCGGGAGCTGAGGCCGAAGGCGGGTCGCCCTGTGCGCAGCAGCCGAAGGCGGATCGCCTGGACGGCCAGTCCCTGTGCGCAACAGCAATGCACGTGGCCCTGTGAAGGTTGCGTGGATCGAGAAAAATAAATCTCCGCAACAATCTGCGCGACCTGCTGTTTACCTGTTCAGAGCAACGGGGATCAGGCAGAAAGAGGCTCTCCGGAAAAGAGCGCGGCAACTTCGAGAGCAGTTCGGAGACCGGCTCGAAAGGAGCTCCAATGAAAGGCATCCTTCGTACTCTTGCATTGACTGGAATCATCGCCGCGGCGGGCGCGGCAGCAGCGCAGGCGCAGGTCGCCTTTGCGGTGCGCGTAGGACCTCCGGCTCCTCCTGTCGTCTACAGCAATTACGTGCCGCCGTGCCCGGGTGTGGATTATGTGTGGACGCCGGGCTACTACGCGGGCGCGGTATGGGTGCCGGGACAGTGGATGCATCACGAGCACTATGTTGTGCGCGATTACGGCTATGGCCCGCGTTATGACCGCGGCTACCACGTGGATTATCGCGGCTGGGACCATGGGCGCCGCTAGATCATTTTTCCTGAAGTTGTCAGGGATGACGAGACTGCTCATGCCGTTTTCTATCAATGAAAACGGCATGGCACGACCGCTTACCGGAACGCAGTATCAGGAAAAATATCTTATGGTGTGAGCTCATGAGCCGCGACCGGGCGGGTTTCCCCAACTTCGCCCTGGCCGAACACCCGGACGCTCCCCGCGTCCGGGTGTTTTCATTTATCGGGTGCTTTGCGCCTGTTGCATGCGCTCTTTGAGCAGCACTTCGAAGCTGCCTAGCTCGCAAGCTCCATCCGCAGCGCTGCAGCCTGGGATGAAGACCGGCACGCGCGGTGCCGGATTCGTAAGGCTGAGCGGCGCTGCATTGCGCATCTGCTCGAGGGTCTGCGCGGTGAAGAAGAGCTGCACGGTACGCCGTCCCGAGGCATCCTGCCTTAGCTCGAGCTCCAGCGCCGAGCCGGGCGGCGTATCGTCCCGCCGGTCATCGAGGATCCAGTCAAGGTGAAGCGCGCCGGCGATGGCAGAGAGATTCGTATCATGCCCCACCAGCAGGAGCATCTTGTCTCCAACGCGGCCCTCTGCATCGTTCACGGGCTTTCCTGTGGCGGCCTGAGCCAGCGAGGCTGCGATTACGCGCAACAGCGACGAAGAGAGTGGCCCGGCGACTGCCGGGGTGCGCAGGGCGAACTCGGACGAGGCGGTATGCAGGTCCATGAGTGAGCGCAGACGTGTGCCATCGATGCATCCCCAGCCGACCTGTTTCATGTCCATGCCTTCGGTGTATGCGAGCAGCAGATTTTCGGTGAGTGTCGCGGCCACACTGAGCGGCCCTTTCACTTCGGCAAGATGATCGTCAGTCCCGGTTGAGATAGTCGATGGAATGTCGAAGAGCGAAGTGCGGCTGTGGCCGGGCTCCGCATCGCCGCAGGAGGCGAGCAGGGAATCGAATTCGGCCAGCGGTGCATGGTAGGCGGCAACGATGGCAGCCGGATCGCCGCCAATGCGGCCCAGAATTGCTGCTGCTGCAAGCTCTGCCTGCGCAGGCGGAATGTTCGCAGGATGAAAGAGCGGATCGTGCGTGCCTTCGGCTTTCGCCTGCACAGGCACGCTGCATCCGGGAAAGAGTCCTTCGGCGAGCGCTCGTCCGGTCTCGCGGGTGCGCTGGTCGGAGTCGGCGTGGATGGTGATGCGGGTTGCATCGGCGCAATCCTGCGCGGAGAAAAGCCCTTCACTGCTGAATAGCTCGCGATCGTAGCTGCCGAAGATCTTCATCAGCGCGAAGCCGTGTGGCGTCAGCTCACCCGGTGCCGTGGTCCATGCAGGCCATGCGGCCTTCGAGTAGCGATCGTATTGCGTGCTCTTTCCGGTGGGGCTGCGCACGCCATGCCGGCTCACGATGAGGGTGTAGATCAGTTTTGAATTGTCTGCGGGAGCGTGTGCCTGTGGCGAGGCCGGGGAGAGAACGAGAAGCGGGAAGAGCGCGGCCAGTAGTTGGGTTCGGATGGGCATGGAAGCGTTTTGTTTCCTTATAAAGTACCGAGGCACTGGCCACGCGGTAGAGACGAAGTGGTTTCCATCTCCACCGCGCAGTCAGGATGAGTGGACGTTAGCGGGCGGGCGAGAAGGTGTAGCGCAGGCCGCCGCTGTACGTCGGTTTATAGAACTCGCGCTGGTTGATGAACGCCTTGCTGCCGGTGTAGTAGCCGAAGACCTCGTTGTTCAGGTTGAGTCCGTTCACGACGGCGCGCAGACCCTTCCACACGCGATAGCTGGCCTGTGCGTCGACCTGGAAGTGCGTTAGCGTCCAGATGTCGCCGGACGGTCCCTTGGGGCCGAGGCCGCTGGGATCGGAACCGGAGACATAAGTCGGCGAGATGTACTGGTACTGGAAGAGGCTGGCGCCGTCATAAGCCAGGCCGGCGCGCGCGGAGAAGCGCTTCGTGTCGTACGTGGGGCTGATGCGCCAGGAATTCGGCGACTGGTCGATGGTGGAAGGGCTGTCGCTGCGCAGTGGCAGACCCTTTTCCTGCGAGCCGGTGTAGGTGTAGTTGGCAGTCAGGCCGAGCCCGCTCAGGAAGCCGGGCAGATAGCTGAAATGCTGTTGGAAGTTCAGCTCGATGCCGTAGAGATAGGCATTCTTCCCATTGGTGTACTGCGTGATGGCGTCACCGGGATATTGCTCGATGACCTGCTGGATCGAGGTGGGGAAATAGCCCGCGGGAAACGAGGAGAGGCTGATGTTGCTGGGGATGGTGACTTCCACCTGTGGCGCGGTGAGCTGCTTGAAGAAGAAGCCGGCTTGTACCAGGCCGAGTGGGTGGAGATAGTCCTCGAAGAGCACATCGTAGTTGTTCGCGTGCTCGGTGCGCAGATTCGGATTGCCGATGAGCACGCTGATGGGGCTCGCCGTCGAATCTTCCGTGACGTAGGGAACAAGCTGGTAGGGATCGGGACGCGCGATGCCGCGCGAATATACGGCGCGGATATTGGCATCCTGCGTGAGCGCGTAACGGAACTGCGCGCTGGGCAGAAGATCCACGTAGCTCGGGTTGTTGTTCACGCCGGTGAAGGTGTAGCAGTTGCCGGGCGCGGGTGCGACAGGGGCCGTATTGCCGGAGCAGAGCTCTGACGAGCTTCCGCCGCTGTAGCTGCCGTCGCTGTAGGTTCCGTAGAAGTTGACGTTGTAGCCGAAGGTGAGATCGCGTGTGGCTTCGATGCGCAGGCCGGTGTTCACATGCAGGCGGCCGAAGTCGATCGAGTTCATCAGGTAGCCTGCAGTGATCTGCTCGACGGTGTGGAAGAGATTGGGATAGGTATCGGCCGCGGTCTTCTGCTTGTCGATATAGCCCTGGTAGTTGGCGAGCGTATACGCCTGCGTCTTGGTGAAGTCCGAGACCTGTCCGTAATGACCGCCGAAGTAGTGGCCGCCGTAGTAGTCCGTGTTGGTGAACTTATCGGCGAGGTCGGACATCAGCGGCGCGGTCGAGGGAAAGCTGTCATAGACGGTCTCGGTCGCATCCTGCGTCTGGTGTGCATTGGTGAATTTGAAGCCCGCCTCGAAGGTGCCGTTGTGATCCCACCAGCGATAACCGTGTGCCCAGGAAGTCTGCGCGGTGAGATTGAGCTGGGCGTTGATGCCGGTCGAGGTGGTGATGTCCTTGAACCGCCAGTTCGCGCCGTTCAGCAGCGGCGAGTTCGCAGAGTTATCGCAATTGCCGAAGTGCGGATGATTCGCGTCGTTCTGTGCCGAAGGAACATAGTTGCAGTAGAGCGTGCTGCCTATCCAGCTGAAGTCAGCCTTGGGGTTGCCGGCTGAGTCCTGCTCGTAGGAGCGCGAGGCGGAGATCTGGTAGAGCCACAGCGAATCGCTGTGCACCGTGCGTCCGCCCAGGATCAGCGTGCTTACCGCTGCATTCGGACGCTTGTTCGAGGTGTAGAACTTGGGGCTCGAGCTCTTGGTGGAGGCGGAGGGATAGACCGGATCGGCCGCGGTGCCGGAGATGGCGACCGAAACCGGCTCGTAGTACCACTTGTCTCCATAGTCCGCGAGGTCGGAGAAGAAGCCGTGAGCGTAGAGCGTGGTGCTGTCGGTTACCCGGAAATCGGCGCTGCCGTCGAAGCCGTAACGGGTGCGGTTGTAGCGGTATTCACGGATGGTGTTGTTGTCGTAGAACGGCGTGGAGAAGGTTGAGAGTGGATCGAGCGAGGGCTGGATGTTATCGATGCCGCGGCCGTTGTAATCCATCACGGCGTTGCCCAGCAGGCCGAATCGTTTGCTCGCGCCGAAGCGCTTTCCGGCAGTGCCGCCAAAGTCATAAGACCCGACACCGTTGAGGATAGGAGTGTAGCCGCCATCGCTGTAAGCATCGAAGGTGGGCCTCTCGCCGGCTTCCTTCGTGCGCAGGTTCACGGAGCCGCCAATGCCGTTGCCGTCCATGTTGGCCTGCAGCGTCTTGTTCATCTCGATGGAATCCACCATGTCCGAGGGGATGACATCGAGGCGGACCTGGCGAACGGTCGGTTCGGGAGCAGGAATGGTGATGCCGTCCACAGTCACGTTGGTGAGACGCGGCTCGGTGCCGCGCACCTGGATGTACACACCCTCGCCTTCGATGCGATAGAGCGTGACACCGGGCAGGCGGCCAATGGCGTCGGCGACGTTGGCATTGGGAAGGCTGCGGATAACTTCCGACGGCATCACTTCCTTGATGTTGTCGGCGGTGCGCGTCTCGTTGATGGCCTCGGCCTCGCCGTGCGGGCGGGAAGCGCTGACCAGAATCTGCTCGGCATGATTGGCTACGGTGAGCTGCAGCGAGAGTGTGCTGGTCTGGCTCGCGGTGACGGAAACGGGCGAGGTGAGCGGCGAGAAGCCGACGTAAGACACGGTGAGGGTGTAGCTGCCCGCAGGAATATCGGACAGGCGAAAGGTGCCCTGCGCATCCGTGACGCCTTTAATATGTGCCGGTAACAGTTCCAATTGCGCGCCGGGCACCGCGGCGCCCGCTGCATCCACTACCGTACCCTGCACGATGCCGCGGCTGACCTGTGCGACGGCCGGAGCGGCGGTCGCGCAAAGAAGAGTTGCTGTCGAGAGAGCCAGGCTGAGCGTAAGACTCCGGGCTCCGCGGCGCAGCGGATTCGTCTTCATGAACATATCCTCTTTCAGCCCGGAGCCATGCGTGTGTGGGGGATTACGCATGACTTTATCCGGGAAGTGAGTGCAGTGTGGCAAACGAACCTAAGGCCAACCTAAGGATCGGCAGCGGAAGCGGGGAAATTCACGGCACATTCATAAGCCGCCGCTAGGTTGAAAAGAAACAGCAAAATGCCGCAAGGCAGAAATCATGGTCATGAAGATTCTGATCGCAGAAGACAAACGCAATTTCGCCGTGCAGATCGGCCGGGCGCTCGAGGGGGAAGGACATTCGGTTACGTTGGCCGCCGATGGCAGCGAGGCGCTGCGCCTGGGTCGTTCGGCAGAGTTCGATCTGTTGTTGATCGATGTGATGATGCCGCGCATGGATGGCTTTGAAGTGGTGCGCCGTATCCGCGATCTGCGCCTGGAGACGCAGGCCATCATCCTCTCTGCGCGCGACTCCATGCAGGACATCGTCACCGGCCTCGATGCCGGTGCGGATGACTACCTCACCAAGCCCTTTGCGCTCGATGTGCTGCTGGCCAAAGTGCGTGCCACCGAGCGTCGCATTCCTGCGCGTGCGCCGCGCGAGCTGCGTTGTGAGGATCTTGTGCTGCGTCCCTGGATGTTCGAGCTGCAGCGCGGTGAGCGTGTCGCGGTGCTTACGCGCACCGAGTGCGCGCTGCTGGAAATCCTGCTGCGCCGCGCTCCGGCAGTGGTGCCGCATGGCGCGCTCATTGAAGAGGCATGGGGGCCGGGTTGCGATGTCAGCTTCGACAGTCTGTATGTCTTCATTCGCGCTCTGCGCGGCAAGATCACCCAGCCCGGTGAGCCCGAGCTGCTGCACACCGTTCGCGGTGTTGGCTACTGCCTGCGCGCTGAGGCCGGTTGAGGCGCGTTATCTCCATCTCTACGCGCCTCACCGTGTGGTTCGGTGTGATCTTTCTCGCCGGCTGGGTTCTCTTCGGCGCGGCCATGTGGCTGAACCTGCAGCGCAACCTCTCCGCGGAACGGCACCTCACGCTCAGCCGTCGCATCGATCGCCTGCAGGAGATGATGCGACGCAATGAGCGTGCCCCGGCCGCAAGCCGCGCCGGCGACTTCCGCGACTTTGCCACCGCCACGGGTGGCGGCCGCGCCGAAGTGTTTCGCGCAGATGGTTCTGTGCTCTGGCCATCGCCCTCTTCCACCGATTTCTCCTGGCCTCCGGTCGGCAATGTGAGCTCCGAGAGCTTTTTCTCGATCCACGCGGAGGGACAACCCTATCTGGTGATCGAGCGCTCTTTTCGCGATGAGGCATGGGGGCCATTGGTGCTGGTCGCCGCGGCGCCGCAGGCCGCGAATCTTGAACTGCTCGCCGAGTTCCGCCATGGCATGTTTACGCTGGCTCCGGTGCTGTTGCTGATCTCGATGGCCGGCGGCTACTGGATGAGCCGCCGCGCGCTCGGCCCGGTCGATCGCATCACGGTTGCCGTGCGTTCCATCGGCATTCGCAATCTCTCCGAGCGCCTGCCCGTGTCGCGCAGTGGTGACGAGCTCGAGCGCCTCGCTGAGACCTGCAATGACATGCTTGCGCGGCTGGAGGTTGCGGTCCTCAAGCTCAAGCAGTTTACTGCCGATGCTTCGCATGAGCTGCGTGGTCCGCTTTCGCTGACGCGCACCATCGCCGAGGTTGCCCTCCGCCAGCCGGATGTGGATGCTTCGAGCCGCGAGGCTCTTAACGCCATCATCGAGGAGTCGGCGAATGCTGCCGTGTTGCTCGAACAGATGCTCGAGCTGGCCCGTGCCGACAGCGAGCCTACGAGTCTTATTCTCGAGCCAGTGGATCTCGCCGAGATTGTTGCGGATGGCTGCGCCATGGCCACGACTCTTGGCGCACGAAAGAACATAGAGGTCAGCCTTGCGCTGGGTACGTCCCCCGCGCTCATGGTGCTTGGTCATGCTTCGAGCCTGCGCCGGCTGCTTTGGATTCTGCTCGACAACGCGCTCAAATACACACCGTCATTCGGCCATGTGCGCGTCTCGCTTGAGAACTCTGCAGGCCATGCGCTGCTGCGCGTAGAGGACAGTGGCATCGGTATCGCGCCTGGAGATGTACCGCGTATCTTCGACCGCTTCTATCGTGCCGATCCCTCACGCGCTCAGGTAGAGGGAAGCGGCCTGGGGCTTTCGATTGCCAAGTGGATCGCGGATACGCACCACGCGGAGATTCAGGTCTCCAGCCATGAAGGCCAGGGATCCCGGTTTACCGTGGTCTTCACTCTTGCATGACTCTCGTTGCCGAGAGGCATGACTCTCCGCAACGATGCGCTATTCTGTGTGAGATCGCGACGCACTGGCATGAGCACAGATATTTCTGAAGCCCGGATTGGCACCCTTGTAGATGCTTTCTACACAAAAGTCCGGCTTGATCCTGAGATCGGGCCTATCTTCCATGCGGTTGTCGACGATTGGCCCCACCATCTCGCTCTTCTGAAGGATTTTTGGTCTACCGTGCTGCTCACGACCGGGCGTTACAAGGGCGATCCCGCGATGCGTCACATGCAGCTCGGACTCGACGCACAACATTTCGAGCGCTGGCTTGCTCTCTTCGTTGAGACTGCCCGTGAGACCTTTTCCGCGGAAAGCGCGGAACTTATCATCGAAAAGGCCCGCCGCATCGGCCGCAATCTTCAGGAGGCCGCTGCCCATACAAGGGAAAAGCAGCGGCTTGTCTGATGGCTTAAAAGGCAATTGCGATGTCGAACAAAGCGCGGCCTGACCCCCTAAGAGGCACGCCGCGTGACATCGATGGTGGTCTTGAGTACCGTGTTGCGGCTTAGCCGCAGGTCGCACAGATCTCCGATCAGATTGCCCGCCCACCAGTAGATGTTGTGGTCGCTGACAGCGTTCCGCATTCTCTGCATGCGGTCTGCAATTTCGCTCACATCCATCTCCAGCGCCTGCGCAATGGCCTCTCCGGTGGCTTCCGTATCGTAAGGGTTCACAATGATGGCGTCGCGCAGTTCCCGCGAGGCGCCGGTGAAGAGGCTCAGGATCAGTACTCCCCGCAGATCGTCGCGAGTCGCGATGAACTCCTTGGACACCAGGTTCATGCCGTCGTGCAGCGACGTGACCATGCACAGGTGGGCGAGGCGATAGTAGCGCTCCACTTCCTTATGGCTGTGCTGGCGGCTGAGCAGAACAATGGGCTTCCAGCGGCCGCGTCCAAAGCGCTCGTTGATGCGGGCGGCCTCATTTTCCACATCGCGCTGGAAGTTGGCGTACTGAGGAATATTGCTCCGTGTCGGCGCGCCAATCTGAATGAAGGTGAATCGCCCCTGATAACGCGGATGCCGCTCGAGGAAGGACTCGACGGCGAGAAATCGCTCGACAATGCCCTTGGTGTAGTCGAGTCGATCGACCCCAACACCAAGGTAGGTCGTCTCGATCCCGAGCTCGGCAATGAGCTGGCTTCGCTCCTCGGCGGTATTGCTGTCGGTCTTGACTGTTCCCTGTTCGAGAAAGTCGACGCTGATCGGGAATGGCAGCACCGAGGACCAGTGGTTCTTGTGCCGGACCGAGAACCGCTCCCAGTCCACCTGCGCTTCGAGCACACGATCCACCGTGTTGAGGAAGTTGTTGCAGTGCGCCTGCACATGGAATCCGATGAGGTCCGCTCCGAGCAGGCCATCGAGCAGCTCCTGCTGCCAGGGGCAGATGCTGAACGATTCCGGGTTCGGCCACGGGATGTGCCAGAAGATGGCAACGCGCGCATGCGGCAGGCGTTCCTTGATCATGCGCGGCAGCAGGGCGAAGTGATAATCCTGTATCAGCACAACAGGAGCCTGCTCATCCGCAATCTGCTCGACAAGAGCATCGGCAAATCGCGCGTTCACCTCGTTGTAGTAGGACCAGTCCGAGGTGCGGAAGACCGGCCTTGTGTGCGCCATGTGGCAGAGCGGCCACAGTCCTTCGTTGGCGAATCCGTAGTAGTAGCCTTCTTCTTCTTCCTTGGTGAGCCACACGCGGCGCAGCGTGTACTTCGGGTCTTCGGGAGGCACCTGCAGGCAGTCGTGGCTGTCTACCACCTCTCTGTCTGCGTTGCCGCTCCCCTGCGCGATCCAGGTGCCGTTGCAGGCACAGAGAATCGGCTCGATCGCAGTGACAAGACCGCTCGCGGGGATCGTGACCTTGATTGCGCCATCCTGCCGGCTGTGAATGTAAGGCTCGCGATTGGAGACAACGAACAGATTGCTGCCTCCAAGCTTGTTGCGCACATGGTCGGCCAGTCGCTGCGCTGTCCATACGGATTCGTTCCTGTTGCGAAGAGACGCTTCGATCTCCGCAGCCGCGCGCGCCTGGCGCATGCTTTCAGCCAGGGGGGCAACCTCTTTTGCAAGCGAACTCAGGAAGTCCAGGTCTTTCGGAGACGGTGGCTGCGCATGGCGGTCGGTCCGAAGCCTTTTCATCCACTCGGCTGCACGTGCGATGGGGCCCACCAGGCTCCAGCGCACGATCAGCAGAGTGATGGCAACGATCACCAGCACCTGTAACGCGATGTGCGCAAAGGCCTGAATCCAGATATGGAAGACCTGCGCGCGGATATAGTCGGTGTCGTAGACCACAAGGATGCCCCCGGCCATATCTTCTGTGGCTGCAGGGATGGGTGCAGCTACGATATACAGCCGACGGAAGCCGGATCGCATGTAATTGGTTTCGGTGCTGTTGCGTGCGATCGCATCGCGGATGATCTGCGGTGTGGTGCGCGTGAGCGAACGAATGTTTCCGGTGTTCGCCAGAATGAAGCCGTTTCTGTCGTAGACCGTTGTCCCGATCAGGTGGTCGCGGCCGTCGAACCGGTGCAGCGTTGCGAGCAGTCCAGCAATGTCGCCACGCTGTAGATAAGGTTCCGGGATGACTGCCAGACTGTCGCTGAAAGTTTCGGCCTTCCTCTCAAGATCGAGACGAAGAGCGTCTTTCGTGGTCCTCACCTGGTACCAGGATGACACCACCGATACCAGTGTGACGCCGAATACCAGGGCGACAATCAAGCGTAAGCTAAGAATCCGCATCGTACCTCGTTCATGCTGCTTCAGCAGCTAAGATGCAGATTTTGTTGATTCTGTTACCGGCGCATGCCCATGAAGCCGGTTGGGAATATAAGCCGCAAGTGGTTGATTGTGGCGGGCCAAACGCTCGAATGCCTCTCGTATCGAGTCGAAAAGAACGAGCGCATAGCCTGGATTAAGCTTGATTGCTCAGTCATCGCGGTGCTGGAAAAAGCTGGGTCGGCTCTGTGCGTACCCCGACGGCCTGCTCATGGATCATGTAATTCCCTCCTTGACCGTCTAGGAGAAGGCGCGTAGGGTGAGTGCAGCAGCTTCTCCTAGACGGGCTAGGGAGAGTGCTGGAGGGCAGGTATTGGGCAAGAAACAACTAGACCTTCTGCAGGGCACGCTTGACATGCTGATCCTCAAAGCAGTTTCCCTGGGTCCATTGCATGGCTATGGGGTGCTGCTCCGTATCCAGCAGATTTCAGGCGAAAAGCTTGAGATTCAGCAGGGATCGCTTTATCCGGCGCTCTATCGGCTGGAGCATCAGGGTGCCATTGCGAGCGAGTGGGGCGAGTCGGAGAACAAGCGCAAGGCGAAGTATTACCGCCTGACGACGGCCGGCAAGGCGCTGTTGCGCGATGAAACCGAGAAGTGGAATCGGATGGCCGGTGTGATCGCGGGCGTGCTGAAGACCGTACCCGGCGACCTGTAACCACTGAGGGTGCGCACATGAGCAAAAAAGACTTGATGGAGAAGCGGCTATGCCGGGTGCGGATCTGAGCGTGAGGGGATGGGCAAGGCGATTGTGCTCTCAGGCCACGTCGTGGTTGTGCGCGGTGGTCGGGCGCGGGCGGCTGGAGCAGGAGATGGACGAGGAGCTGGCGTTTCATCTCGAGTGCCGGATGGAAGACCTTATCGCGCGGGGCATGGTGCCGGAGGCCGCGGCGCGGCAGGCGCGGATCGAGTTCGGAGGCGTGACAATGCACAAGGAAGAGATGCGAGCCTCGCTGGGGCTGCGGCTGTGGGACGATCTGCGCGCCGATATCCGCTATGCATGGCGCATGCTGGCGAAGAGCCCGGTGTTCACGGCAATCGCAATTGCATCGTTGGCGCTGGGGATCGGCGCGAACACGGCGATCTTCACGCTGGCCAAGGAGATGCTCTTAGACCAGCTGCATGTGCCGCACCCGCAGGAACTGCGGCTGCTGTGGTGGACGGCTCCCCATGACAATGTGGTGCACAGCATTTGGGGCAACTTGAACAAGGAGGGCGACCGCACGGCCAGCACCTCGTTCACCTACCCGGTGTATCGCGAGCTCGAGGAGCAGAACCGGAAGCAGGGCGTCTTCGATCAGCTCTTCGCATTCAAGGGCATCGGCGAGGTAACGACGACGGTGGACGGGCAGGCGCAGGTGGTGCAGGCCGAGATGGTATCCGGCAGCTACTACAGCGGACTGGGCGTGAAGCCGGAGCTGGGGCGCGGGATCGCACCGGCCGATGACGCGGTCGAAGGCTCGGGCGCGGTGGTGGTGATCAGCGACGGCTTCTGGCGGCATGCCTTTGCGGCCTCGCCTGCGGTGGTGGGCAAGGTCATCGCGATCAACAGCAAGCCGTTCACGGTGATCGGAGTGAATCCGCCGGAATTCACCGGGGCGAAGAGCGCGCATCAGTCGCCGCAGGTCTTTGTACCGTTCAGCATCCAGCCGGTGCTCATTCCTCACGACAAAGGCTCGCTGCTCGAAGATCCGATTCGCTGGTGGATGCAGGTCATGGCGCGGCCGAAGGCGGGTGTGACGCAGGCGCGGGCAGAGTCCGTGATGTCTGCGGCTCTGGTGGCGAGCGTTGCGGGCGCGCACACCGCGAAGCCGGGCGAGAAGATGCCGCAGGTTCTGTTGCGGGATGGCAGCCGGGGTGAGAACGAAGCCGCGCAGCAGTATAAGCAGCCGGTGATGGTGCTGATGGCGGTCTCGGGCCTGGTGTTGCTGCTGGCCTGCGCGAATCTCGCAAACCTGCTGCTGGCGCGGGCTTCCGCGCGTGAGCGGGAGATGGCGGTGCGTCTGGCGCTCGGCGCTGGCCGTCTGCGTGTCGTTCGGCAGGTGCTTACCGAGAGCCTGATGCTGGCATTCGCAGGGGGCGCGGCAGGCTTTGCGCTGGGCTGGGCGTGCCGGGATGTGATTCCGAAGCTGATGAGCGATCCGTGGGACCCGGCGCAGCTCTCCGGGCGGCTGGACTGGGGCGTGCTGGCCTTCACCGCAGGCTTGTCGCTGGTGACGGGGCTGCTGTTCGGCGTGGCTCCGGCGTGGAAGGCGACGCGGGCGCAGGCCAGCTCGGGCCTGAAAGACAATGCGGCGACGGTGACGCGGCGGCGCACGGGTTACGCGGGCAAGGGGATCGTGGTTTTCCAGGTGGCGCTTTCGACGCTGCTGGTGGTGGGCGCGGGGCTGTTCCTGCGCACCATCGGCAACCTGAACCATGTGGACCCGGGCTTCCGCGTGGATCATCTGCTGCTGTTCGATATCGATCCTCCGGTGGCGCAATATCCGGAGGAGAAAGCGGTTTTGCTGCACGGGGAGATTGCACGGCGGTTGGCGGCGGTGCCGGGCGTGGAGTCGGTGAGCGCATCTTCCATGACCCTGATCGCTGATGGGCGGACGATGTATTCCTGGGAGGCATTGGACCAGCCGGTGACACAACCGAAGGATGCGGGGCTGCTGAATGTCGTGGGTGAGCACTTCTTCTCGACCATGGGCATGCCGATGATTGCGGGGCGGGAGATCGGGCCGCAGGATACGCAGACCTCGGAGAAGGTGACGGTGGTGAACCAGCGGATGGCACGCGAAGTATGGGGCAAGGCCAACGTGCTGGGGCGGCATCTCAAGGTGGACAACAAGGTGTACACGATTGTGGGCGTGGTGAAGGATGCGGCCTACGACAGTCTGCGCAAGGAGCCGGAGGCGCAGTTCTTCTTCTCTTACCGGCAGTTTCCGGATCTGGAAGGCATGACCTACGAGGTGCGCACGCATGGGAACGCGGCGAGTCTCGCGCCGCAACTACAGAAGGCGGTCGCGGGCATCGACCCGAACCTGCCGCTGAATGCCGTGCGCACGCAGCAGCAGCAGATCGATGCGACACTCGGCGATGAGCGCATGTTTGCCATGCTGACGGCGGGCTTCGGGCTGCTGGCGCTGGTGCTGGCCTCGATCGGCATCTATGGCGTGATGGCCTACACCGTCGCGCGGCGCACGCAGGAGATCGGCATCCGCGTGGCGCTGGGCGCGCGCTCGGAGCAGATTCTGTCGATGATCCTGGGCGAGACATGGCGGATGACAGCGCTGGGCGTGCTCGCCGGGCTGGGTGCGGCCTTCGGTCTTACGCGGCTGGTGAAGGAGATGCTGTACGGGGTGAAATCATACGACCCGGTGACGCTGGCAGGCTCTGCGGCTTTGCTGGGTCTCGTCGCGCTCGTGGCCGGATTTACGCCGGCGCGGCGGGCGTCCAGGGTAGATCCGATGACCGCGTTAAGGCATGAATAGCTGCTTCGCGTAGGCCATGGCCATGGCAAGAAAAGGAATGCGGAACAGTGTGTAGAGCGTTCTGGTGCGTCTCCATCTTCGTTGCGATGAGAGCAGAATCAGGACAGATATACCCGGCTGGCACATGCTCTCCGTAGCCTTCTCCTCAAGAAAAGGCCACCTGCATCCACACAGCATGGGCATGGTTGTCCTGTTTCTGCTTTAGACCCACAAGAGCGGCTGGCGGATGGGGTAGTTGCGAATAATCTCGTTATCTGTCGGATCAGGATTCAGTGTCTTCCAGAGCGCAATATACTCTGCGCGCCGGCAAGCCAGGCCGGCGAAAAGTAACCCGGGCGATCGCACGGGCAAGGTGTCGAAATGCTCTACATCTTTGCTGTACGGCCACTTCGACTTGTCTTTGAGATACGGATAGAGGAATGCCGCTGCCCTGCACAGTCCGCGGCCATCCGGCAGGGAAAATGTGGTGAGATCCATCCCTGAGCCTTTCAGCGACTGCGCCAGACCGGCCATGACATCGAAGTTGAAGATCGAGTAGCTGTATGGCTTGGTCCGCGTAAGCTCTTTGGGAAAAGATCCATCTTCGGCCAACTGGCTCGTGAGCAGAGTTCCAGCAAACCATCTCCGGATCTCATCGCGGGTTTCTTCATCGCCGATGAGCCGAGCAAATTCTGAAGCCTGCAGCGCCCAGCAGGTAGCATGGTTATTGAGTGCGTCCCGTTCTTTTTGCCCCGGCGCGCTGGTCTTGAGCCACGCCAGATATTCCCGAAACCACTGCTTCACGCTCTCTATCTCAGCTGGAGAGAATGTCTCCCTCCCCAGGAAGCTGGCCGCGCGTGCCACTTCTACCAGGTGAAGCGTATCGATGATGCCGTAGCTGCGGCCGGTGGAAACTCCTTTTACTGCCTGGGCGAATTGCAGGTTGGGATTCATGCGCGTGGCTGTGGTCACGAACCACGCGCGCAGATAGTTACCCGCTTGCTGAGCATATTGGGAATCGCCGGTGAGAAGCCAGGCTGCGGTCAGTGCCGGCATCCGTACAGAAAGCTGGATCATCACGGCGCGATGGTTGTTGAAGTTCAGCGGATTACTCTGGCCATCGCGATTGATATAAGGGCCGTCCGGATTTTTAGGATCGGGCCAGAAGTAGTCGGCTTGTGAATAGAAGTCATGCAGTCCACCCGGGCTGCCAGGGGGTGCCGGAACAGCAGTAATCGTTTCTATTCGCTGGGGAAGATATTGCCGGGCGGCACGCAGAATTCGGTTCCGGTCGGTCTGCGCCACGAGTTGATACGCCGATGAGTGCTCGGCGCCCCATGTATTTCGAGCGGCTCCTGTTATTGCCAGCGCTCCGATCCCAGCACAAAATTCTCTTCGGGAAACTGTCATCGTTACCTCAACGTCGTCCGGTTGGCTCCACGGAAAAGTGTCTCGTGGAATGGGAGCCAATCTTCAACAAAAACGCCATGGGTGCTGAGAAAGATGTTCTTAGACCTGCGATCTTCTGGCAGAGTCCATCAACACATCTCCCGGCCGGAATTCAAAATCCATACCTTGACCTTCTACAGGTTTTGGACGTATAGGTAGAAGCTAATAGTATGAAAAATGAAGACCGGTTCGATCTCCCTCAGGGCACGCTCGATCTCCTCATCATGAGGGTGGTAGCGCTCGGCCCTATCCATGGCTACGCCATTGCCCAGAGACTTCAGCAGATGTCTCGCGAGGCCCTGCAGGTCCAGCAGGGATCGCTTTATCCGGCACTCCATCGTCTTGAATACAAGAAGCTGCTCAGCTCCAACTGGCAGCCTTCCGAAACCGGACGTGAAGCCAAGTTCTACGAGCTCACGGCCAGAGGTCGAGCTCACCTGAAGGCTGAGACTGAGAACTGGAAGCGCCTCACCGGCGTGGTCGGTCTCATTCTCAAGGAAACATTGGAGGGAGCCTCATGAGTTGGCTGGGGAGATTATTCGCACGTAAGCGCCTGGAAATCGATCTCGACAAAGAGTTGCGATTCCACTTCGAATCACAGGTTGCCGACAAGGTGCGATCCGGGGTTTCCGAGAGTGAGGCCCGCCGGCTTACCCGGCTCGAGTTCGGCGGCATGGAGCAGATCAAAGAAGATTGCCGCGAGGTGGGTGGTATCGGACTGATCGAGAATACGTGGCAGGAGCTGCGTTATGCCGTGCGCACGCTGAGGAAGTCGCCTGTCTTCACCGCCGTGGCCGCTCTGACATTGGCACTAGGCATCGGCGCCACGTCTGCGATTTTTAGTTTGATCCAGGGCGTGCTGCTGACACCGCCGCCCTACAGCAAGCCGAACCAGCTGCTCCTGGTCTCATCCGAACGCACCGACGGACAGAAGATGGACAGCCCGCGAGGCTGGCCGGCGCAGCAGTGGATGGGGTGGAAAAAGGACGCGACATCCTTGCAGGGCGTCGCTGCCTATGACTGGACCTTCAATTTCCTGATTCGCAATGACGGCAGCCAATCCATGCAGGGAATGTGGGTGAGCAAGGATTACTTCCGTCTCATGGGTCTGAAAACCGTGGCAGGCCGAGGCTTTGCCGATACGGACTTCTCTCTGGGGCCGACGAAGGCCATCGTGCTGGGATATGAATTCTGGCAGCGCGTATTTGGAGGAGACAGGCAGATCATCGGCAAGACGGTGCGCATCAGCCGCTGGGATACTCCGCCGACTGTGATTGGCGTGATGGCGCCGGGAGTCCGCTTTCTGCCATCGCCGGATGACGCAAAAGAGCCGAACTACGATGTCAACGCGACGGTGGACTTCTGGGCACCGGGGGAGCCCGATCCGAAGGAGTGGAAAGAGCCTGACTGGAACATCGTTGCGCGGCTGCGGGACGGAGCGACTCCACAGCAGGCCCAGCAGGAGCTGGCTGTGCTGACCGCGCAGCAGGCCTTGTCGGAAAAGTCTTTCGAGGGCTTTGCGCCCCGGATTGAGCGGCTGACCGATGAGATGAACCAGGATGGCAAGCGTATCCTCTTCCCGCTCCTCGGTGCGTCTGCCCTGGTGCTCTTGATTGCCTGCGGAAATGTGGGAGCGCTGTTGCTGGTGCGAGGCCTGCAGCGGCAGCAGGAATACGCCGTGCGCATCGCCATGGGGCTGGGACGCGTCGCGCTGCTGCGGCAGACTCTCATGGAGAGCCTGGTGCTGGCGCTCCTCGGCGGCGGTCTGGGCGTGGGACTCGCTTTTGGCGCGGTCAAGCTGTTCACGGTGATCGCCGGCCACGCCATCCCCAGGCTGGATGCCGTAACGGCCGGATGGGGAGTGCTGGGATGGGGACTTGCAGCGGCGATTCCTGCAGCCACCTTCGCGGGGCTTATTCCCGCGCTGCGCGTGCTTCGTGTCGATCCGGTTGAGGTGCTCAAGAGCGCCGGCCCGAAAGGCACCGCGGGCGCTGGAGAGAGGCGCATGCTGCGTGGCGTTGCCATGCTGCAGACCTCCCTGACCCTCGCGTTGCTGGTCGGCGCGGGCCTGCTCATTCGCACCATGATGAAGATTGCAGAGGTGCCTTCCGGTTACAGCACGGGACGAATTCTGACGATGAGCGTCACGGACGTGCAGAGTCATGCGACCTGGGGCAGCTTCCATCGCCAGGCGCTCGACCGTGTGGCCGCGATTCCCGGTGTGCAGTATGCGGCGTTTGCCTGGGGCGTGCCTCTCACCGGCAATAACTGGCCCGCACCTATCGACATCGAAGGTCAGCCTCTGGCGGTCAAGGAGAGCGACAAAATCACCTTGCCGATGCGGGCGGTCACTCCCGATTACTTCAAGCTGATGGGGATCGGGCTCCTCGACGGCCGTGCATTCCGGCCGAGCGACGATGACAAGGCGCCGAACGTCGGCATCGTGAACCAGGCGTTTGCGGATCGCTTCTTCCCGCATGGAAATGTGATCGGGAGAAAGTTCTGGTTCCAGGGGCGAGGGAAGGCTGGCGTCGAAATTGTCGGCGAAATTGCGAACGGACGTACCGACGATCTGACGCAGAAGGCATCGCCGGAGATTTATATGCCCCTCTGGCAGGCGCAGGCGTTCTCGAAGCACCTGGTCGTGCGTACGACAGCAGACCCGCGTGCGCTGATCGTCGCTGTGCAGCGTGCTCTGCACGCCGTCGATCCCACGGCTGCCGTGGAAAACGTCAAGACGCTCGAGCAGATTCGTGATGAATCCCTGGCATCGCGGACCTTCGCCATGCGCCTGCTGATCGGATTTTCCGTGGCTGGAAGTCTGTTGACGCTGGTAGGAATCTACGGTGTGCTGTCGCTGTCGGTCGCTTCGCGTCGCCGGGAGCTGGCCATTCGCAGTGCAGTCGGCGCTCCGCCATCGCATCTTCGCAGGCTGATCTTCGGCGAAGGCTTCCGGGTGATCGCAGGCGGTGTGCTCATGGGAGCAGTGCTCGCCATACTTGTGTCCCAGGTGCTCAGGACATTCTTGTATGGAGTGCAGGCAAACGATCCTGAAACCCTTCTCATCGTGGGGCTTTTGTTCGTGATGATCGGGCTTCTGGCCTGCTGGCTGCCTGCACGGCGTGCGGAAAGAATCGATCCACTCGAGGCGCTGCGCCACGAGTAGCTGGCGTGGGAAGTTCGCAGCTGCTCCTTGTGCAAGGGGCAGCTGCGCGCGGTGTTGCACGCGATCATGCCTAAGTCTTATGCATAGGATCTGTATGAGGTGAGGGGATTGCCGCAGGTGGTGTGATTGGTGGAGCTAAACGGGATCGAACCGTTGACCTCCTCGTTGCGAACGAGGCGCTCTCCCAGCTGAGCTATAGCCCCACAGCGGCGGGATACTTGAGTAGTTTAGCAAGATTGCTGCATTTCGCAAAGCGTTGGCCGTCCGTAGACTTCTACGCACTGCAGCGGTCCTCACTCCGCGCGCAGGGCTTCTACCGGGTTGACCGCGGCAGCCCGGCGCGCAGGCAGAAAGCTGGCCAGCGCGGCAGCGGCAGCCAGCAGCAGGGCGACGGTAAGGAGCACGGCCGGGTCCCAGGCATGAACGGCAAAGAGCAATTGGCCGCGGTTCGAGGCTGTGCCGGAGCTTGCGAGCAGCGTGGCTGCGCCCACGGCTCCAAGCATGCCGAGCCCGATGCCGAGCGAGGTGAGCCAGCCAGCCTCGGCCAGTACCAGGCGATAGACTGCGCTGCGCTGCGCGCCCAGCGCCAGCCGTACCCCGATCTCGCGTCTCCTTTGGCCGACCGAATACGCAATCACTCCATAGAGGCCGATGGCTCCCAGCAGCAGCGCCAGGACGGCAAAGCCCGCAGCCAGCCAGGCGGCCGAGCGGTGCAGATAGGCCACGGGCGAGCCGTCGATCAGTTGCCGCATGCTCTGGGGATCGAGCGTGCCCAGCCGCGGATCGATGTGATGTAGCTCAGCGACCATCGCCGGCAGCATCGATTCCGGCGACTGCCCGGTACGCAGCACCGCGTAGGCGTAGTCTTCCGCATCCTGGTCCAGCGGATAGTACACAACTGGAGCGGCCGGATCGCTCAGCCCGCCTTCGCGGACATCGTCGATGACGCCGACGATGCGGCGGAAGGATTTGGGTGCGAGATCGCTGTTGCCGATGGTCTGCCCGACCGGGTCTTCGCCCGGGGCAAAGTATCTCTCGGCCAGCGTGCGATTGATGATAGCCACCGGCGGCGCATCCGCCTTGTCGGCCTCGGTGAAGAAGCGGCCGCGCAGAATGCGGGCGCGCAGGGTGGAGAAGTAAGCCACGCTGACATCGCGCTGCGGCGCTTCGTTGTGCGTGCCGTTCCACGGCTTGCCGAGAATCCGGAACCAGGTGGTATCGCAGTTGCATTGTGTGGGCAGGTCGGAGGTCAGGGCGGCGGATTGCACGCCTGGCAGGCTGTTCAGCCCTTCGAGGATGCGGTGGTAAAGCGCGATCTGCGCCGCGCCGGTGCTGTAGAGGCTATCGGGAATGGCAATGGAGACGGTCGCCAGGTGCGTGGCGTCGTAGCCGAGCGGCACATGCAGCAGGCGGTAGAAGCTCTTGCCCAGCAGTCCGGCGCCTGCCAGCAGGGTCATGGCGATGGCCAGCTCGACCACGACGAACGGCGCGCCGAAGCGCCGCCACATCCGTCCTGCCGAGGTACGGCCGCCCTCGGCTAATTCATCGCGCAGATGGCCGAAGGGCAGCCGGATCATCGGCGTGAGGGTGAAGACCGCAGCCGAGAGCAGGGAGACGGCGGCGGCGAAGACCGCGACCCGCCAGTTGGTCCCGAGTCCTGCGAGATAGGGCATGGACCCGAGCATGCTCTGCGGGATGAGCCGGATCATGATGGCCATCAGCGCAAAGGATGCTGCGGAGCCGAGAACCCCGCCGGCAAACGCCAGCACCAACGCCTCGGTAGTGACCTGGCGGAGAAGCCGCGCAGGGGAAGCGCCCAGTGCGCTGCGTACCGCCATCTCGCGGCGGCGGCTTTCGGCGCGCACCAGCAGCAGTCCGGAGACATTGGCGGTGGCAATCAGCAGCAGCAGCACGGCTCCGCCCAGCAGGGTGAGCAGGATGGGGCGAATGTCGCCGCTGATGGCTTCATTGAGCGAGATGACAGCTGCGCCTTGGCCGCGGTTCGAGGCGGGATACTGCTTCTCAAGCCCGGCGGCGATGGATGTCATGGCGGCCAGCGCCGACTCTGTGCTCACGCCCGGCTGCAGCCGCGCCACGCCGTAGAGATTGTGGCAGCCGCGCCGCTGCTCGCAAACGCTGAGAGCCTGGATGGGGACGACGAAATCCATGGTCCCGCGCGGTGCGAACGAAAAGCTGCGCGGCAGCACGCCGATGATGGTGTAGACCGTGTCGTCGAGTGTGACCGTCGTGCCCAGCGCGGAGCCCTTGCTGTTGTAAATCCGTTGCCACGCCGGATAGGTAAGCAGTGCGGTGTGCGGCTTGCCGGGTGCGCCGTCCGCCGCGGTGAATCCCCTGCCCAGCAGCGGCGTAATGCCCAGCGTATGGAGCAGGCCGGTGGTGGCGCGCAGGGCCGGCGCGGGTGCGATGCCGTCCGCCGTCTTGCGGAGAAAGACCCGCGAGGTCCAGACATCGAAATCCGAGACAATTGCGGGTGAGGCTTTCTTCCAATCCTGAAAATCGGCGTAGGAGAGGTTGCAATGCGGGCAGGTTGTTGTGGCCTCGTAGACGGCCACCAGGCGCGCGGGCTCGGTGTAGGGCAGGGGCTTGATGAGGGCGGCGTCAACAAAGGCGAAGAGTGCGACGCTGGCGCAGATACCGAGCCCCAACACACCGATGGCCGTGGCTGCGAAGCCGCGATTGTGGCTGAGCTGGCGCATGGCGTAACGCAGATCCTGGCCTAGCCGGTCCAGCCATACCCAGCCCCACGCCTCACGGGACTGCTCGCGCAGCCGCAACGTGTTGCCAAAGCTCCGCTGCCCGGCGCGGCCGGCCATCTCGCGGTGAAACTCCATCTCGCTCTGCAGCTCCTCGTCCATGCGGCGGCGGTGGAGCAGGTAGTGGATGCGACGCAGCAACTCGCCCATGATGAATCTCCTTACGCGGTGCGCAGGACCGCCTGGATGGCCTCGTTCAGGCGCTGGTACTCGTCGAGCGCGGCCTCGAGCTGTGCACGGCCGGCAGGGGTGAGTTGGTAGAAGCGGACCTTGCGGCTGGTCTCGGAGATACCCCACTCCGAGCTCACCCAGCCCTTGAGCAGCATCTTCTGCAGCGTGGGATAGAGCAGGCCTTCCTCGACCGCGAGCACCTCGCTCGAGAGCAGGTGAATGCGCTGGGCGATGGCATAGCCATGCAGGGTACCGGACTGCAGCACGCGAAGAATGAGCATGGGCAGGGCTCCGGCGGGCATTGTCTTCTTAGGCGTAAACATTACAGGCATAAATTTCTTATGCCTTAGGGGAAATGTCAACCCTGAAAAAAGAATTGTCTTTCCGGAGGAAAATTCCGGCGTGGATGAGTCCCAGGCGGCCCCGAACTGCGGTGGACGCCATGGTCTCAGCGCGGTGATATCTTCTTTCTTTGTCCGCGCAGGCAAAGTTTCTTATCGCATTCGCATCGGATCGACGGAGCCTCTAAGTTGGTATGTACTGAAAGAGCAAAGCGATACGGTGGTGAGGATAAGTTGCTCATGGTTCATGGAACTGCTTGATTGATTTCTCTGCAAATAGGCATCATGAGAAGAATGTGCCATTTGTAACGGTCAAGAACTGTTTTGATCCGGTACATGTTTGCGATAAGAACAAAAGCAAAAATGTAAAGATTGAAGTTCTGGAAAGATGAGCATCGGCAGAATGCTCTCTGCACGCTTTCCTGTATGGATGGGATCAAATTCTGGACATCTCGAGTGAGGCGGCTCGAACCACGTTCTCTCGAACCACGTTCTTTTGATCGGCATCGAACAGGCGCTCGACCGGAACAACGAGCACGATCTGCTGCTGGGTAACGAAAGGCCTCATACCCCCGGAGGAATTTATGGCTTTGCCCGTCATTCAAATTGGCGACAACCTTATCGGCGATGCGACGCTTGCGTCTGTGGAAGTGATTCAGGAGCTGAATCAGCACTGGTGGTGCACCATCGTTTGTAAGCAGACAGAAGACAAACGTATTCCAGTCGAAGATCTTCTCGGTAAAGCGGTGACCATTACCACGACCGACCAGGACGGTGTGCAGCACACCACCTTCTCGGGGTTTGTTCTCAAGGTAGATCTGGATTACGAAATCTGGGGTAGTTATACCGCGCAGATTGCTGCTGTGACGACAACCTATCTAATGGATGTAGCCAGGAATAAGCAGTACTACGCGGCGCAGACATTGACGTCGGTGGGTAATACCGTGGCCGGCCGTGCGGGGCTTTCCTTCACCATGGATGGCGGCAGCTCCAAGGCGCTGAATTATGTGCAATACGGAGAGACGGATTTCTCCTTTCTGAATCGAATTGTGGACGATTACGACTGCTGGTTGCGGCCGAGGGACGGCGGCATCGAGGTCTTCAGTGCTTTTCAGAGTGGTGCGACCCTGCAATGGCGTGGAGAGGACGGTCTGCTGGACTTTCGCCTGAGCGGAGTGCTTTCCCCGACATCGGTAAGTGGATCGCACTATGACCACCATGCGATGCAATCGACCACGTTGCAGCAGGTGAGCTCACCGCCGTCGTTCTATGACGGGGCGCAGCATCTGACCAGCTCGGTGCAGTCGGCTTCAAGCAAGCTTCCGGCCGCCTTTGAGCCGCAGCGTGCGCGCGCCATGACGCTCGATGACTTCCAGACCCAGCTGCAGTCAGAAAGTGTGCGTTCGATTGGCGGTGCTGTGACCGGCAGTGGTCACTCGCGCAATCAGCAGTTAAAGGCCGGCGATACCGTCCAGATTGAAGGTTCTCTCGATGCCAAGGGAACATACGGGGTGATCCGTGTGGTTCATAGCTGGACGCCGAGGGGTTATAGCAATGCCTTCGTCTGCACTCCCTGGAAGAATTACCGCAATCCGCAACCGCCTCCCGCGCGGACATGGAGCGGCATCGTTTCGGCGAGAGTCGTGGACCATAACGATCCGAAGAAGATGGGTCGCGTCAAGGTGCAGTTCTTCTGGCAGGAGGATGATTCCACGCATTGGGCTCGGACGGTTTCTCCGCATGCCGGTCCCGATCGAGGCTTCATGTTTATGCCGGAAGTCGGGGACGAGGTTGCAGTCGCATTTGAGGATGGCGATCCGGAGCGCCCTGTGATTCTTGGTGCCCTCTGGAACGGTGTCCAGACTCAGCCGCGCGCCGAGTTACGAGGCGGAGATATCGCGGATAACGATGTGAAGCGCATCATGACGAAGAGCGGCAATCGTATTCAGATGTCGGATAAGGCCGGGGTTGAAACCCTGATCCTTGCTACTCCCAACAACAACATTCTCCGCATGACCGAGAAATCCGACAGTACCGGTCGAACCAATATAACGATCGAATCGAAGACCGGCGACATCATCCTGCATGCTCCCGAAGGTCGAGTCCACATTGAATCGAAGTTTTACTCGAAGGATATCGGTTAGCAGCGAGCTGTGCTGATTGGAGAAGGGCTATGCGTTGGGTTATCGGAGTCGTTGTTCTCGGGGTTATCTGCTGGCTGGGCTGGGCGCCCCTGCGTGCACTGTTGTTCGGTGGCCGCATTTCCTATGCCAACAGTCCAAAAGGACAGTGGGTCGGCGAGATCGAAATTACAGGTGGATATAACGCAAACATGCCAGGTTATACATGGCCCCATAAGAAGGCCGCGATCGCCTTCACTCTGTCTGTGGAAGATCGATTTGTGGATCGTTATGGTGGCAGCGGTGAATTGTTTCTGCAGGGGGAGGCGAACGCGCATCCGATTCGAATTGGTTCGTTCGATGTGAGTCCGGTGGTTCAGGATATGCAGAACGGAAAACCTGTTTATAACGGCCAACGGGTCAAGATGGTGCTTCACATCCTGAATCCGTCGAACTCGGCGGATGATCCCTATGAAATCAAAGGACAGTACACGCCTGACGGGATCATCTTCGATCCGGACGATTCCGGAGACCTCAAGCTCCAGGGAAAGATCCAGCGGGGCAACAATCAAACCTACAACCAGATTCGGCAGCATCTTATGACTGCAGCGCCGAATCCGTAGTCGTCCGGAAGGAGGATGTATGGGAGAAGAAACGAAATCAGGCGCGGAAGGCTCATCCGGCGGCGAGAAAGAGCCAGTACTTTCGCCGGACGCGCCCAGCCTTCCTGGTGCTGTCTGGTCTGCCACGAAGCAGACGGCTGGAGCAATTGCCGAACCCACCTCGAAAGACGGTGTGTTTACCGGGGCATGGAAGGTTGTTACCGGACAGAATTCCTACGAGATAGACAAGGCTGAAGCCATGCTCAAATCTCTTCAGCCGGCTTCAATTGCACAGGCTGAAGCACTCACAGGGATTTCTCCGGGAGCACATCAGCACATCATTCGCGGTGATTCCGTATATCACTTCTTGAAGAACCGGTTGCGGTATGTCGACGGGAACGAAGGCCTGTTTGTAAAAGGTACTCAGACAGAGCAGATTACGAAGGACGCGAAGCTGGAATATCTTGCCGACCGTAAGATCGGTGTCAAAGCCGATGACGAACTCTCGGTCTTTGGCCAGCAGGACACATATATCCTGGGCAAGAGCACGGAGCAGTATGTAGGGCAACATGAAGTGACTGCGCCCGAGGAGTTCGAGTGGAAGCAGCTGGAGCGCGGGTTCTCGGCCCTCAAGCTCGATCTCTCTACATTCGGGCTCGATATCCACGCGGCGAACGGGGACATTCATGTCGTGGACGCAGAGGCGACTGTGTTTGAGGCCAAGGGCGGCACGTTCAAGGAGATCATCGAAGCTCAGCGCATGAATGTGATTGCACTGATCGTGGCCGGAGCACTGGAGCTCGATGTGATTCTGCGCGGCGATCTCGCTCCCGATTACGGTGTCGGCACGCCGTTCCGCTAGGGTGTATTCACATATAGCCGTACTGAAATAGCAGGGGTGAGTGCAAAGTTGTCATTCCGACCGAAGCGTAGCGGAGTGGAGGAACCTGCAGTTCTTTGCTCATAACATGCGAAAACAGCAGGTTTCTCCACTCCGCAGGACCAAAACTGTACTGCTCCGGTTTCTTTGATTGCAAAGCCCACATCGAAGCAGAGGGGTGAGGCCCGCAATCAACGCGGGCCTCAGATCTTTCATTGCATGCTTCAGCCATAGATGAAACACGCTGGAGACATGCCAGCGAGCAATATCGCAGGAGAAACACCGCATGGAATCACGGGATATTTCTGTCCCATCGCCAAGAATGGCGCGCGAACGGCTCTCGGACCCGAAGGAGTATCGTCCATGGATCAGGGCAGATTCTTCGCTGCTTGCGGATACGGCGCTGTTCTGGCTGCCTGTTTCCAGCTTTCCGGTGCGGGAACAGGAGAAGGCCTGGATCACGGAGTTTCTCAATCGGCTCTCTCTGAACCTTCAGAATGATTTTGGTCTCCGCGGAGAGATCTTTTTTCAATACAAAGCGATCGCTCCAGGTCTTACTGAGACCTTCCGCTCCTATGGCTTGAAATGTATGAAGCTCATGGGGCTGGGGCGGTTTGCCGAGGAGGAGTTGCCGTCCTTTCCGTCCCCGGAAGAGATAAAAAAGATGGTGGAAGAAGGCAAGACCATCGACTTCCGCGACTGGCTCGGCAACTACATGATCTGGTTTGTCAGCAAGCAGCCGGAGGAGCAGCGCAGGCTCTTTCTGGGGCATGGTGCGATGACTACAATCTTCCTGCCTCCCGATCCGAAGGTGAAGGTGCCTAAGTTGCCCTTCACGCCGGAGCTCCGGTCTTCGCTGGCCACCTTCCGGAAAATCGATGTCGACAATATTTTCACGGGCGCATTTGCCATGCAGGAAGCGTTCCTGGATAAGAGCAAGGAGATGTTCGGTAAGGGGCTCGAGACCCGGCCGGAGTATCCGGGCATCGCATTTATCCTGCCGCTCCTGCAAAGCTCGCACTTCTTCCTGGCGTCTCCTGAGCTTCGTGAGCAGTGGTTCAAGCTCTTCGGCATGTATGTGAATGAGAGCCCTCACGATAGAGGCGTCCTGCTTGCGTTTCAAAAAGAAGAGTATGAAATTGCGCTCTACAACGCCCTGGAATCCATGCGCAAAGATGAGTTGAGGTACGGTGATGAACAGCCCTTCGGTTCCTAGTGCGCGACTGGAACTGCGCGCTATCCCTGCGCCTGCGCCATGGGAAGCCGTACTCATGCCGGTCACGGAATTCCCGGTGCCGAGGTTTGAACGGGAGACGTTCGCTACATTCCTGCAGGCGTTACGCCAGGTACTGATCCGGGAGCGAACGCTGCATCAGAGTGTTTTTGTGCAGTCCTGGAAGCTTGCTCCTGCTAACGGTGCGGATATCTTGCAGGACCATCTCACGGAGTGGAATCCGGCACTCGGCGTTGGCATATGGCCAGGCCGGGAGGCGCCTTCCGGATGGACGGAAGAAGGCATGGTCAATGCCGCTGCCGCAGTGTTTCGCGGAGAGGAACCGGCGCTGCCTTCGTATCGCCTGCTGAGGCTCGACGCAAGCGAACCATGCTCTCTGGCCGCATCCGCGAAGCTCGCTGGCATGTCGCTGCTAGTGGAAGCATTTACTCGCGAGACGATCGATACGTTCTTCGAGAGCACGAGGCACACCTTTGCTGAGCGTATCCGTGATCGTAGGTGGAAGAAAGCGGACTTCTATCTTCCGCTTCTCGACTGCAGAGAGCTGGATCATCAGGATGCCGGAGCAAACCTGCAATCTGCGCTTGACGGTATCGATGTCTATATCCGCGAGAGTGCCGAGGATAAAGGGATTCTGATCGTCGCCCGAGGAGGTCTCTCTGCGTTGATGGATCGTACCAGCCAGATTCTGCATGCCGGCTCTCAACAGGGTTTATCGCTGTAGCGCCATGAGAAAAACATCCACAAGCCGTAGCCGTCTCACCACGGAAAACCGGTAGCAGGCAGTTCTCTCGCGGGATTACGAGGCCAGCGCGCCTGCGGTGAAAGCTTCGTCCGGCAGCTCGAGTTCCGCAGTGTCGGCAATGGGATCGGCGGCGCGGGCTTCGCGCTCGGTAAAGAACTTCTCGATGATGCCGAGGACAGCCTCGCCTTTGCGCTGCTCGTAGATGGCCTTGCGCAGCGCGCCGCCGCCGGAGACGCCGTGCGTAAACCAGGTGGCGAACTGCTTCATCTTGCCGACCACCTCACGTCCGCTGCCGCCCACGCCGTTCTCGTCCGGAGCTTCCGCGGCAATCAGCATCTCGAAGTAGGTGCGGATCATGCGGTAGCGGTCGAGTTCGGTCGGCCGGTCGTAGCGGCCGGTGGCCGTGTACTGCGCGATCTGGCGGAAGATCCAGGGATTGGACGGCGCGGCGCGGCCGATCATGACGGCATCGCAGCCGGTTTCGGCGACCATGGCGGCGGCATCCTCGGGCGTGCGGATGTCACCATTGCCGATGACCGGAATCCTGACCGCGTCCTTCACAGCGGCGATCCACTCCCAGCGCGCCTGGCCGGAGTAGCCATCCTCGCGGGTGCGGGCGTGCAGCGCGACCGAGGCTAGACCTTCCGCCTCGGCCAGCTTCGCCAGCTCCACGCAGATGATGTTGGAGTCGTTCCAGCCCATGCGGAACTTGACCGTGAACGGGATGGTGACTGCCTTGCGTACCTCGGCGAAGATCTTGCCGATCAGCGGCAGATCGCGCAGCAGGCCGCTGCCGCCGTTGCAGGCGACTACGCGCTTGGCCGGGCAGCCCAGGTTCAGGTCGACCATGTCGAAGCCGGTGTCCTGCACGATGCGCGCGGCATCGGCGAGTGTGGCCGGGTTCGAGCCGAAGAGCTGGGCGGAGATAGGGTGCTCGTCGTCGTAGAAGGTCAGATACCGCTTGCGCTTCGACTCGCGCATGCGCGAGAGGCCGTCGGCCGAGGTGAACTCGGTCATCAGCAGGCCGCAGCCCGACTGCTGGTTTGAGATCTCGGCGTCGACGTCACTGGTGGCGACATTGCCCGAGGTCTCGGCCGTGAACAGGCTGGCATTGCGGATGAAGCGGCGGAAGACGGTATCGGTGACACCCGCCATCGGGGCCAGCACCGTCGCCGGGGCAACCGTGACGCCGCCGATCGACAGCGATGCGGGCACGCGCGCCGTAGCCGGCATCGCGTGCTCGATAGGGCTGTCCCAGTCCTTCTTCATAACCTGCTTTTTCATACGCTTACGAACGAAAGCCCCCGCCGCAGCGGAGGCTTTCCGAATGCGTGTGTTGCGGGCTTACTTGGCCGCGGTTTCCGGCTTCGCATACTTGCGGCGGAAGCGCTCGATACGGCCGGCGGTGTCCACGAGCTTCTGCTTGCCCGTAAAGAACGGGTGGCAGGCCGAGCAGATTTCGACGTGGATGTCGCCCTTATGGGTCGAGCGGGTCGCGAAGCTCTCGCCACAGGCGCAGACAACGCGAATTTCGTTATTGGTGGGATGAATTCCGGCTTTAGGCATGGCTCTCGATAGACCTTTCCTGCAATTCTCCTATTTTAAGGGCGATTGCTTTGTCGTTGCAAGGATTGGATTCGAGAAAAGGCGTAAGGATTCAGACGCTGGCATGGGCCTACCCCTTCGCAAGCTTCTTCCGGAGCAGTGGTTCGAGCAGGTTGCATGCAAAAGTGAGAACGCCAAGTAATGGGATAAATAAGATCTCGAAGACCATTCCATAGCCCTCGGTAATGAGACATCGCATACCAAAAATGCCATAAGAGCCGTACATGATGATCGGGAGTGCGAGTGCTCCCAGCCCGACGATTCCAGCACTCACGATTGCAGGGAGCCAATTCCAGCGAAAAAGTCTCTTCTTTGGCAGTGGGTGTTGTCCATTGCCAAGCAGCGCAAACGCGATCAGATCGAGAGTTGCACAAAGAAGACTGAGCGCAGCGCATGGGGCAATGAATGCGTATCGACCTTTCTCTAGGCAGAAGGTGTTATCGCTCTGCCAGTAAAGCATGGTCCCAAATACCGCCAGGAAATAGAAGAAGAATCGTGCTGTGCGCATGGCTGCGTTGCCGATCATAGAGGAGCCCCGCCAAGACTTTCATTCGTTTCACAAGATCCGCTTCTACCTGAACTTTACCCGTTTGCGGTACCCTTGGCATCCGAAAGCCAGAAGGACATTCTCGCCACCATGAAAACACCGCTGCTCGCGCTCTGCCTCCTGCCTTCGCTCGCCCTCGCCCAGACGACATCCCAGACGACAGAGCAGACCGCACCGAAAACCGACGCGAGCTACATTGCTCCCGACGGCACGGCGCACGTCTCGCGCATTGTGCCGGTGCCCAAGACGATCAGCCCGGAGGCGCAGGCGATGCTGGCCAAGCCCGCCTCCGACGCGGCGAAGCCGCAGACGCTGGCCGAGCGGCGTGCCGGCACCAATGCTTGGCAGGCGCGCGCCGGAGCGGCCTCGAAGGCGGTTTATCCGGTCGATATTCAAAAGGACACCATCGCTGGAGTGCCGGTGCTGCGCGTGACGCCTCCCACCATCGGCGCAGGCAAGGACGACCGCGTACTGATGTGCGTGCACGGTGGCGGCTTCAATGTCGATTCGGGCTCGCTGACCGAGAGCATTCCCATCGCCGCGCTCTCGCAGACGCGTGTCGTCTCGGTGCTCTATCGGCTTGCACCCGAGCACCCGTTTCCCGCGGCCATCGACGACACCATCGCGGTCTACAAGGAACTGCTCAAGACGCACAAGCCCGGCAAGATCGCCCTTTACGGCACCTCGGCCGGGGCGATTCTGACCGCGGAAGTGGCTGTCGAGATGAAGAAGCTCGGATTGCCGCTGCCTGGCGCGCTCGGCGTCTTTTCCGGGCTGGGAGACTTCAGCCAGCCGACCGATTCGCAGGCGATGTATGCGCTGAACGGACTCTCCGGGCATCTCGAGCCGCCCGATCCCGGCGCCTTCAATAAGGAGTACTTCACCTCGACCGACCCAAAAGATCCGGTGCTTTCTCCTCTCTATGCGGACGTACATGGTTTTCCGCCGACACTGTTTATTACCAGCGGCCGGGATGCGGAGCTGAGCGGGACGACCATCCTGCAGCGGCACTTTTACGAGGCCGGCGTGGACGCACCGCTGGTAGTCTTCGAAGCGCTGCCCCACGCCTTCTGGAACGACGTGAGCCTGCCCGAATCACGCGAGGCGTACAGGATCATGGCGGCTTTCTTAGACTCGCGGCTTGGCCGGTAGAGCTGCATGGCATCGCATTTGGATCGTTGCCATGCACCTCCCGGCGGGTGGTCATCTCGACCGGAGCGCAGGGAAGCGGAGAGATCTGCCGTTGGAATTTCTTCACTGCACATGGTCGTTGCCAGGGGACTCTACTGCCGATCATCTCTGAACACTGCGCCTGATCCTCGACCCCGAGGCATGCAAAATAAATGCGCTCGCATCCATTTTTTTTGTAATGGCTGATGGAAAACCTCGTCTGATGTTTTGTTCTGAGGCTCTTGCGGGCCACAGAACGGACCAGGTGATGTCAGCCATGAAAATCCATTTTGCTTTCCCCACGTTTGCAGCTGGACTTGTCTCGATCGCGATGTTGCTTAGCTCCGGCTGCGGTGCCGGCAATTCGAGTACCTCAGCCACATCGACCACGACCACACTCACTGCATCGAGCACCTCAACGACGACCGGAACGAGTATCACGCTGACGGCGACGGTCTCGCCCAGCGCAGCCACCGGGACAGTCACCTTCTACAGCGGCAGTACCTCACTGGGCAGCGCGTCATTGAGCTCGGGTACGGCCACGCTGACGACTTCCTTCTCCAGTTCGGGTACGTATTCGATTACAGCGAAGTACGGCGGATCGAGCAGCTATGATGCGAGCACATCGAGCACGGTCTCGATTACGGTAAGCGACTCGACGGCTTCGACGACGACCACGCTCAGCTCCTCGGCAACGACGACTACGGTAGGCACGAGCATTACGCTGACAGCCACGGTTTCGCCCAGTGAGGCCACCGGCACTGTTACCTTTTACAGCGGCAGCACTTCGCTGGGCAGCGCGACACTGAGCTCGGGCACGGCCACGCTGACGACTTCCTTTTCCACTGCCGGAAGTTATTCGCTGACCGCGACCTATGGCGGCAGTTCGAGCTATGCCTCAAGTACTTCGAGTACCGTCACGGAAACAGTGGATTCTTCGAGCTCCTCATCGTCGGGGACCAGCTCGACGACCTCGCTCTCCGCCTCGCCTTCCACGGCGTATCCGGGGTCTCTGGTGGTGCTGACGGCGACGGTCTCGCCGAGCGCAGCGACAGGAACAGTGACCTTCTATTCCGGTTCAACGGAGCTCGGAACCGGGACGATCAGCAGCGGCACGGCGACCTTTACAACGCACTTCAGCAGCACGGGCAGCTACACGCTGACAGCATCCTATGGTGGAGACTCGACCTACGCGTCGAGCAGTTCGAGTTCGGTGACGGAGACGGTCGAATCAGGCAGTTATTCGCTCGATCTTTCCAGCTATACGCCGACAACCGGCTCAGGCACATATAACAGCCACACGGTGGATTACAAGCTTTACTCCAATGTCGTGTATGCGGCCGATCCTGTGAGCACGACCTATGAAACGATGAACATCTTCGTCCCGACTTCAGTGGACGGCACATCGGTCTCCGACATGCCGATCCTCCTGGAGATCGGTGTCGGTGGCTATCTCTCGGCTGCGGCGGGCAGCACGCCGGGCACCAATGGTCAGTACGCCATGGGCAAAGGCTATGTGGTGGTAGAGGTAGGCTGCCGTGGCCGCGATAACGGAAGCAGCGGCAATTATTACGGCGTGGCCCCGGCAGCCATCGTGGATCTGAAGGCGGCGGTGCGTTATCTCCGTTACAACTACACAGAAGGCACTTTCACCGGCGATGTGTCGCACATCATCGACTCAGGCGGCAGCGCTGGCGGTGCTCTGGCATCGCTGTTGGGAGCTTCAGGGAACAGCACGTTGTATGACTCTTATCTGGCGGCGCTGGGCGCGGCCGACGCCGATGACAACATCTTCGCTGTGGGCGCCTGGTCGCCGATCACCAACCTGGATCATGCCGACGGCGCCTATGAAGAGGAATACAGCAGCCTCGAATACAGCGGCAGCACGGTGAATTCGACGGTGTCGAGCGCGTTGATCTCCGAGTTCGAAACCTACCAGAATGACCTGGAACTCACCGACAAGCGAGGCAGCCTGGGCACGCTCACCTCAAGCAACATCACCGAATACATTCTTGAGGAATATATGGAGCCGTCACTCGAGAAATATGTCGAGAGCAACGGTACTTCCTCTGCGCCGAGCTATGCCACTTGCGCTGCGAGCAGCTCCAGTACTTACGGCTACACCTGTACGTTCACCTTCGCAAATTACGTAGCAAATTCCATCGGGACAAGAGGAAAGAGCGCGCCGGCCTTTGACGCGTTCTTCGATATCACCTCTTCGTCGTCTTACTACGACACAGTGGTGAACACCAGTTGTCCGGCGGAAGCGTTGGAGTTCGGCAATCCCTCGGGTACGGCCAGCACCTATTCGGGAACCAATTGCAGCACCGGCAGCCCGCGGCATTTCACTGACTACACCAGCGAAGCGATGGATGATACGGATATTTCCAGCAGCATGCAGACGCTGGTCGACATGATGAACCCGATGTACTTCATCACGAATGCCATCTCGAGTGGCGATACCAGCGGTGTGGCAAAGTACTGGTACATTCGCGACGGAACCATCGCCACGGATACCTCGGCCTACATCATTGTGGACCTGGCTACCGCGCTCGAGAATCTCAGGGGCACGAGCTATGTGAATTCCTGGGAAGACTGGGGCGAAGGACACAATGTGGAGACCGATCCCAGCGGCTTCAGTAGCTGGGTGACCAGCAGTGTGGCCTCGAACTGAGGCAGGCTGCGCCGGGTTGGAGAGCAAAAGGACCGGAGACCGCAAGGTATCCGGTCCTTTTGTCTTAGTGTCGCCCATGCCTCCAGTTGCAGAAACCGGCGCCGGCATCCGTTTCCCTCGTTTTCCGATCTTTGTTTTCCACGCTTCGCAGTCCGTGCACTGGCCTGCGATACTGAATGCAGGTCATGACGGAACCCTGTCCCAAGTGCGATGGCATGGGCATGGTGGTTGTTCTGGATAAGAACGGCCGCCGTGTTGCCGAGCCCTGCGACTGCCGCTTCGAGCGTCGTCGTCTTTCTCTTCTGGAGCGTGCCGGCATCCCGAAACGCTATGAACATTGCGCGCTCGAAACCTACGCGCTGTTTCCCCAGGCAGATGCCTCGCTGCGGGCCGCCTACATGATGGCGCAGCGCTTCGTCGACAGCTACCCGCTGGCAACCGAGGGCAAGGGCCTGCTGCTTACCGGCTCGATCGGCGTAGGCAAGACGCATCTCTCCGTGGGTATTCTGCAATCGCTCATCACCGAGAAGGGCGTGCGCGGGCTCTTCTGCGATTATCGCGAGCTGCTCAAGGAGATTCAGCACTCCTACAATCCACAGGTGCTTACTACCGAGCTCGAAATCCTGCGGCCGGTCTTCGAGGCCGAGGTGCTGGTGCTCGATGAGCTGGGTGCCTCAAAGCCGACAGAGTGGGTGTGGGATACGGTCGCGCACATTCTGAATACGCGCTACAACGACAAGCGCACCACTATCATCACGACCAACTACCCCGACGCCGCGCCCGGCGGCGCAGCTACCGGCGCGCAACGTGCCATGCGCGAAGAAACGCTCGGCGACCGCATCGGTGAGCGTATGCGCTCGCGCCTGGCCGAGATGTGCGTGACGATCGAGATGCGCGGCGACGACTTCCGCCAAAAGGCCGGACGCGCCCGCTTCGCATAGCTGCTCCGCGCAGGGCGGGACTGGCCGTCCAGGCCTTGCGCCTGCGGCACCCGCTCCCGCTGGTCGCGAATCAGTTCTGTTTTCTATCTAAAGAAGAACCAGAGCATTCCTCCCTGAGGCGGCTATCGTCAATGATTGTGCTTGCGGAATCCATAGTCTCTGCATAATCGGATTCCGTTAATTGCGAAGTCATTACCTTATTCGTTAATTTTCTTTTCCTGTAAGCGCTGCTATCGTGACTGCACCCCCACACATCCAGATAGCAGGCCGGTGATTCGTGGTGCGAAAGTTCGTCTCTGTCTTTTCGTGTATTTCTCTTCTCTCTGCCAGCACGTACCTGATAGCCCAAGATAAGAGCACTTCTTCTGTTAAACCTGTTCAGGAGAGCTCATCTCCGAATGCGCAACCGCAGCAGCCTCCCAAGCCAAATACTCTGCTGGATGGCACTCCGATCAAATTGAAGTTGGGCCGTACGTTGTCTTCTGCTGATGCGAAGGTGGGAGATGAGGTCGATTTCGAGGTCGTTGAGGAGATACGCGTCGATGGTCAAGTAGTCATTCCTAAGGGCGGTCTCGCGCTGGCGACTGTCACAGAAGCAGAGCACAAGAAGAGCATGGGGCGCGCAGGAAAGCTGAATGTCAATATCGATAGCGCACGTCTCGTAGATGGGGAAAAGGCTACGCTCCGTGCAACGGAAGGTGGCAAGGGCGGAGGGCATGTCGGAGCGATGACAGGTGCCATTGTGGCTACAAGTATTGTGTTCTTCCCTGCAGCACCACTTTTCCTCTTTATTCACGGCAAGGACATCACGATTCCGAAGGGTACTGAGATTACCGCCTATGTTGATGGAGACATGGTGCTGGATATGGCGAAGTTGAATCCGTCGGCGGTTCCGGTGGCTGTTGCTCAGGCAGTGACATCGCAGCTTGCGGTCGATGCGAATGTGCCCAACTGCGATATCGAGGTTGATGGTGCGTTTGTAGGTAATACACCCTCTCAGATATCCATCGCATATGGAAAGCACGAGATTGCGGTCAAGAAGACTGGGTACGAATCATGGAGTAAAACCATGATGATTGCGGGACCTAATATCCATTTGCAGGCGCAACTGAATGCAGTGGGTTCGCTCGCTGCTCAGGGAGCAACTGAGGACTCGAAGAAACAGCAGTAGAAGCCTATTCCAGCAGCATCTCCGCCTCTGCACGTCCGGTCGTCGTGAGCACGATAGCGGCGGTGAGGATCAGCGCGCCTCCGGCCCATGTCCATGGCCCGAGCTTGTCGCCCATCAACTCCACGCCCAGAATGGAGCCGAGCGCGGGCTCGATGTTGAGGAAGACACCGGCGCGTGAGGCGGGCACATGGCGAATGCCCCAGTTCCAGAGGAACGTGGTGAGCGCGGTGCAGAAAAGGCCGCTGGCGATGAGCGCGAACCACACACGGCTGCTGACCGCATGCACCGGTGGCCATCCGGCAAAGGGGATGACCATCAGCGCCAGCATGAGCACTCCGGCAAGAATGCCCCACGCGGTGATGGTGATCGCGGAGTGGCTCTGCATCAGGTGACGGTTGATCAGCAGCCAGCCCAGCGCGATGACCAGCGAGAGCACAACCAGCAGATCGCCCGCGAGCGAGGGCCCATGCCCAACTCCATGTCCAGCCCCATGCGTGCCCGCCGCGCCGTGCACGCTGCTGAGGGTGATGAGCACGACGCCGGTGGTGGAGCCGGCGAGGGCGAACCATCCCTTGATATCAAGACGTTCATGGGTGAAGATCACGGCACCGACGGCGAGGATCACCGGCATGGTTCCCACCATGAGCGCGGCGTGGCTGACGGTGGTGAGCGCAAGCCCCCAGAACTGCAGCAGAAACTGCACCGGAATTCCAAGAAAGCTGGCCAGCAGAAGCAGCTGCCACTCGCGGCGGTTAAGGTTCGGACGGCGCATGAGCGGCGCGAGCCCGAGCAGCGCGAAGAGGAAGCGGTAGAGCACCATGTGCCCCACGCCCATCGCCGTGAGCGCGATCTTGCCGAAGTAAAAGCCCGTACCCCAGAGCGTTCCCGCCAGCGCGCAGGCTCCGTAGCCGAGTGCGGTGCTGGCGGTGCGGGATGACGATGTGGGAGAGGCAACTGGCAAAGCGTGTTCCTGTGCAAAGGGATGCTTCTAGGATATCCGGGTGCCCCATCCAAGCTCCGCTTGGGTGGGAAGGTACGGATTCCATAGTGTGTTGTGGTGAACCCAACTCCCCGCCGTCGAGGCTCCCCGGCACTTGGTAAGAACCCCTGATCGCGACCAACGGGAGCGGAGGCCGAAGGCGAAAGGCCTGGACGGCCAGTCCTCACCAGATGGAGCAGCGTTGGGCTGGTGCCATGGGCTGTCCGGTCTTGCAGGCGAAAGCCTTCTGGAACTGCGGCAGGTTCACGACCACACCATTCACGCGGAACTCCTCAGGAGAGTGCGGATCGGTCTGCACGCGCAGCTTCAAGTTCTCAGGACGATTGTTCTGGCACCAGCCCTGCCCGTAGGAGACGAAGAACTGCTGCTCCGGCGTGAGTCCGCCGTACTCGGGGCCGCCCCTCTTCGTCAGGTCTAAGCCGGCCTTCTGCGCGCGGTCGAGATAGGCGAGAAACGCAAGCTTCAAGCCGCCAAGGTCGGCGAGATTCTCGCCAAGCGTGAGTTGTCCGTTCACGTGCAGATCGCCGACCGCAACAAAGCCGTTGAACTCGTTGACCACGCAGCCGGCACGCTCGGTAAACTGCTTCGCGTCGTCGGGCGTCCACCAGTTCAGCAGGTTGCCCTTGGCATCGAACTGGCGGCCTTCGTCGTCGAAGCCGTGCGTGAGCTCATGGCCGATCACCCCGCCTGCGTCGCCATAGTTCACCGCGTCGTCCTGCGTGGCATCGAAGTACGGAGGCTGCAGGATGCCGGCCGGGAAGTTGATGTCATTCATCTGCGGATTGTAGTAGGCGTTGACGGTTGGCGGGCTCATGTCCCACTCGCCGTGGTCGACACGCTTGCCGATCTTCGCAATCTGGCGATGCGTTTCGAAGGCCGCCGCGTGCTCCTCGTTGCCGAGCGCATCACCACGCTTCACCTCGAGCGAGGAATAATCGCGCCACTGATCGGGATAGCCGATCTTGTTGGCTACGCCATGCAGCTTCTCCTTGGCGCGCACCTTGGTCTCCGCGCTCATCCACGAGAGCTGATCGATGTCGCGATCCATCGCGGCCTCGATATCCTTCGTCAGCTCGAGCGTCCGCGCCTTGTCCGCGGGGCTGAAGCGCTGCGCGACGTAGACCTGGCCAAGGGCTTCGCCGAGTGCGCCGTCGACGGCGCGGGTGCACCGCTTCCAGCGCGGCTGCTGCTCGGGCTGGCCGGAGAGGATGCGGCCGTAGAAGGCGAAGCTCTCTTCGTCGAGCGCATGCGGCAGCGCCGTCGACGGCAGCTGGCGGATCGCTGTCCAGCGCAGGTAGGTCTTCAGCTCAGGGAGGCTGGTTTCGCCAAGCAGCTTGTTCAGCGCCGCGAAGTAGACCGGCGAAGTCACGTTCAACGAAGACACCGCGGGCGTATCGACGCCGCGCAGAAAGCGATCGAAGCCGAAATTCGAGAGCGAACCGTCGAACGCGGTGAGCTCCGTCTTGTGATAGACATTCTGCGGATCGCGCCGCTCGACGGTGCTGAGCGAGGCAGCGGCCAGGGCGGTCTCGAGGCGGAGCACTGTAGCCGCATTCTTCGATGCCTGCTCCTGGCTCTCGCCCAGCAGTACGAAGGTCTGCGCGATGTGCTGCTGATATTGCTGGCGCAGCTTTACGGAATCGGCATCGGTGCGGTCGTAGTAGCCTTTTTCCGGCAGGCCAAGCTGCTGCTGGTCGACTTCGGCGATCTGCTGCGTGGCGTCTTTATAGTCCTGGTCGCTGCCGAAACCGAAGAAGGAAGAGATACCCTGCATCTGCAGCCACGCCGCGAGTCCGGCCAGCTCCTGCTTCGATTTCACGGCGTCGATGCGGGCAAGAATCGGCTCGATGGGCTTCACGCCTGCGCTGTCGATGGCCGAAGTGTCCATGCAGGTGGCATAGTAGTCGCCGATTTTCTGTTCGTTCGCGGTGCGGCCGGCGCTGTCCGCCGCGGCCTTCTCGAGAATGGCCTTGAGCACCAGCTCGTTCTGGTCCATTAGCTCGGAGTCGCGTCCGTAAGAGGAGCGGTCAGACGGGATCGGATTCTGCTTCAGCCAGCCTCCGCAGGAGTACTGGTAAAAGTTCACGCAGGGGTCGACGCTGGTGTCCATCAGCTTTGGGTCGAGTGCCTTGAGCGTCTTTGTTTCAGAAGACTGCGCGTGCAGGGCAGGAACAAAAGAAAAGGCGAGAGCAGCGGCGGCAAGCCGCGCAGGAAAGGACAGATGCATGCAGACCTCGGGCATTCAGGAAGAGCGGGGAGCCAACAAGCTGGAAGCTAGCAACCGGGTGTGAGCAAGTCAAGGGAAAGTCAAGCCGGGTTGTGATCCGCGCCGGGAACGGGCACAACAATTTGCCTCCTGCGGCAGCTACGGGGAGAATGCTGTTCATGGCTGCCCGCCTGTCTTTTCGCCTGCTCTGGCTGGCTCACGCAGCGGTTTTCTCCGCTCTGCTCGGTTCTGCGTCTGCACTGCACGCTGCATCCGACAAGGGCGATATGAAATCGCGCGCTGCGCAGGAGATGGTGCCTGCGATGCGCATCCCGGTTGAGCCGCTGGGATTTGCCGCGCCCAGCCGCTTCTACCTGACGGCGCGGCTTTCTTCGGTCACGCTGGACTTCATCGATGCGGATCACCTGCTCTTTACCTTTCGCAAGGGCGGCCTGTTGCAGCGGGTGCCGGACGATCCGGACGATGACATGGACCAGGTGATCCATGCGCTGGTGCTAGAAACGGCCACAGGAAAGGTCGTCAAGGAAACGACCTGGCGCATGCATGATCGTGAAGCCTATCTGTGGGCGCTCGGAAATGGGAGATTCCTGGTGCGCCAGCGCAACGTGCTTTACCAGACGGACAGCAGCCTGGGATTGCGGCCCTATCTGCAGCCCGAGACGCAGATCGAAGCGGTCAGTGTTTCTCCCACGCACCGGCTGCTGGCCATCGAGACGGTAAAGTATCTGCCGCTGGAGGCTGCGCAGAAGGTTCCGGAGGGGGATGCCGCGAAACCCTCGCAAGCTCCTACGCTTGGTCCGGACGCTCCGCATCCCGGCGAAGAGGAATGGACGCGGCAGCAGCGTAAGCGGACACAGATTCTGCTCGTGAAGCTGCCGGAGAACAAGATGATCGCGCGCAGTGAAACGCGGACCCCGGTCAGTATTCCCATGCTGCCGGAAGGCATCGTGAATACCGCCGAAGGCAAGGCGCCGGATGACTGGCTGGTTCATGCCGCCCCGTTTCGTGGGGACGAGGTAAAGATGGGCGAGCTGCGCTCGGCCTGCGAGCCGACGGTGGAGACGCTGAGCGAGACCGCAGCCATGGTGATGGGCTGCCCCGGGGGGACGAGCGACCACTCGATCACTGTGTTTTCGACGCAGGGTGGTGTCCTGTGGCAGCAGCGCTGGCTGTCGCGCTATATCTGGCCAACCTTCGCCTTCGCCGAAAACGGCACGCGCTTTGCCTATGGCTCGCTCGAGATCAATCACACCATCGGCTCGCTCGATCCCTTCGGTGAAGACGATGTCCTCGATCAGCCGGTCGGCGTCTTCGACACGCAGACCGGGAAGCTTGAGCTGGTGAAAACGGCATCGCCGGAGGTCAGTGCCGGGCACAACTACGCGCTCTCAGCCGACGGGCTGGAGTTCGCCATCCTGCGCGAGGGCGCGATCGAAATCTATCGCCTGCCGCCGGCTCCGTCGAGATAGGGTTTGCACGCAGAGCGCGGCAGAATAAGCGCGTTGACCGGCCCTGTTTGCCTTCCTACAATAGAAAGGGAGCCGTCTATCCAGAAGACGGTAGCCACTTTGGCCGGAGCTTCACCCCCTTTCCTGCCGGAGCGAGCGAGGGGGACGCCATGCCGTCGGATCTGCGCATCAGCTCGCGAGAGCGGCTGGTTCTCACGTCGATCATTGAAAGCTATATCGCTACGGGCCAGCCGGTCGGCTCGGGCGCGGTGGCGCGCCAGCTCGGTAATAAAGAGGGCATGAGCGCGGCGACCATCCGCAACCTGATGGCTTCGCTCGACGAGGCCGGGCTTCTCGATCAGCCGCACACCTCGGCCGGACGCATCCCCACGCCGCAGGCTTTCCGTTTTTACGTCGAGCAGCTGGCCTCACCCGCGCGGCTCGGTCCGCTCGCGCCCGAGCGCATCGAGCAGATTCATGACACCTTTGCCGGGGTGAATACGAGCCAGCAGTTCCTGGAGCGCACTTCCCACATGTTGGCGCTCATCTCGAGCGGTGTGGGCGTCGCCATTTCGACGGCCGCCGAGACGCAGACGCTGGAGCATATTCACTTTTCGCGGCTGGGCGCAGGGCGCGTGCTGGCAGTTGTCGTCACCATGGAAGGCACGGTGCAGGATCGGGTGCTTTCCCTCGATCGCGATCTCTCGCTGGCGGAGCTTGAGTTCTCCGCGCGCTACCTGAACGAGAATTTTCACGGCTGGGGAGTCGACCGCATCCAGCTGGAGCTGGCGCGGCGGCTGGAGGCCGAGCGCAGCGAATATGACCGCCTGATGCATTCGCTCGAAGAGCTCTATCGCAAGGGCGCACTCGAAAGCGAAGCCTCGGCTGCGGTGAGCATCTTTATCGAAGGCACGGCCAACCTGCTGGCCAGTGAAATCGACCGTGGCCGGCTGCAGACCATGCTGCATGCCCTTGAAGCCAAGGAGCGGCTCATCTCGCTGCTGAATGCCTATGTCGATGCGCGGCAACAGAATGTGCGCGTCGTCGTCGGGCTGGAGGAGACGCTGCCTGGGCTGCATAATGTGGTCCTGATCGGCGCCCCGGCGCGGATCGGAGCTGAAAACATCGGTACTCTTGCGGTGATAGCCCCGACTCGTATCCAGTATGAGCAGACCATAGGAGCCGTCTCCTACCTGGCACAGCTCTCTGACCGGCTCTTTCCATCCTCGCAATAGCCGCGGAAACCGGGCAGAACCCGCGTGCCGCTTTGGTGCATCCGATAGGAGATGCCTGTGCGCCCCAGCAAAGAGTCGATGAATCTCCGCGATAGACTGAAAAAGACCACGAATTTTTACCAGCAGAAGAAGGATGTTGGCAGTCGTCCCATGAATAACGAACCGATGGAAACCCCACTGAACGAAACCGAATCGCCTGAGACTGTTACGGCTGTGGCCGATGCGCCTGCCGTCTCCCAGGAGGAGTATGACCGCCTGAAGGCCGAGCGCGATACGCTGGTCGACCGGCTGGCCCGGCTGCAGGCCGAGTTCGAGAATGCCCGCAAGCGCGAGGTCCGCGAACGGAACGAGTTCCGTGATTTTGCCGTTTCCGGTGCGGTCGAGCAGTTTCTCCCCGTCCTCGACAACTTCCAGCTGGCGCTCAAGTCCACCGGCTCGGCCGATCAGCTGCGCACCGGTGTCGAGCTGATCGTGAAGCAGATGGAAGAGGCGCTGCGTTCGCTCAACGTGCAGCCGGTCGAAACCTTCGGCGCCACATTCGATCCGCGCGTCCACGAGGCTCTCGAGATGGTCGAGAAGAACGACGTGCCCGACCAGCAGATTTTTGACGAAGTCCGCCGCGGTTACCGCATCAAGGAGCGCCTCTTGCGCCCCGCGCTGGTCCGGGTGGCCAGCAATTCGCAGCAGAAGGAAGCATGAGTCCTACATCGAACACGATGAAAGCAGATTATTACGAAGTCCTCGGCGTAGCGCGCACCGCCAGCGATCAGGAGCTGAAGGTCGCCTATCGCAAGCTGGCCATGCAGTTCCATCCTGACCGCAACCCCGGCGACAAGTCCGCCGAGGAGCGGTTCAAGGCATGCAGCGAGGCCTATCAGGTGCTCTCGGACGGCGACAAGCGCGCCGCCTATGACCGCTTTGGTCATGCAGGCGTCTCGGGCGCAGGTGCTCCCGGAGGCGGTAATCCGTTTGTCGATTTCCAGGATCTGGGCGACATCTTTGGCGACCTCTTCGGCTTCAACGTAGGTGGCGGACGCAGCGGCGGCCGTGGCTCGCGTGTGCAGAAAGGCCGCGATATCCGCGCCGACGTGACCATCGAGTTTGAGGATGCGGTCTTCGGCAAGGAAGTCCAGGTGAAATTCCGCCGCATGGAAGCCTGCGTGGATTGCCAGGGTACCGGTACAGCCAGCGGCCGCGGGCCTTCGACCTGCCAGCAGTGCAAGGGGCATGGACAGGTGCGCTACCAGCAGGGCTTCTTTTCCGTGGCGCGGACCTGCAACGCTTGCGGAGGCTCCGGCCAGGTCATCACCGACCCGTGCCCGGGCTGCCGTGGCGATGGCCGCGTGGAGCGCCAGCACACCATCGGGGTGAATATTCCGGCCGGTGTCGAGGATGGCACACGCATCCGCTATCAGGGAGAGGGCGACGCGGGACGCTTCGGCGGCCCTTCGGGCGACCTTTATGTGGCGCTGACGGTCAAATCGCATGCCTTCTTCGAACGCGATGGCAATCACCTGCACTGCGTGATCCCGGTCTCCTTTACCCAGGCTGCTCTGGGAGATGAGATCCAGATCCAGACCCTTGAAGGCGAGACTGCCCTGAAGGTGCCGGAAGGTACGCAGAGCGGGACGCAGTTCCGGCTGCGCGGCAAGGGCGTCCCGTATCTCAACGAGCATGGCCGGGGCGATCTGGTGGTGCAGGTTGCGGTGCAGACGCCGAAAAAGCTCACCCGCGTGCAGAAAGAGCTGCTGCGGCAGCTCGGAGAGACGCTCACGGTGGAGAACACGCCGGCCTCGCGCGGCCTCTTCGACAAGGTAAAGGAGATCTTCTCCTAGTCGGAGAAGGGAGCAGCGGCGAAACAAAGCGGGCGGAAGCAAGGTGCTTCCGCCTCCTATGCAAGAGGAAGAATCCTGTCGGTAAGTGCAGGATTCCAATGCCCGCAATGCCCTGGACTTAAGCATTGCAGATGCGACGTACATTAGGGCCAGGCGCTCATCCTCGTCGAGACGCGATGGTGATGTGGCCTTTGGTCATGGGCAATACAAAAACAGCGGCCGCCCCATCGGGAGCGGCCGCTGTTTTCTATTTCGGTTGGCTTTAGAAGCGGATACCGAAGGTGACCGGGATCAGGCTTTCCGTACCCGAGCCGTTGTAGTAGTTGGAAGCGCTAGGACCGGGCGAATCGACCCAGACGTAGCGGGCTTCCGCATAAAGCTTCGCATTGCTGTCTTCGCCGAAGACCTTGCGGTAGAAGCCGACGCCGAGATTCAGGCCGCCCTGGTTGCTCGAGTAGTGCGCAACGGTCACGCCTACGTCATAGCAGTAGTAGTAGCACTCGGTGACAGGCTCGGTGAAGTTGGTCACCTTGCGGTAGAAGCCACCGCCGCCGGTCACATAGGCGCCGTTCTTCTTGCTGAAGGGAAGATAGAAGATCGGGTCGATGGTGAAGGACCAGGTGTTCACGTTGCCGCTCAGCGAGGTGTAGCCGTAAGAACCCAGGTCCTCGATGTTGTAGAGAGCCTCGGTGTAGCTGCCAGGGATCTTGTTGCGGTTCCAGCTGTACTCGAGCAGCGCGCCGAAGCGCTTGGTGAAGTTCCAGCCGCCGCCGACGTTGATGTTGTAGCCGAAGGTCTGGTTCGGGCTGAGGTAGCCGTTGTAGATATCCGCAGTGCTGAAGTTGGTGGTGTTGCCGACCGGGGCGGTGAAACCGGCGCCGGCTTCGATGGCGACGTGGCTCCACTGGCTTTCGTAGCCCGGATAGCGGTTGTTGCCGCGGGGATATTGGCCGTACTGTCCGCCGGCAGCAGAGGCGGCCGGAGCAGCGCTGCCATCCGCGGGCATGTCGTCGCTGAGGTAGGCCTTCCAGTCGGTGGAGCTGGAGACACCGCTGTGGCTGTCATCGGTAGAGGCGACTGCGGAGGTCTGCGCGAAGGCAGGGATGGCACTGGTTGCGATGGAGAGAATGGATGCGGCGATGGCAAGGCGGAGCCGCGAAGTCCGCGGAGCGTGCGTACCGGTCATTGGGGGTCCTCACAAAAAGAAAGTGTTCCGGAGCTGGTCGTGGCCTGCTCTTACTGGCAGTGAACACCATATGGACGATTTAGATGCGGTGACGTTGCATAACCTTTTAATAGGAAATGCGCCGGATGAACATGATCAGTGACCTCCCATGTGGAAATACCAGCGCCGGAAACAGTCAAACCCGCCGGAAGCGGCGGGCGTCCCATGCAGGCCGGACTTTGGCTTGAGTGGGGAATCACTATCGCAAACGCGAAAACCCACCTCTATGGCGGGTTTTCGCGAGATACAGGACAGGAAGCCCGTCTACTCCATGACGGTGTCGACGAAAGCTTTGAGTTTGCGCGAGCGCGAAGGATGGCGGAGCTTGCGCAGCGCCTTGGCTTCGATCTGGCGGATACGCTCGCGGGTGACCTGGAAGCTCTGGCCGACCTCTTCGAGCGTGTGCTCGGAGCCGTCCTCAAGGCCAAAACGCATCTTGATGACGCGCTCTTCGCGCGGCGTCAGGGTGCGCAGCACCTGCGAGGTGTACTCCTTCAGGTTCACGCTGATGACGGCGTCTGAAGGCGAAACGGCCTGGCGGTCTTCGATGAAGTCGCCAAGGTGCGAATCTTCTTCTTCGCCGATCGGCGTTTCGAGAGAGATGGGCTCCTGGGCGATCTTGAGGACCTTGCGGACCTTCGCGACAGGGATATCCATGCGCCGCGCAATTTCCTCAGAAGTAGGCTCGCGGCCAAGCTCCTGCACCAGCTGACGCGAGGTGCGGATGAGCTTGTTGATGGTCTCGATCATGTGCACCGGGATACGGATCGTGCGGGCCTGGTCCGCGATGGCGCGGGTGATGGCCTGGCGGATCCACCAGGTGGCGTAGGTCGAGAACTTGTAGCCACGGCGATACTCGAACTTGTCCACGGCCTTCATCAGGCCGATGTTGCCTTCCTGGATCAGGTCGAGGAACTGGAGACCGCGGTTGGTGTACTTCTTCGCAATCGAAACCACCAGTCGCAGGTTGGCTTCGATCAGCTCGCGCTTGGCGTTCTCGGCGTCCATATCGCCCTGGATCATTTCGCGCTGCGTGCGCTTGATCTCGGCGATGGAGACACCGGCTTCCTGCTCGAGCTTTTCGAGGTCGACCTTGCAGTTCTTCTGCTGGCGGCGATATTCCTTCTTGAGCTCCTCGCTCTTGGACTGGTCGAACTTCTGGTCCAGAGTGCGGATCTGGCGCTCAAGCGTGCGCATGGTGTCGACCGTCTTGTTCAGCTTGTCGAGCAGGCGCTTGCGTTCGGTGTTGGTGTACTTCAGCTCCCGGACAATGCGCGAAACATAGACATGCTCGCGGGCGATGGCCCAGCGGGTCTTGCGATGCTCCTTCGCCTTCGTCTTGGGGTTCAGCGTTTCAAGCTTTTCCGCGAAGGCCGCAGCCTTCTTCTGGTGCTTGATGAGGGTGTCGATCTTGCTGACCGTCTGGCGTACGCGGCCCTGCAGCACCTCTTCGGTGATCTCCTCTTCATCGAAGAGGACGACTTCCTTTACGTTGCGCACGCCGCGCTTGAGGTCTTCGCCCAGGGCGATGATCTCGCGCACGATGATTGGCGAGCGTGAGATCGCCTTCATCACGCGCAGCTGGCCACGCTCGATGCGCTTGGCGATTTCGACTTCGCCTTCGCGCGTCAGCAGCGGCACCGTGCCCATTTCGCGCAGGTACATGCGGACCGGGTCGTTGGTTTTCTCGAGCGTGCCGGGAGTCAGGTCCAGCTCGACATCCTCGCCGTCTTCACTCTCACCGTCGAAGCCGTCGCGCTCCTTGGGGCTGCCGTCCATCAGGTCGATGCCCTGGCTGCCAATGGTGGTGATCAGATCGTCGAGGTCGTCGGCGGAGTGCATGTCTCCGGGGAGCAGGTCGTTCACCTCACCGTAGGTGAGGTAACCCTTCTCCTTGCCTGCATCGATCAATTTCTCTAGTTCATCTTCGTATTTGTCTTCTAATGCCAAAGCGCGTCTCGTCTCCCGCGTCGAATTGTTCGAATCGTCGTATTCGTATCTGCCTGGGTTGGACTCAGTGCGGCCGGGCCATGGAAGGCGTTTATCCCTTTGCGAATCATGGTCGCTGGGCGGTAGGCGCACGTCCACCGAGAGACTTTCAGGATACCACGCCGCGTAGATGGAACTGCTATAATTGCCGACCTTTTACGGCTGAACGCGCGGCAGAATCCTCGAAAGCCCGTCATCACAGGCTCCTCATGTGTATAGATGTCGGAAAGAGGAATTTGTTTCATCACATTCCTTTCGGTTCCGTCAAGGCGTTTTCATCTCCCTTCAACGCGAAGACAGCACAAAGAAGAGGACGGTGAGAGCCACGATCGCGAGCAAAAAAAGCAGCAGCGGGATGCCCAGGATGAGGCTGATCCGCCGCCGCTGCTCCGGTTGCGGACGGGTAATGCCGAAAGTATCGACGAATAAATCGGTCAGCCAGTCCAGAAGTCTCATCGGATGAGGATTTTCGCACACTGCTCCGCGCAGGGCTACTACGCGTAGGGCGAATCGCGCCTTCGGCGCATTCGTGCCGGTACGGGAGCGCAAGGGCGCTCCCGATGGTCGCGGTTGGGATGCCCGAAACTCCCATAACCTTGTCATTTCGACCGGAGCGGCCAGCTTTTTGTTCGCGCAGCGGAGAAACCTGCGGGTTTGCTCGCAGGAGCAAGAAAAAGGGTGCCCCATCCAGGCTCCGCTTGGGTGGGAGGGTGCGAACCCCACTCCCGCAGATGGAGAAACTCCAGCGCCGCGACCAGCGGGAGCGCGTGCCGAAGGCGAAAGGCCTGGCCGGCCAGGCCTAATCTAAGGCGCGGAGACGCTGCGTGAGCTGCAAGGTCTGGCGGGTCAGCTCGACAGCCTCCTGCACCTTGCCTTCTCGTTCGGCCTGGTGGATGGCGGAGCGGAGCTGGCGCAATTCCTGTTCAAGAGAAGCCCGGCGGACGGTGAAAACGGCCTGCTCGATGTCCTCGACCGAGGGCTCAAACCCATGGACGGAGACAAAAATGGCGGCCAGCATCTGCCGCTGCTCCGGATCGGCAAGGCATTGAATCGGATCGGCCTCGGGCGAGCGTCCGCGCAGGCAGTTCACCATGTCGTGCACGTCCGATCGCATGCGTGCAAAGTCTTCCTCATGTTTGCGATAGGCTCGCTCGGCCGCCTGGAAGTTCTCCCCGCTCTGGGGCGCGGAAAAGGCCTGGAGCAGGATCTGCTCGGCGCGGGTAAGCGGCGAGCTCGGTGCGGTCGAGAGGAAATCCCGCTTCTTGGCCGCCGCCTCTTTCAGCTCCTCGCGCACCAGCGCCGAGTCGATGCCCAGCTTCTGTGCCGCATCCATGGCGAACTCATCGCGGGCGATGCGGCTGGGGATGAGCCGGATGAAGGGCAGCAGGTAATTGAGTGCGTCGACCTTGCCCTGCGGCGTGCGCGCCGGATGAAGCTGGCGTGCGCGTTCGATCAGGTAATCCTGGATACGCCGTGCCCCGCGCAGGGCCGCCATGTACTCTTTGGCGCCGCGCTCGCGAATGTAGCGATCCGGGTCAAGCCCTCCCTCGAGGGTGACAACCTTCACCTCGAAGCCCTCCTCGGTGAGCAGGGCAATGGACTTCTCGGCGGCGTTCGCCCCGGCCGTGTCGGGATCGAAGTTGACCAGCACACGCTGGGTGTAGCGCGAGAGCAGGCGCACCTGCGCCTCGGTAAACGCGGTGCCGCTGGTGGCGAGGACGTTCGAAATCCCGGCCAGCGAGGCCGAGATGCAGTCCATCTGGCCCTCCACCAGCAGAGCAAAGCCGAAGTCGCGGATGGGCTGGCGGGCCTTGTCCAAGTTAAAGAGAACATTGCCCTTGTGGTACAGCGGCGTCTCGGGCGAATTCATGTACTTCGGCCCCGCCTTTTCGCCGCTCTCGAGCGCGCGGGCGGTAAAGGCGATGACCTTGCCCGACTCGCTGGCGATGGGGAAGGTGACCCGCTTGCGGAAGCGCGAATAGATCGGTCCGGGCGAGCCGTCCTCCTGCTGCTTGAACGAAAACAGGCCGGAGGCGCGCAGCGTTTCCACGTCGGCCATCGATTGCAGACGTTCCCGCAGGGCATGAAAGCTCTCCGGCGCGTATCCGATGCGGAACTTGGCGATGCCGTCGTCCGACAGGCCGCGCCCATGCAGATACTCTCGGGCCAGCGCGCCTTCCGGCGTCTTCAGCTGCTCCTGGAACCAGGCCGTTGCTGCCTCGTGCAGCTCGATCAGCTTGCCTCGGCGCCGGCTCTCGGCCGCTTCCTCGGGCGAGGAGAATTCGCGCTTGGGTAGCGGAATGCCGCACTTCAGAGCGACCGTCTTCACCGCCTCGGGAAAGCTGACGTTCTCGATCTTCTGGATAAAGGTGAAGACGTCGCCCGAGACGCCGCAGCCGAAGCAGTGGAAGAACTGCCGCCCGATATGCACCGAAAACGACGGCGACTTTTCGCCATGAAACGGGCACAAACCCTGCATGTTCTGCGCGCCCGCTTTCTTCAGGCGCACGTACTCGCCGATAATCTTGACGATATCGGCCTGCTGCTTGACGGTCTGTGCGAAGTTGTCGGCCATGCCTGCGCTAGTTTGAGTGTAGTTGGCAACGTCCAGGGAATCGAATCGGTGCCATCCGTAACTCCGCGTGGGAGAAATATTTCCGGTTGCCGGAGCAAACCGGCCTACACTGGAGGCAGAGAGCGCGGAATGACCGACAACGTTTTGCAGACCTTGCAGCACGCGATTCAGGATGTGATTGCGCCCGACGTGCGCGAACTGAAGGTCCGCGTCTCGTCGATCGAGAAGCAGATGGAGACGCAGTACAACGCACTTCAGAAGCAGATCGAGACGACTTCCAACTCACTCCGCGATCAGCAGGAAGCGAACTTTCAGGCGCTTATGGCCGCCATCGGTGAGTCGAAGGCCAAGAGCGATCTCGAGACGTACAAGCTCATCGCTGCGCTTACCGAGCGGGTTGCCGCTTTGGAAGCCTCAAGAAACTAACGCGACCAACGAGAGTGGCGCGCAAAGCGCGCGAGTCGCCGTGACGCGCAGTCACTTACGCTTCCAGCGAACCCCGTCCTTTGAATCCTCAATCAGGATTCCCTTTTCCGCCAGCTCATTCCTGATCTGGTCGGCGCGGGCGAAGTTCCGTGTCTTCTTGGCTCGGGTGCGTTCATCGACCAGCGCCTGAATCTGCTCGTCGGAGAGTGACCGCTGCGCCAGCACTTCAGGCGAGGCCTCGTCGAGGCGGCCTTCGCGCTCAGCCCAGTCGAGGGCGAAGCGGGTCCACTCGGCATCGTGGTCGTCGAGCACGGCGAAGACCGCGTCGAACTGCTTCAGCACGCCGAGGATCTGCGCGGCATTCTCCGCTCCCATCGTCCCGGCGTCGAGCGCGGCGTTGCCGGCGCGCACCAGGTCGAAGATGGCGGCGCGGGCTTCGGCCGTGTTCAGGTCGTTACAAAGGCCGTCAAGAAAGTTCTTCTCACAACGCGCGGTTTCGTCGGTAAGCGCAATATTGGTTTCGGTCGCCGGCTTGGCATTCCGGACACGCTCACGGAAGGTGCGCAGGCGCTCGATGGCGCCGGTCTCGCCGGCCAGTCCTTCAAACGTGAAATTGAGCTGCTGGCGATAGGGCACCGAGATGAGCAGCATGCGGATCGCCGAGGCCTTGTAGCCCTTGAGCAGCAGATCGCGCAGGGTATAGAAGTTACCCTCGGATTTCGACATCTTGCGCCCCTCGACCAGCAGGAAGCGGACGTGGAACCAGTGGCGCGCGAAGCAATGGTGCGTAGCCGACTCGGACTGTGCAATCTCGTTCTCGTGGTGCGGGAACATGAGATCTTCGCCGCCGGCGTGCAGGTCGAGCGTCTCGCCGAGGTATTCATTGGCCATGGCCGAGCACTCAATGTGCCAGCCGGGACGGCCCGCGCCGAGTGGCGTCTCCCAGCGATGTTCGCCGGGTTTGGCCGCCTTCCAGAGCGCGAAGTCGCGCGCTGAATCCTTGTCGTACTCGTCCACGTCGACGCGGGCGCCGTCCGTGATGCCACTGAAGTCCTTCTTCGAGAGCTTGCCGTAGCCGGGGAACTTCGCGATGCGGAAGTACCACGATCCGTCTTCGGTCTTGTAGGCGCAGTCTTCGGCAGCCAGCTTCTCGATCATCGAAACCATGGCTGGGATGTGCTCGGTCGCGCGGGCCACAATCTCGGGCTTTTCGACGGAGAGCGCGTCGAGGTCCTCGAAGAAGGCATTCTCAAAACGCGGTGTGTATTCGGAGATGCTGACGCCCGCGATCGCCGCATTGCGGATGATCTTGTCGTCCACATCCGTGATGTTCATGACGTGCTGGGGCTCGATGCCCTTGAGGCGCAGCACGCGGCGGAGCACGTCCACCTGCAGGAAGGTGCGGAAGTTGCCGATGTGGCCGTAGTCGTACACGGTGGGGCCGCAGGCATACATGCGGAAGGGCTTACCGTCGATCGGAGCCAGGTCTTCGATTTTTCCTGTCAGGGTATTGAACAGTCGGATGGTCATTCGTCAGGCGGGCTTTTCGTCTTGAGGCGTACCTGTCGATTCTACCGTACCGGTTCGCGAGCGGGCGTCAGGCGGAGTGGCGGGCTGTCTTGGTCTTGGCCTGGTTCCGAACCCGGCTTTGCGAGTTCATCCATTCCTTGAGCGCGGCATCCATGCGGGACTGCCATCCTCGGCCGCTCTCGCGAAAATGTGAGACGACCTCGGGGGAGAGCCGGATGGTGATCCGCTCCTTGGTTGGCTCCTTCTGTGGGCCACGAGGCTTCTTGAGGGCGAGGAGTTTTTGCTGCAGGGATTCTGGCAGGGCCGAGAACGGAACCGCGCGGGCAAAATCCTTCTCTGTCAGCTCGCGGACCTCACCCTCTTCATCGATGAGCGGAGGCTCAATGGTGTCAGGCTCCAAGTATTTTGGGTTTGCCATATTTCCTCGCCTCCCGATCATTGGCTTTCCGAAAACTGATGATGCGAATGCCGTCCGCAGTTTCCCGGAAGCAGAGCACGTGCAGCCGTTCACCCAGGTAGCCGATGGAGACGAACCTTTGCTCGCCATGGCGAAAGACTTCGACCGTCGTGGCAGATTCAAAATCGAACTCCGCTGCCTGTTCAAAGCCAAGTCCGCGCTCGCGGAGATTCCGCTCATGCTTCCGTAGGTCGAACTCGATCTGCACAAAACAGATTGTGCATACAATTTAACAGGATTCTCTTCCGGGCTGGGAGTTTTTGCTCCAACCGTAATCCCAGATTGGGACAACGCAAAAACGGCGGACCCGAAGGTCCGCCGTTCGCCATAGAGCGGGTTGGATTTAGTTGGCCGCGCCGACCGCAGCCAGTTCGGAGACGCGCTTGGCCAGCAGCTGTTCGAGCTGTTCGAGCGCCTTCGAGAAGCCCTCGATGCCTTCCTTGAGCTTGTCGTGGGCCATATGGTCCTCGGCGTGCATCTTGTCGAAGGTCGCCTTGTCGACGGTGATCTTCTCGATCTGGAGCGTCTTCGCCTTTTCGGGATCGAGCTTGCGGGGCAGATCGCCGGTCTTGGCTTCGAGCTCATGCAGCAGGTTCGGAGAGATGGTCAGCAGGTCGGAACCGGCCAGTTCTTCGATTTCGCCGATGTTGCGGAAGCTCGCGCCCATGACCACGGTCTTGTAGCCGAAGTGCTTGTAGTAGTTGAAGATGCGGGTGACCGACTGGACGCCCGGGTCCTCGGCGCCCACGTAGTCCTTGCCGGTGTTCTTCTTGTACCAGTCGAGGATGCGGCCGACGAAGGGCGAGATCAGTGTGACCTTGGCCTCGGCGCAGGCGATGGCCTGGTGCAGGCCGAAGAGCAGGGTCAGGTTGCAGTGGATGCCTTCGGTCTCGAGGATCTCGGCGGCCTTGATGCCCTCCCAGGTGGAGGCGATCTTGATGAGGATGCGCTGCTTCGAGATGCCGGCGCTTTCGTAAAGTGCGATGATCTCGCGGGCCTGCTTCAGCGTGGCCTCGGTGTTGTAGGACAGGCGCGCATCGACTTCGGTCGAGACGCGGCCCGGAACCACGGCCAGGATCTTCTTGCCGAAGGCGATGGCCAGGTGCTTGAAGGCTTCCTTGGCAACATCCTCATCCTTGGCGTTGTCGCCGAGCTTCTTCTTGGCCTCGATCAGCGTATCGTCCACAATCTGCTGATACTGCGGCATCTGGGCCGCGGCGGTGATCAGCGACGGGTTGGTGGTCGCATCCTGCGGCTTGACCTTTTCGATCGCCTCGATGTCGCCGGTGTCGGCAACGACGGTGGTCATGGTGCGAAGCTGTTCCAGCAGAGTCTTAGACATGGTTTCTCTCCTTCTGAGCCACTTTACCCCTCTATTATCGGCCAACCGGGCGCGGAAGGGAACTGAACATCCTGTCAATATGGCGGGTTTCGGGGTACCAGCGGATTGAGCTCCCTCTACTGAAATAGGATGCCGGGCAGTGAGCCGGCGTGGCAGGAAAGTCTGGAAGAGATGCCGCCCGGAGCCATGTCCGGGAGCTGATCTTGGAGCTGGTCTGGACTTATGTCTTGGTTTGCAACGGCTGGATCGGTGGTTTGCCGGACGGGCAGCGGGCGGGTTTCGTGAGTGTTTCCGCAATCCATAGGCCGCAGGCATGCGAGCTGCATGGCGTGGTGACTGTCTTCACTGTGACAGGAGAGGAAACTTCGTTTTCGGTGTAACTCGTATTCCTTTTCCCGGTCAGATAGTCGTGCGCAGAACGAGAGAGTGCAGCGCGTTGCATAGCCATGCAGCGCCCGCGGCTTTCTGCGCTCACAACTTAGCTCAGGGAGTAAGTGTATGCGCAGTGTAATTGGCAGTGTGATGGCGGCCGTGCTGGGCGCTGGAATGATGACCCCAACGATTCATGCCCAGGATACTTACTCCGGGGCAAGGTCCGCGGTGTTCGTGATGACGAACAACGCGGAGAACAATGAAGTGCTCGCCTATCAGCGCGAGGGAGATGGGCAATATGTTCTGGCGCGCCGTGTCCGCACGGGCGGACGCGGAAGCGGCGGAACGGTTGATCCTTTACAGTCGCAGGGATCGCTGACGCTGAGCGGCGATCGCAACCTGCTCTTCGCAGTGAACTCGGGCAGCGGTACGGTATCCAGCTTTGTTGTGGCTGGCGGCGTTCCGGTGCTGGTTGATCGGGAGCCGACGGGCGGCGCGTTTCCCGTGTCGGTAGCTGAGCACAACGGTACGGTGTATGTGCTGAATGCAGGCGGGAGTGGTGCGATCGTTGCGTTCCACGCTGATGCCGCCGGGCGGCTGCATGAGATTCCGCATGCGACGGTCTATCTTACTGCCGCAAATGACGGGGCTTCGGATATTGCAGTCAGTCCGAATGGTAAGACGCTGGTAGTGATCGAAAAAACTCCGAATCATATCGACACTTATCTGATCCAGAGCGACGGAACGCTGGGTACGGCCGTGGTGCATACGAGTGTGACGCCGGGAGTGTTCTCGGTTTCGTTTACGCCCAGCGGTACTTTGATCGTTTCTGAAAACCAGCCGGACGGGACGGATGTTTCCAGTATTTCGTCCTATGCGGTGAATGCGGGTGGAGCGCTGACGGCGATCACGCAGAGCATTCCTACGGATGGAGACGGGAACTGCTGGAATGCGATTACGCCGGACGGCAAGTTCGTGTACGTCGACAATGCGGCAACGTCGACAGTAGCAGGCTATGCCATAGGCGCGAGCGGTGCCCTGACGCCAATCTCGGGCACGATCGTCGCCGCCGAGCCGGATGGCGCAGCCAATCTCGACATGAGCATCAGCCGCGATGGCAAATACCTCTATACCCTGGATGCCGGTGTGGGGGAGGTCGCCGTGTACGAGATTCAGTCCAACGGCACGCTGATTGAAGCAGGTACGATCGCAGGCCTGCCGGAGCAGGCGGGATGGAACGGGATCGCAGCCTACTAGGTCGATAGAGCAAACTGTCCAGTAAGAGGCCTCTTAATAGGGGCCTCTTGCTGTTGCGCGGTTTTGGCGTCGATCGCTTATGAGGCGCTGTGGGTTACCGGATTCTGAAGAGCGCCGAGTCCGGGAATCCGGACTTCGACAATATCGCCGGAATGAAGAGGAGCCACGCCGGCCGGTGTGCCGGTGGCGATCAGGTCGCCGGGCTCGAGGGTCATGGCGGCGGTGATGTAGCGCAACAGGTCGGGAATCGAAAAGATCAGATCTCGCGTGTGACCATGCTGGCGGCGCTCACCGTTCAGCCAGGTTTCAATCCCGACGCTGGCCGTAAGGTCGAGCTCATCGCTCACGATCGGTCCGACCGGGCAGAAGGTATCGAATCCCTTGGCGCGAGCCCACTGGCCGTCGGTCTTCTGCAGATCACGGGCGGTCACATCGTTCACCAGCGTGTAGCCGCGGAGATAGTCGAAAGGATTGTCTCCGGAACCAAGATTCCGGGCGCGTCTGCCGATCACCAGCCCCAGTTCGCCCTCGAAGTCCACGCGTTCGGACTGTGACGGGAGCTGGATCGCCTCACCGGGAGCGAGAAGCGCGGACGAAGGTTTGAAGAAGAGCAGCGGCTGCTTCGGCACCTCATTGCCGAGCTCTGCGGCATGGTCGCGATAATTGCGGCCCACGCAGACGATCTTGCGCGGCACGACGGGGCTGAGCAGGCGGGCCGAGGTGAGCGGTAGAGGTTCGAAGGCTCCGGCAGGCGCTAACCGAACCCAGGGATCTTCTTCGAAAGGCTCGATCAGGCGTTCGATCCAGCGCTCGCCTCCAGATGCGCCGTTGCGATCGGAAACGAGGCCGTACTGCGGGCCGGACGCGGTGAGAAAGCGGCAGTATTGCATGCGTGATTCAGCATACTGCCGCGCAAGCTATTGGGTCTGCGGCAATCCTTCTTCTACTTCCGGGGAGCGGGCACTTTCGTTGCCGTCGTGGTCGATGGCGCTTACTGAATAGGCATAGCGATGTCCGGCCTGCGCCTTCGTATCTCGGAACGAGGGCGAAACCACGGCGTCAGGGCCGTCGGGCGAGATGCGCACCGGTGCCTCCGAGGAGCCGGCATCGCGCCGATAGACCCGGTAGCCGGCGAGATCGGGCTCGGTGCCGGGCGACCAGGAGAGATCGATGGAGCCGGCATCGGCGTCCGGCACCGCCTGGAGGTCGGTGGGGACGCGCGGCGGGAAGGTGTCGCGGGCATCGAGGGTCACCGTGGCGCTGGGCGCGCTGGTGATTTCGATGTCATGGCCGGAAAAGGAGTAATGAGCGACCCGGTCAACCTCGTAGTGATACGTGTGATCGAGGGCGGCATCGCGATCGAGCGCGTTGCCCTTGTCCTTGCCTGAAAGCTCGAGAATCTGCTGCTCGGGTGCGGGCACGCCGGCGCTTTCATCGGGCTTCACGGCCTTGGCCTTGGGATCGGTAACCAGCTCGCGGTGGATGCGGAAGGTATTGTTTCCCGGCTGCTGCGCCCAGCTAAGAACGATACCGTCTGCGCTGGTATGGGCGCCGAGGTCTTCCACCCTGCCGGGTGCCTCGCCTGCGGCCAGAAAGACATGGTTCGAGGGACCGGCATCCTTACCGGCGTGATTTTTGAGCTCGACGGTATAGACCAGCTGTTGTGCCGGCCCCGTGGCCAGCACGGCAGGAAGGTGATCGGTGTAGGACGCCTTCGCCTGCGGCTCGACGAGGATTTCTCCAGCGCTCTGGCAGGGGCCATTATCGAGATGGCGGCAGATCACGACCCGTTGATGGCCCTTGAGCATGACCTTTTCGGTGTCGCGCTTGGGCATCGTCCAGTGCAGCGAGACCTCGTTGCCGGCGCGGCTGCCGGTGAGGTCGGTGACCGGGGCAGGCAGCTTGAGGCTGGGAGGCATGGGCGAAGCTTCCATGCCGCAACCCGTCATCCAGAACAGGGCAGCAGCGGCGGGAGCCGTAATCACAGCGGGAGAAAAACGGAGCATGCTGAACAGACGAGTCTTGCCACTCATTCTGATTCAGCGTAGCAGGATTGAGAGCCTGCCTGATCCGGTCCTGGCGAAAGCCGCTCCGGTCACCGTTCCAGCCGCTTGTTCCGGGGGCGTACAGTATTTTTTCGGCCTGGAAGCAGGTCACGCCGGGGAGGAACATCTGACAACCATGAGTCCGACTCCGCCTTACCTCGTACAAGCTCTTTCTGGCGGCGGACTGCTCATTACCGAGCAGCCTGCGTATCTCTTCGGAGCATGCTTTGCCGTGCCCGCCATGCTCTCCGCGCTCTTTTTTCTGTATCGTGCGGTTCGCGCCAGGAGTTTTTATCCCCTGCTCGGGATACTCGTTTTTTGCGCACCCTTTTTCTGCGCCAGCGTGCTGGTGACAAAAGCCGGAAGCCTGACCTTAGACAGGAGCAGCAATACGGCCACCTTCCATGTGCCGAAATTTTTCGGATATGACACCTTCACCGTTCCTCTCGACGAAATTCACTTTGCGGAAGTCCGCGACCGGGGGCAGGCGGACTATATCCGGGTTGTGCTCAAGGACGGCAGCGGGTTGAGCTTCAGCGATGCGAACCAGGACACGGGCAACGGCCGCGCTGCACACGCGATCAACCAGTACATCGGATACGACGGAGAATAGAGCGCTTCCCCCGCGGTGGCGCATCGCATACGGGGTCGTGTTCCAACAGGCTCAAGGCCGTATCTACCTGTTCATTTCATTACGCAAATTGTCATCCCGACCGAAGCGAGCCAAAGGCGAGCGAAGTGGAGGGACCTGCGGTTTGCGCCTCTATAAGCGAAGAATTGCAGGTTCCTCCACTCCGCTACGCTGCGGTCGGAATGACAACATCTTCTATCGCTATAGGTAGATACCTCCTAGCGCTCGCCTTCGGGGAGCACGAGTCGCAGAGCCGTGCCGAGATCGGGAGCCTGGAAGCGATATCCGGCCGTAAGTAGGGCCTCGGGGATGGCTCGGGTCGAGGCCAGCAGGGTCTCGTCTGCCATCGGCCCAAGGACAAGGCGCAGCGCGAAGGCCGGAGCCGGCAGGATTGCCGGCCGGCGGAGGCGCCGGGCCAGGGCATGGGTGAAATCGGCGTTGGTCGCCGGCTCGGGCGCGGTGAAGTTGAAGGCCCCGGAAAGATGCCGGTTTTCCGGCGCGAGCAGAAAGAGCAGGGCGGAGACGAGATCGGACAGCGTGATCCAGCTCATCCATAGATGCCTGGGGAGACGGCCAAAGCTGAATGTGCCGCCGAGACCGGCCCGGAAGAGCGGCAGCATCTTCGCCAGCGCGCCGCCGCTTTGATCCAGGACCACGCCGAAGCGCAGGTGCAGGACGCGTCCCGTCGCTTCTCCCGCGGTGCTGGCCGCCTGCTCCCAGAGAGCGCAGGTGTCTGCAAGAAAGCCCTCGCCGCGCGGCGAGCGTTCGCTCAGGAGGTCATCCCCTCGGTTGCCGTAAATGCCTGTAGCTGAGGCACATAGGAACGACTCCGGAGGCTGGCGGAGCTGTGAGAAAATCCGCCCCAGGGCCAGCGTCGTTTCAACGCGGCTGGAGACGATTTCCTGCTTGTAACTGTTGGTCCAGCGGTGGGAGGAGACGTTGGCGCCGGAGAGGTGAATGGCGGCCTGCAAGCCTTCGAGCGGCGAAAGATCGGTAACCGGGCGCTCTGCCGATGGGTCCCAATAGAGGACGGTTTGCCGCGGATCGGAGACTTTTTCCCGCGAAAGCCGCACTGTCTGCATGCCGTGGGCGGTAAAAGCCTGCGCCAAAGCCGTGCCGATCAGGCCGGAGGCCCCGCTGAGCAGGATTCTGTTCTGTGATTCGGGCATGGAAATCACCTTAAGCGGTTGGGATGATGGTATTGGCCGTGCGGAAAGCCTTTGTGGCCATAGAAAAACATATTTCCGTTCTTCTGCATCCCACCACGCAACAGAGTTGGTAGGGCGTGGCAGAGAGACGGCGAGGAAATGCACTATGGCCACCATGCAGGATGAGGGCAAGGTCAGTATCGAAACAAAAGACGGGGCAGAGATGGATATGCGCCCCGATGCAAGGCCGGATACGAAGCCAGACACGAAGATCGATCCGGAGACCGCCGAAGCCTTTATCGCGGAGCGCAAGATCGGCGAGCGCATCAAGCGGCTGCGCCTGAAGAAGTCGATGGGGCTGGTGGAATTGGGCCGGCACACGGGGCTTTCGGCCAGCTTCCTTTCGCAGCTCGAGACCGGCCGCGTCGTGCCGACGCTGCGCAACCTCGCCCGCATCGCCATGGTCTTCAGCAAGGACCTCTCCTACTTCTTCGAGCCCGAGCCGCATACGCTCTTCCGCGTGCATCGAAAGAGTGATCGGGTGCGCCTGCCGCAGACCGGAACCGATGACCCGACCTATTACTTCGAGAGCCTGGGATACATGGTGCCCGACCGCCATATGGATCCTTACTACGCCGAGTTCATTCCCCTCCGGGCGGATAAAGAAGTGCGGCCGCACGTGCATCCGGGCTATGAATTTCTCTACATGCTGCAGGGAGAGCTGCAGATCCGGCACGGGGACAAGGCACACGTGCTGGAGGCTGGAGACAGCGTCTACTTCGATGCGAGCACGCCCCACGCCTATCGCTGTGCGGGCTCGATTCCGGCAGTGGCGCTTATCGTGACCATGCACCAGCAGCACCTGATGCAGAGTGCCGCAGCGCGTCCTCTGGCATCTGCGGGGAGTGCCGGACGGGGCAGCCAGCATGGAGGTGCCGCGCCTGTCCCGGCAGCGCGTTCGCTCGATCGCGATTTGATGCAGGCGAAGCCGCTGGGCTAGAACGAGACAGAAGGCAGGACACCAAAACGGTCCCGCTCTATTTCTCGACCTGGTCCAGCACGAAGTTGGGCACGAAGATCCGGGCTACCTGCGCCCAGTTATCCACGCGGCGAAAGCCGGAGATGCCGAGGTTGTGCGGCGCGCTGTAGAGAATGCCTTCCCCCTGGAAGCGGCGGAAGTGGAGCGGCTGATCGTCGATCAGGTAGTCGGCGTGGAGAATGCTCTTGTCGCCGCAGAAGACAAAATTTCGCGGGTTCAGCCAGGGAAAGTGCCGGCGCAGCCAGCGGTACTTCGGTCCGAAGGAATTCGGAAACTCCATGGCTGCCGTGGCGATGAAGACGTCGTAGTCCTTTACCAGCTCGCGCACCACGCGCTGGCTGTCTTCGATGACCGGCAGGTCTTCGAAGAAGTCCTCTGAGCGCAGGTAGCCTTCGAGGCGCTCGTGGCGGTCCGAGGAGACGATCTCCCAGAGCCATTTGCCCTTGAGATCGCCCTTGGTGATGGCTTCTTCGTGGTCGCGATTGTAGCGGGCGAGGTGTTCGCCGAGTGTGTCGGCCAGCACTTCGTCCATATCGATGCAGATACGCTTCATGCAGTCGGTTCCCGTTAAGCCCTGTGCCGGGCTTTTTATTGAGCCTTGTTGCGCAGCGCGCCGGGCGCGGCATCCGGCGCAGCGGCTTCTTCCTGATCGTGATAGAGCAACCGGCCGCAGCTTTCGCAGGGCAACAGCTCCCCGGCACGAATCTGGTTCCACAGCTGCGGCCGCACGCCCATCTGGCAGGCGGTGCAGCGCTGATTCTCGACGGCGGCGAGCGCCGTGCCCTTGGATTTTGCCAGGCGGTCGTAGGTGGCAAGACGGGCATCTCCGTCCTGCGTGTTGATGATCTGAGCGCGATAAAGCTGACGGTCTTTCTCGAGTGCTTCGAGGCGCTGCTTTTGCTGCACCGTCGTGGCGGCCGCGGCTTCCTTCTCCAGCTCGACGACGCGAGTGTAGTCGGAGAGCTCCTGCCGGGTCTTCGCGAGCTGCGCTTCGAGCTGCTCGGATTTCTCCATGCTTTCGAGCTCGCGATCTTCGATGCGGCCGATCTCGGCTTCGGCAAAGCTGATCTCATGCTGCAGCGCCTTGAACTGCTCGTTGGTTTTGACGCTCGAGGACTGATCGCGGAACTTTACGATCTTCTGCTGCTGGTCCTTGAGGTCGCTTTCCATGCGGCGGCGCGCAGCCTCTTCGTCCTTCAGTGCATGCTCGGACTGGGTAACGGCAGTCTTCTGGCGAGTGAGCTTTTCTTCGAGCGAGGCGAGCTTCTGCGGTAGAGCTGCAAGCTCCGTGCGGAGACGGGAGATGGCCTGATCGGTTTCCTGGAGTTGGACCAGCGAGAGAAGTTCGTCCTTCATGATCTGAAATGCAGTCTATACCCTGCGCGCAGCAGCCGAAGGCAAAAGGCCTGGACGGCCAGTCCCCGGTAGAATGGCGTTGCTGGATACTGCGTACGGCCGCGCGCTTCCCCACGCTCCCTCGGCTGTGCCATAAGATTCCTTGTTCCTGGAGCTGCCTTGCGTTTCTTTCACGTTGTGTCCCTGCTCGCCGTCGCATCCACCGCTCTGCTTGCCACCCTGCCGATTGCCGCGCAGTCATCGCAGACACATCCCTGGACGATCAAAGAGATCTTCGGCGGCGAAAGCCTGACCGGCGATGCGCCCGGCGATATCAGCTGGTCGCCGGACGGGAAGCGGGCGACCTACATCGCCGATAGCGGTGACGTCATGCAGATCGACACGGCCGACGGCAAGCTGACTACGCTGGTGCAGGCGCAGAAGATCGCGCGGCTGCTGAATGCGCCACTGCGTGAGAAGGACCGCGACCATCGCAATCGTTATAACCAGCCGGACTACATCTGGTCGCCCGACTCGACGCATATGCTCTTCAACACCGATGGCGAGCTGTGGAATTACGACCTCGCCAGCGGTCAGGGCGCGACGATCGGCAACACCGGCATGCAGAGCGGGGACGATCCGAAGTTTTCGCCGGACGGCGCGCGTGTCTCCTATGTGCGCGACCACAATCTCTACGTGCAGCCGGTGAAGGCTGGCGGTGCGGCCGTGGCGCTGACCGCGACGAAGGAGCCGACGCTGCTCAACGGCGAGATCGACTGGGTCTATCTCGAAGAACTGGATACGCGAAGCAATTATTTCTGGTCGCCGGATTCGAAGCAGATCGCCTATCTGCAGGTGGATGAGGCAAAGGTGCCCGAGTATCCGCTCACCGACTGGATTCCCGTGCATGCGACGGTGGATGAACAGCGCTACCCGCAGCCGGGCGATCCGAATCCCGGCGTGCGTGTGGGCGTGGTGAGCGCCGAGGGCGGCGCAACGCAATGGCTGAAGATCCCGCTGAGCACCGGCAATGACTATATTCCGCGCTTCGGCTGGGTGAGCTCGCATGTGGTGTGGGTTGAAGTGCTGACACGCGATCAGAAGCACCGCGATCTCTACTTTGCGGACACGCGCACCGGCGCGGTGAAGCGCGTGCTGGCCGAGACCGAGCCTAAGTACTTCACCATTGCCTATGACTTCATCTTCGTTGGCGATCACCAGTTCCTGAACACGGGCTGGCAGGATGGCTATACGCACATCTACCGTTACACCTTTGACGCGGCGCATCCGCTGGGCGAAGAAGTAAAGCCTGCGGGTGAGCTGGAGCACGGAGAATACGAGGTCTCGGAGATCAAAGCGGTCGATGAGGCGAAGGGCACCGTCTACTACCTCTCGAACGAAGGCAATCCCCGCGATCAGCAGGTGTGGGCGGTGCAGCTCGACGGCACGGGCAAGCGGCGTGTGACGCAAACGGACGGCTTTCACGATCCTGAGTTTGCGCAGAAGGGTGGCGCATTCATTGACACCTCTTCGACGCTGATCACGCCGCCGGTGGTGAGCTATTGCACGGGTAGCGGGACTGGCGCCGGCGCATGCACGCCGTTCTGGCGCTCGCACGCGGTTGCCGGACATACCGTGGTGCCTCCGGTGAATCTCGAACTGACCGCTGCCGACGGCAAGACGAAGCTCTTCGGCACGCTGCAGCTGCCGGTGGGCGAGCGCGCTGCGGCGAGTGTGCCGCTGATCGTGAACCCTTATGGCGGTCCCGGCGTAGGCACGGCGAAGAACAAGTATGGCAACCGCGGCTGGTACTTCGATCAGTTGCTGGCCGAGCATGGCTTCGCAGTGTTGCACGTGGACAATCGCGGCATGGCCGGTCGCGGCCGCGACTTCGAGCAGGCGGCGTATCACAGCTTCGGACCTGCGGAACTCGCCGACCAGCTCGCGTCCGTGGATCAGGTGCTGGCGAAGTATCCGCAGATTGACGGCCATCGTATGGGCTGGTGGGGATGGAGCTGGGGCGGCAGCTTCACGCTCTACGCGCTGAGCCACTCGGATCGTTTCCTTGCCGGCGGGAGCGGCGCGCCGGTGACGGACTGGCGTCTCTACGACTCGATCTACACTGAGCGTTACATGGGCCTGCCTTCGGAGGATGCGAAGGCGTACCATGACGACTCCGACGTGAATAGCGCCGACAGGATTCACGGCCACATCGTGATCTTCCACGGCACCGGCGACGACAACGTGCACCTGGGCAACACCGTGCAGTACATCCAGAAGCTGATCGATGCCGGGATTCCGTACGACTACAACATCTTTCCGCGCAAGACGCATTCCGTTGCCGGACCGGAGGCGCAGACCGAGCTGCACATCCGGCTGCTGCAGCAGTTCGAGCAGTATGTGATGCATCCAGAGCTCGGGAAGGATGAGCAGGGGCAGTAATGATCGCTTCTCCCACTCCGGACGATCTTGTCCGCGCACGAGCTGCGCTTGGCGACTTCGAGCTGATGGTGCTCACCGACGGCGCGTACAAGCTCGACGGCGGAGCCATGTTCGGCGTGGTGCCGAAGACGATGTGGGAGAAGCGGCTGCCGGCCGATGCGCGTAACCTCGTCACGCTGGGGCTGAACACGGTCGTCGTCCGCACCGGGAAGCATACGGTGGTGATCGAAACCGGCATCGGCAACAAGCTGAGCGAGAAGATGCGCGGCGTCTTCGAGACGAAGCAGCTTCTGCCATCCTCCTTCGCCGCCGCGGGTATTCATCCGGAAGAGGTCGATGTGGTCATCAACACGCATCTGCATTTCGACCATTGCGGCTGGAACACGACGCTCACAGCGTCCGGCAAAGTTGTGCCGACCTTCCCCAACGCGCGCTACTTCGCGCATCAGGGTGAGGTCGAGCACGGCCATCTGCAGCTCGAGCGCGATACCGTGAGCTATACCAGCGCAAACTATGATCCCCTGGTTGAGAGCGGGCAGATGACATTGCTTGAGACGAAGCCTGCTCAGGTGGACGAGATTGTGCCCGGCATCTTCGTCGAGTGCTTTCCCGGACACACGGCGCAGACGCTGGCCGTGCATATCGACTCAGGTGGCCAGCGCGCCTGCTATATCTCGGACCTCATTCCGACCAGCGCGCATCTCGATGTGACGTGGGGCATGGGCTACGATCTCGATCCGCTGCGGGTGATCGAAGAGCGCAAGCGGTTTTATGCGCGCGCCATTCCCGAGCGCTGGCTGGTACTCTTCACGCACGACCACGACCGCCCCATGGGCTACGTGCGCTGGAATGACAAAGGCAAACCAGCCTGCTTCGCGCAGGGCGAATAGCCTTCGGCCTCCGCTCCCTCTGGTCGCGATCCGTGGCTTGGTTTCTCTGCATCGGCAAAGAAGCAGGGTGCCCCGTCCAAGCTCCGCTTGGCGGGAGGCGAGAACCGCGGGTGCCCCACGTCTCGATTCCGAGACGTGGGATTTTTATTTGAGCCCTGAGCCCTGGATCGCGACCAGAGGGAGCGGAGGCCGAAGGCGTAAGGCCGGGACGGCCAGTCCGCCGAAGGCGGATCGCCCTGCGCGCAGCAGCCCAGAGCCTTACTGCACTCCGAGCGCCGTCGCGATAGCCGTGCCTTTCGGTGAGCCGAGACCGGTGCAGGCATCCCAGCCGGTGGTGGCTTCATAGCCGCCATTTCCGCCGGAGATGTCGTTGTTCCCCTGCGTAATGTCGTTGAAGGCCGAGGTCGCGCCATACAGCGTGGGGTTCACGAAGCCGGCCTTCGAGCCCTTGAGCTGATTGATGATGGCGATGAGC